>NZ_RCNX01000005.1:7463-54947 GCF_004307595.1 Pseudomonas sp. Sample_23
TACATCGACCTGAAAGATCGAGTCGATTATGGATTCAGCAAAGCACTTACAGGTCAACGGAGTTCTGCAGCATCCCCAATCAGTCCCCTCTCCCTCTGGGAGAGGGGGCCGACCGAGGTGTCTTGCGGTATACATCGACCTGAAAGATCGAGTCGATTATGGATTCAGCAAAGCACTTACAGGTCGACGGAGTTCTGCAGCATCCCCCAATCAGTCCCCTCTCCCTCTGGGCGGTCCGACGTTTCGGGAGGGCTAGGGTGAGGGGCTTTTGATCTTTAGAGAGCCTTGGTCACCACCGGCGAATTCATCTTCGCCAACCCGAGATTCTTCAGCGCCAGTTGCAGCGAGCTGTGGATAACCTGCGGGTTATCGATCTTCATCAGTTCCGCCAGCATCTCCTGCGCCTTGCTCAGGTTCACCTGGCGCAACATCCACTTCACCTTCGGCAGGTTGGTGGCGTTCATCGACAGGCTGTCGAAACCCATCGCCATCAACAGCACCGCCGCCGCTGGATCCCCGGCCATCTCGCCGCAGATACTCACCGGTTTGCCTTCGGCGTGGGCGTCAGTGACGACGGTTTGCAGGGCTTGCAGCACCGCCGGGTGCAGATAGTCGTAGAGGTCGGCCACTCGCGGGTTGTTGCGGTCTACCGCCAGCAGGTACTGGGTCAGGTCGTTGGAGCCAACGGAGAGGAAGTCGACCATCCGCGCCAGTTCCTTGGTCTGGTACACCGCTGCCGGGATTTCGATCATCACGCCGATCGGCGGCATCGGCACATCGGTGCCTTCGTCGCGCACTTCGCCCCAGGCCCGGTGGATCAGGTGCAGGGCTTCTTCGAGTTCGTGGGTGCCGGAGATCATCGGCAGCAGAATCCGCAGGTTGTTCAGGCCTTCGCTGGCCTTGAGCATCGCGCGGGTCTGCACGAGGAAGATTTCCGGGTGGTCGAGGGTGACGCGGATACCGCGCCAGCCGAGGAACGGGTTGTCTTCCTTGATCGGGAAGTACGACAGCGATTTGTCACCGCCGATGTCGAGGCTGCGCATGGTCACCGGTTGCGGATGGAACGCGGCGAGCTGCTCGCGGTAGATCGCCAGCTGTTCCTTCTCGCTCGGGAAGCGCTGGTTGATCATGAACGGCACTTCGGTGCGGTACAGACCAACCCCTTCGGCGCCACGCTTCTGCGCCCGCGCCACATCGGCGAGCAGGCCGGTATTGACCCACAGTGGCATGCGGTGGCCATCGAGGGTCACGCACGGCAGGTCGCGGAGGGTGTCGAGGCCCAGCGCCAGTTGTTTCTCTTCTTCGACGACTTCGGCGAACTGCTTGCGCAGCACTTCGCTGGGGTTGGTGTAGACCTCGCCACGGGTGCCGTCGACGATCATTTCGATGCCGTCGACCTTGGCGTACGGCAGATCGACCAGGCCCATCACCGTCGGAATGCCCATGGCCCTGGCCAGAATCGCGACGTGAGAGTTACCGGAACCGAGTACCGAGACCAGACCGACCAGCGTGCCTTCCGGCACCTCGCCGAGCATCGCCGGCGTCAGCTCTTCGCTGACCAGAATGGTTTTTTCCGGGTAGACCAGATTCTGCTGACGCTCTTCCTGCAGATAGGCGAGCAGACGGCGGCCAAGGTCTTTGACGTCCGAGGCGCGCTCGCGCAGGTAGGCGTCGTCCATCAGTTCGAAACGGTTGACGTGCTCAGTGACCACCTGACGCAGGGCGCCCTGAGCCCACTGCCCCGTCTTGATCACCGTGGTGATTTCGCTGCCCAGCGAGGCATCGTCGAGCATCATCAGGTAGACGTCGAACAACGCGCGCTCTTCCGGGCGCAACTGGGTCGCCAGTTTGGCGGACAAGGCGCGCATGTCGGCGCGCACGCCTTCGATGGCGGTCTTGAACAGCGCCAGCTCAGCGTTGATGTCGGTGATGGTCTTGTCCGGCACCACGTCCAGGTCCGCCGGCGGCAGCATGACCACGGCGGTACCGACGGCAGCACCCGGCGAACCCGGCACGCCGACGAACTTGGCTTCCTGAATGCCCTTGCCCTGCCGGCCCAGACCACGGATCGAACCGGTGGCCTCGGCGTGGGCGATCACGCCGGCGAGCTGCGCGCTCATGGTCACGAGGAAGGCTTCTTCACCTTCGTCGAACTGGCGGCGTTCTTTCTGCTGGATGACCAACACGCCGACGACGCGGCGGTGGTGAATGATCGGTGCACCGAGGAACGAGGCGTAACGCTCTTCACCGGTTTCGGCGAAGTAGCGATAGCGCGGGTGAACCGAAGCGTTTTCCAGATTCAGGGGTTCTTCACGCGTGCCGACCAGACCGACCAGACCCTCGTTGGGGGCCATGCTGACCTTGCCGATCGAGCGCTTGTTCAAGCCCTCGGTGGCCATCAGGACGAAGCGATTGGTTTCCGGATCAAGCAGGTAGACCGAGCAGACCTGGCTGCCCATGGCCTCTTTGACGCGCAACACAATAATCCCCAACGCCGCCTTGAGATCCTTGGCGGAGTTAACTTCCTGGACGATCTTGCGCAGCGTATTGAGCATGGCTCGGGGTCGAACTCCGTCGTCAGTCGCGCGCTAAAAGGCGCGGGGCAAGCTCTTTGAGAGCGCGTCGATACACCTCGCGCTTGAATGTCACCACCTGGCCCAACGGATACCAATAGCTGACCCAGCGCCAGCCATCGAACTCCGGTTTACCGGTCAGATCCATCCGCACCCGCTGCTCGTTGGAGATCAGGCGCAGGAGAAACCATTTCTGTTTCTGGCCGATGCACAGCGGTTGGCTGTGGGTACGCACCAGGCGTTGCGGCAAACGATAGCGCAACCAGCCTCGGGTACAGGCCAGTATTTCAACATCTTCACGTTCCAGGCCAACTTCTTCGTTCAGCTCGCGGTACAAGGCGTCTTCCGGCGTCTCCTCGGGGTTGATCCCCCCTTGCGGAAACTGCCAGGCGTCCTGATTGATACGGCGAGCCCATAGCACCTGGCCGGCGTCATTCGTCAGAATGATCCCGACATTGGGGCGGAAACCATCGGGGTCGATCACGGCAACAACCTCGCAAACGCATGTCGCCGCATTGTTCCACAAAGCTTGATGAGGCGGCAACGAAGGTTCCTACCTTATGTGCACTCTTGTGAAAAGACCGTATTCTTGTCGCCTTTTTACTGACTTTTCAGCGGGTAACTGCAATGCGCCTGGCTTTATTCGATTTGGACAACACCCTTCTGGGCGGCGACAGCGATCACGCCTGGGGCGATTATCTGTGCGAGCGCGGCTTCCTCGACCCGATCGCCTACAAGGCGCGCAACGACGAGTTCTATCAGGATTACCTGGCCGGCAAGCTCGACAACGCCGCCTACCTGAACTTCTGCCTGGAAATTCTCGGCCGCACCGAAATGGCCGTACTCGACGCCTGGCACAGCGATTACATGCGCGACTGCATCGAGCCGATCGTGCTGCCCAAGGCACTGGAGCTGCTGAAGAAGCACCGCGATGCCGGCGACAAACTGGTGATCATCACCGCCACCAACCGTTTCGTCACCGCGCCGATCGCTGTGCGCCTGGGCGTGGAAACCCTGATTGCCACCGAATGCGAAATGGTCGACGGCCGCTACAGCGGGCGCAGCACCGACATTCCATGCTTCCGTGAAGGCAAGGTCACGCGCCTCAATCGTTGGCTGGAAGAGACCGGGCATTCGCTTGAGGACAGCTATTTCTATAGCGATTCAATGAATGATCTGCCGCTGCTGGAGCAGGTGGCGAATCCGGTGGCGGTGGACCCGGATCCGAATCTGCGGGCCGAAGCCGAGAAGCGTGGCTGGCCGGTGATCAGTCTGCGCGGCTGACTCCGCCTTCGCGAGCAAGCTCGCTCCCACAGGGAATTTGTGAACGACACAGATCCAATGTGGGAGCGAGCTTGCTCGCGAATGGGATCGACTCGGTCTCAAGCCTTAAACCGGCTTGGCCCCCATCAACGCCGCTATGGCGACAAACCCGACGCCGCTGACAATCGCCAGCGCCAGATTGAATGTGCGGTTGCCCACCCCGCTTGTCCACAGCCGATCCAGCCGGACCAGCAGCCAGACCGCGCTGAGCGTGGCCACGGCGTAGATCACGCTGGACCCCAGAATCCACAATTGGCCCAATGGCCAGCCCACCAGGTGCACCAGCCACCAGCCGGTGAAAGGCATGCTGAGCATGCCGATCAGCATCAGACACCAGATGAACAGCCACGGACGGCGCATCGTACTGGCCGGGCCTTCGCTGCGATTACGCCAGGTCAGGGCGGCGAGCCCCAGCCCGCTCGCGAGGATGACCACGGTCGCCGCGACGTGGAGGACTTTCAGGGTGGTCAGGGTTTCCATGTCGTTCTCATCCGTAGATCCATGCCCATCAGCGTAGCCGCTCAGCCAAGAAACAGCTGATAGGCCGGGTTGTCGCTTTCATCCCAATACGGGTAGCCGATTTCCGCCAGTGCCGCCGGCACCAGATGACGTTCGTCATGGGGCACTTGCAGTCCGGCGACCACGCGGCCGTCCGCTGCGCCGTGGTTGCGGTAGTGAAACATCGAGATATTCCAGCGCCCGCCGAGCTTGTTGAGGAAGTTGAACAACGCGCCCGGGCGCTCCGGGAATTCGAAGCGCAGCACCACTTCATCGACCACCTGCGCCGCACGGCCGCCGACCATGTGGCGGATGTGCAGCTTGGCCAGTTCGTTGTCGGTCAGGTCGATAACCGGAAAACCCTGCTCGGTCAGGCTCGCCAGCAAGGCGCTGCGCGGATCGTTGTCCGGGTGAGTCTGCACGCCAACGAAGATGTGCGCTTCGCTGCCGGTGTTGTAGCGGTAATTGAATTCGGTGATCTGGCGCTTGCCGATGGCTTCGCAGAACGCCTTGAAGCTGCCGGCCTTTTCCGGGATGGTCACGGCGATGATCGCCTCGCGACCTTCGCCCAGTTCGGCGCGTTCGGCGACGTGGCGCAGGCGGTCGAAGTTGACGTTGGCGCCTGAGTCGATGGCGACGAAAGTCTGGCCGCTGACGCCACGCTGCTCGACGTACTTCTTGATCCCGGCCACGCCCAGCGCCCCAGCAGGCTCGGTGATCGAGCGGGTATCGTCGTAGATATCCTTGATTGCTGCGCAGATCTCGTCGGTGCTGACAGTAATCACTTCATCGACGTAATCCTTGCAGATCTCAAAGGTGTACTGGCCGATCTGCGCCACCGCCACGCCGTCGGCGAAGATGCCCACGGTCGGCAGAACCACGCGCTCGCCCGCTGCCATCGCTGCTTGCAGGCAATTGGAATCGTCCGGTTCGACGCCGATCACTTTTATGTCCGGGCGCAGATACTTCACGTAAGCCGCGATACCGGCGATCAGGCCGCCGCCGCCGACCGGGACGAAAATCGCATCCAGCGGCTGCGGGTGCTGACGCAGGATTTCCATCGCCACGGTGCCCTGCCCGGCAATGGTGTGCGGATCGTCGTACGGGTGGATGTAGACGTAGCCTTTTTCATCGACCAGTTTCAGCGAGTAGGCCAGCGCTTCCGGAAACGAGTCACCGTGCAGCACCACTTTGCCGCCGCGCGAACGCACGCCTTCCACTTTGATTTCCGGGGTGGTCTTGGGCATGACGATGGTGGCTTTGACGCCCAACACTTTCGCCGCCAGAGCCAGACCCTGCGCATGATTGCCCGCCGAGGCGGTGACCACGCCGCGGGCGCGCTCTTCGTCGCTCAGTTGCGTCAGCTTGTTGTAGGCGCCGCGAATCTTGAACGAGAACACCGGCTGCAAGTCTTCGCGCTTGAGCCAGATGTCATTGCCCAGCCGCTCGGAGAGCTGGCGGGCGTTCTGCAGCGGGGTTTCTACGGCAACGTCATAAACGCGCGAGGTGAGGATCTTTTTGACGTACTGTTCGAGCATCGGAAAGCATCACTGGCGATTGGGCGGGACCAGCGAGTCTAACCCGCCTTTTGCCGAGGCGACCACACTAAACAGGTGGTTTTAGGGTCTGGAAACCCATTCTTGAGTGAGCACCGTTGTGGCGAGGGGATTTATCCCCGCTGGAGTGCGAAGCGCTCCCCTGCATTTTTTCAGTTACACCGCGTTCCAGGGTCTTACGACGACTGCGTCGCCGAACGGGGATAAATCCCCTCACCACAGCTTGTTTCCCCCCGTACCACCGCGAGGCCTATAATGCCGGCCTTTCTGCCCAACCCTTGCCCGCTTCCGGAGCCCGCATGACCCAGGATCAACTCAAACAGGCCGTGGCCCAGGCCGCTGTCGACTTCATCCTGCCGAAACTCGACGACAAGAGCATCGTCGGCGTCGGCACCGGCTCCACCGCCAACTGCTTCATCGATGCACTGGCCCAGCACAAGGGCGCGTTCGATGGCGCGGTCGCCAGCTCCGAAGCCACCGCCGCACGCCTCAAGGGCCATGGGATTCCGGTGTATGAGCTGAACACCGTCAGCGATCTGGAGTTCTACGTCGACGGCGCCGATGAAAGCGATGCGCACCTGAACCTGATCAAGGGCGGCGGCGCCGCCCTGACCCGCGAGAAGATTGTCGCCGCCGTGGCCAAGACCTTCATCTGCATCGCCGACGCCAGCAAACTGGTGCCGGTGCTCGGCGAGTTCCCGCTGCCGGTGGAAGTGATCCCGATGGCCCGCAGCCACGTTGCCCGCCAACTGGTCAAACTCGGTGGCGACCCGGTCTACCGCGAAGGCGTATTGACCGACAACGGCAACATCATCCTCGACGTGTTCAACCTGCAGATCACCAACCCGGTGGAGCTGGAAGCGCAGATCAATGCCATCGTCGGCGTGGTCACCAACGGCCTGTTCGCCGCGCGCCCGGCGGATCTGTTGTTGCTGGGCACCAGTGAAGGCGTGAAAACCCTGAAGGCTGAGTAACAGACTGCCCGAATCATGGGCAGACAAATAAACCTGTGGGAGCGAGCCTGCTCGCGAATGCGCCTGTTCAGCCAACATCTTCATTGACTGGCCAACCGCATTCGCGAGCAGGCTCGCTCCCACAGTGTTTTGTGGTGTTGGTCAGTTTTGTGTGGGCTTCTTGAAGACGTAGAACAGATTCGGCTCGCTCACCAGGTACAACGTGCCGTCATCATCCATCGCAATTCCCTCCGCCTGCGGCACGGTTTTCTGCAAACCCTGACGCCCGCCGCTGATCGACATGGTGCTCAAGGGGCGCCCGTCGACATCCAGCTCGATAATCAACCGCGACTCGTCCGACAGTGCCAGCAAGTGCCCGCTGCGCTCGTCGTACTGCAGACTCGACAGATCACGCACGAACATCCCGGCATCGCGCTTGGGGTTGTTGATCACGTGCACCGCGTAGGTCTTGTCCGGTTTGAAGTGCGGAAAACCGTGGACCTCGTAGATCAGCATCGGGTCGCGTTCTTTTGCCACGAACAGCCGCTTGCCCACTGAATCGTAAGCCAGCCCTTCGAAACCCTTGTTGCCGGACATGTGCACGCCGAGGGTCATTTGCTCGGCATCTTCGGCATCGAGAAAAGTGGTGTCGGCTTCGAGGTGGATCTTGATCAGCCGTTGCTGGCGCTCGTCGGTGATCACGTAGGTGTCGGCGCTGATGTACTCGACGGCTTCCGGATCGCCAAACCCCACCAGAGCGATGCGCCGCAGAATCTTGCCTTCCAGGGACAATTCGACCAGTTCGGAATTCTTGTTGGTCACGGTGAACAGGCTTTTACGCACCGGATCGTAGGTCAGCGCCGAGACGTCATCGTCGAGCCCGTCGATCGGCCGCGCTTCGATGGTCACCCGATATTGATCCAGGCCGATCGCCTCGCTGCTCACCGGTTGCCACAGCGTGTGCAGGTTGAACCAGGCGCGCTCGAACAGGCGCAGGTATTGGCCGATCGCGATCAACGCGATCAGGACAATCATCAACAGGACGAGGATCAGCGGTTTGGGGCGGGCAAGTCGACGCATTCAGGCAGGCTCGGATTCATGACAGGCCGATGAAATATCACGCCCGTCTGAATTGAAGCTTAATGGCCACTTGCCCGCCACGACAACCGCACAATTACGCGATTGTCGTAGGGAAAATTACCGGTGTTTTTCGAATCGGTAGAACAGGTTCGGTTCGCTGACCATGTACAGCGTGCCTTCCTCATCCATGGTCATGCCTTCGGCGCGGGGGATGGTGTCTTTCAGACCGTTGAAATTGCCGAGCAATGTCATGAAGCTGACTTGCTTGCCGGCTTCGTCCAGTTCCAGCAACAGGTGCGAATCGGCGGACAACACCAGCAGATGGCCAGTGCGCGGATCGACAGCCAGCGCCGACAGGTTGCGCAGATCCAGCTGATCGCTGGCCAGTTTCTGCTTGTCGCCCTGCAGGGTCTGGCCGCCATCGCTTTTCCAGGTGAACAGCGCCGGGGGGCGTTCCTCCCCCAGAATAAGTCGCTGATTGCGCGGATCCCACGTGATGGCCTCAAAAGCCTTGTTCTGATCTTTCGACGGCCCGAGGTCGTATTTGGGGAAATCGGCGATGTTCAGCTCACGAGTCGCGGCATCGACCTTGACGATCGACAGCGTATGCTCACGCTCATCGACAATGGCCAGCAAACCGTTTTCCATGACCGTCAAGCCTTCCGGATTACTCCAGCCCACCAACGGCATCTTGCGCAACACGTCGCCCTGAAGCGTCAGCTCGACCAGAAAGGCATTCTTGCCCATCACCGCAAACAGGGTCCTGGTCTGCGGGTTGTAGGCCAGATCCGAAGCTTCGTCCTTCTCCATGCCCGGCAGCGGCTTGGCATCGATCACCACCTGATAGTCCGGCAGCCACACGCTCTCCTTCTGCTCGGCCTTGCTCTCGAAGCGCTCCAGCACCCACAGCACGCCGCGATCATCCCAATGCATGGCGAACGCCAGCCCATAGGCTGCGGCGATGACCAGCAACAGCCAGACATACCAGCGCAGGACGAAGCGCGAACGGAAGGGGGATTTCTGCTGAGTTGAAGATGCCATCAAGGGATGCGTTCCGTTAATTCAGGCCAAGGGTAATAGCACAAAGGGGCCGGCTGAGACGCCAGAATCGCGGGAATTATCCAGAGAGGATGTAAAAAAAACGGCAAATGGCGGGATTGCCGTGTGCATTTGCCAGCAGCAACACATTACAGATATGGAATGGCCCTTGTGGCGAGGGGATTCATCCCCGTTGGACTGCGCAGCAGGCCCCTCTTTAAGATCAAGAGGGGCCCGCTTCGCGCGCCAACGGGGCGGTGCGACGCTTCGCTAAACCCCCTCACCACAAAGCTCACCCCCTACAAGGGGTTCTGCGGTTAGCGCACGCTGCTGCTGAAGCTGCTCGCACCCGGCAGTTCGAGGACGATTTCATCGCCGACGTTCAGCGGGCCGACGCCCACTGGCGTGCCCGTGAGGATCACGTCGCCGGCCTGCAACGAGAAGCAGCCGGCCATATGCTGGATCATCGGCACGATCGGGTTGAGCATCGCGCTGCTGTTGCCGTCCTGGCGCACTTCGCCGTTGATGGTCAGGCGGATGCCGATGTCGGTCAGGTCAGCGAAGGTGCTGCCGACCACGAACGGCGCGATCACCGCCGCGCCGTCGAACGACTTGGCGATTTCCCACGGCAGGCCCTTGGCTTTCAGCTCGGCCTGCTTGTCGCGCAGGGTCAGGTCCAGCGCCGGAGCGAAGCCGGAGATCGCATCGAGGACTTCTTCACGGCTCGGCTTGGTTGACAACGGCTTGCCGATCAACACGGCGATTTCCGCTTCGTAGTGCACCGAACCGCGCTCGGTCGGAATGCTGAACCCGCCTTCCAGCGGCACCACGCAACTGCCCGGTTTGATGAACAGCAGCGGCTCGGTCGGCACCGGATTGTCCAGTTCCTTGGCGTGCTCGGCGTAATTGCGGCCAATGCACACTACTTTCCCGATCGGGAAGTGAATGCGCGTGCCGTCGACGTACTGGTGCTGATAGCTCATTTACCGACTCCTGCCTTTATTGATTCAACAGAGATTACCGATCAAACCGGGAAAATCTTGCCCGGGTTCATGATGCCGTTCGGGTCGAACACTGCCTTGACCGCTTTCATGTACTCGATCTCGGCCGGCGAGCGGCTGTAGGTCAGGTAATCACGCTTGGTCATACCGACGCCGTGCTCGGCCGAGATCGAGCCGTTGTACTTCTCGACGGTTTCGAACACCCACTTGTTGACGGTGGCGCACTTGGCGAAGAACTCGTCCTTGCTCAGGTTTTCCGGTTTGAGGATGTTCAGGTGCAGATTGCCGTCGCCGATGTGGCCGAACCAGACGATTTCGAAATCCGGGTAGTGCTCGCCAACGATCGCGTCGATTTCGCGCAGGAACGCCGGCACTTTCGAGACGGTAACCGAGATGTCGTTCTTGTACGGCGTCCAGTGGGAGATGGTTTCGGAGATGTACTCGCGCAGCTTCCACAGATTGTGCAGCTGGGTTTCGCTCTGGCTCATCACGCCGTCGAGCACCCAGCCCTGTTCTACGCAGTGTTCGAAGGTCTCCAGCGCGCTGTTGGCCACTTCTTCGGTGGTCGCTTCGAATTCCAGCAGGGCGTAGAACGGGCACTCGGTCTCGAATGGCGCCGGCACGTCACCACGGCCCATGACCTTGGCCAAGGCCTTGTCGGAGAAGAATTCGAACGCCGTCAGGTCGAGTTTGCCTTGGAAGGCGTGCAGCACCGGCATGATCGAATCGAAATCGGCGGTGCCGAGGACCATGGCGGTGAGGTTTTTCGGCGCGCGATCGAGGCGCATGGTCGCTTCGACAACGAAACCGAGGGTGCCTTCGGCACCGATGAACAGCTGACGCAGGTCGTAACCGGTGGCGTTCTTGATCAGGTCCTTGTTCAGTTCCAGCACGTCGCCCTTGCCGGTGACGACTTTCATGCCGGCCACCCAGTTGCGGGTCATGCCATAGCGAATCACTTTGATCCCGCCGGCGTTGGTGCCGATATTGCCGCCAATCTGGCTGGAACCCGCCGAGGCGAAGTCGACCGGATAGTACAGGCCGTTTTCCTCGGCGACGTTCTGCAGATGCTCAGTGACCACACCCGGCTGGCACACGGCGGTGCGATCGGTGAGGTTGACGTCGAGAATCTGGTTCATGTAATCGAACGAAACCACCACTTCGCCATTGGCCGCCACTGCTGCGGCGGACAGCCCGGTGCGCCCGCCGGATGGCACCAGCGCAATTTTGTGGGAATTGGCCCAACGCACCACGGCCTGCACTTGCTCGATGGTCTTGGGAAACACGATGGCGCTCGGCGCCGGCGCGAAATGCTTGGTCCAATCCTTGCCGTAAGTGTTCAGGGAGTCGGCGTCAGTGAGGACTTTGCCAGGCTCAACCAGGGTCTTCAGTTCATCAATCAGCGCAGGATTGGTCATCGACAGAACTCTCGAACAATTCATGGTCATCCTGAGAACGCTTCACGTCGCAGGAATGAGTGTTTAGCGGGGTGGCTATGCTAGCATACCGACCCCGCAGGACAGTGCCCAAGGCCAGATCCGCGGTGACGGCTTTGTTGCCGTGCGGGTCAGCTCCAGGCTGCTCCCTCCCTGCCATTTTTCTCCGGGATACAGGTTTACGCAGATGAGCAAGACTTCTCTCGATAAGAGCAAGATCAAGTTCCTTCTTCTCGAAGGCGTCCACCAATCGGCTGTCGACGTCCTCAAGGCGGCGGGCTACACCAGCATCGAATACCTGACTGGTTCCTTGCCGGAAGCCCAGCTCAAGGAAAAGATCGCTGACGCTCACTTCATCGGCATCCGCTCGCGCACGCAACTGACCGAAGAGATCTTCGATCACGCGAAGAAACTGGTCGCGGTCGGCTGTTTCTGCATCGGCACCAACCAGGTTGACCTCAGTGCGGCCCGCGAGCGCGGTATTGCCGTGTTCAACGCGCCGTACTCCAACACCCGTTCCGTAGCCGAGCTGGTACTGGCCGAAGCGATCCTGCTGCTGCGCGGCATCCCTGAGAAGAATGCATCCTGCCACCGTGGCGGCTGGATCAAGTCCGCCGCCAACTCGTTCGAGATCCGTGGCAAGAAGCTGGGCATCGTCGGCTACGGCTCGATCGGCACGCAGTTGTCGGTGCTGGCTGAAGGCCTGGGCATGCAGGTGTTCTTCTATGACACCGTGACCAAGCTGCCACTGGGCAACGCTACGCAGGTCAACAACCTGCACGAGCTGCTGGGCATGTCCGACATCGTCACCCTGCACGTCCCGGAAACCGCCGCCACTCAGTGGATGATCGGCGAGAAGGAAATCCGCGCCATCAAAAAGGGCGGCATCCTGATCAACGCCGCGCGCGGCACCGTGGTCGAGCTCGACGCCCTGGCGGACGCGATCAAGGACAAGCACCTGATCGGCGCGGCCATCGACGTGTTCCCGGTGGAACCACGCTCTAACGACGAAGAGTTCGAAAGCCCGCTGCGTGGCCTCGACAACGTGATCCTGACCCCGCACATCGGCGGCTCGACCGCCGAAGCGCAAGCCAACATCGGTCTGGAAGTGGCGGAAAAACTGGTCAAGTACAGCGACAACGGTACTTCGGTGTCGTCGGTCAACTTCCCGGAAGTGGCCCTGCCGGCTCACCCTGGCAAGCACCGCCTGCTGCACATCCACGAGAACATCCCGGGTGTGATGAGCGAGATCAACAAGGTTTTCGCCGAAAACGGCATCAACATCTCCGGTCAGTTCCTGCAGACCAACGAGAAAGTCGGTTACGTGGTGATCGACGTCGACGCCGAATACTCGGAGCTGGCGCAAGAGAAACTGCAACACGTCAACGGCACTATCCGTAGCCGTGTTCTCTTCTGAAGAAGCAGCGGCAAGCTTCAAGCTACTAGCGGCAAGTGAACAGCGCTTTTGCTTTACCTTGCCGCTTGCAGCCAGCCACTTGAAGCTGAATTAAAAAAGGGAGCCCCGCAGGGCTCCCTTTTTTTATTTCACGTTGACCGTGATTTTTTCCGAAACGATCGATGGGTCGAACGGCATGTGGCCGCTGTCGCCGAGGATCAATTGCAAGGTGTGCTTGCCCGGGGCCAGTTTGATCGTGGCTTCGGTCTGCGCCTTGCCGAAATGCATGTGATGGGCGTCAGTCGGGATCGGCGCGCCTTCGGCCGGCAGGTCGTCGACGTCGATCAGCAGGTGATGGTGGCCGGTGTTCTTGGTGGTGTCACCCGCCGGGGCCAGCGCGATGTTCTTGACGCCGAACTTGACCTTGAATTCCTGCGAGACGGTAGCGCCGTCCTCGGGAGAAACGATGAACACTTCAGCATCCTTCGGCGCCGGTGTCGCCGCACTGGCCAGCACCGAAACACCCATCAGCACACCGGCCAACGCTGCACGTGACAAAAAGCTTTTCATTTTCTTCTCCAGTTTTTCCGTAAAATCCGCACGGTCATGACAACTTCATGACCATTCGTTGTCGAAGGCACTCGACAACCATAGCAAAGCGAGCCTGAATCAGAGCGTCGCGATAATGATTTCAAAGGAGTGACCATGCGCCTGCTGCCTGGCCTGATCTGCCTGCTACCCCTTCTGAGCCCGCTGGCTCACGCCGAACTGATTGATGACGTCAACGACCGTGGCGAGCTGCGCATAGCCCTTGAGGCTAATACACCGCCCTTCAATTACAAGGAAGGCGACACCCTCACGGGGTTCGAGGTCGAGCTTGGGCAACTTCTGGCCCAGGAGCTGGATGTACGCGCCGACTTCATCGTCACCGACGAGGGCGACCTGCTCCAGGGCGTTGAAAGCGGCAAGTACGACGTCGCGCTCAACCACATAGCACTGACACCCGAACTCAAGGATCGTTTCGACTTCAGCGAGCCGTACGGCGAGGTTGATGGGCAATTGTTGGCGAAGAAGGACGAGACGCCGCGGCCGATGGTGCTGGTGCAGGCGTTGACCGAAGCGAAGCCGAAAGCGGCAGCGCCGGTGGAATTGGCGATACCGTTTCAGAAGGGTAATCCGGCGTTTCAGGCCAGCCTCAAGAGCGCGCTGGAACGGATCAAGGCGGATGGGCGGTTGGCGGCGTTGTCCGAGAAGTGGTTGAAACCGTAAGAGTCCCTCACCCTAACCCTCTCCCGGAGGGAGAGGGAACTGATCCGGGGATGCTTTAGAGGTACGCCGACTTGGGATTGCTATACCGAATCCGAAATCGACTGATCATGGCTTTGTCGAATCCCTGGTCGCCAAGGTCTTTCAGGTCGATGGACAGCGCCAGACACCTCGGTCGGCCCCCTCTCCCCCCGGGAGAGGGCTGGGGTGAGGGCAACGATGGCGGATCAGTCCAAAGCCGCCAGAGTCACCGCCGCCTCAGCCAGCTCAAGCTCACTGAACACCCGAACCCCATGACGCTTGAGCAACGCCGCCGTCACCCCCTCGCCACTGACTCTGACCCCTCTGAAGGTGCCGTCATACGTCAGCAGATTCCCGCAAGAAGGACTGTTGGCCTTGAGCACCGCCACCCGAATGCCGTGCTTTTGCACCAGTTCCAGCGCTCGCCGCGCCCCCTCGAGAAACTGCGCGCTGACATCCTCGCCATCGGTAGTGATCACAGCAGCAGTGCCATCCAGCACCTCACCGCCCTGCCCGCCGGGAATCTCCGCCGCCGCCCGCGGCGTCGGCAATCCACCGGCCACCTCCGGACACAACGGCACTACCCGCCCTTCTTCGATCCATTGCTCAAGCAGATCAAACGGCCCGCTCGCACCACCGTCATAACGCACGCGATGGCCCAACAGGCAGCGACTGACCAGGATCTTTTCCATGTTCAGAACGGCTCGTTGCCACGGCGACGAAACCAGCCAGTCAGCGACAGGCGCTCGCGATGGGCCGGCAACACTTCGTGGGGCACTTCGCCGGAGAGAAACACCACCAGACACCCGCCGGTCGGCTGTACGTCATGCACGCGCTCATCGCCCAGGTACATGCGCAACTGGCCACCGTCCTCCGGCAACCAGGCCTCGTTGAGGTAAATGACGGCCGAGACCATGCGCCGGTCATCATCGCGAAAGCGATCAACGTGCTTGAGGTAAAACGCGCCGGGCGGGTACAGGGCGAAATGGCATTCGAAATCCTCAAGCCCCAGAAACAAGCCGCGATTAAGTGCCTCGCGCAGACTGTCCATCAGGCTCAGGTAACGGTCAGTGGCGTCGGCCTGACCCGGGTCGATCCACTGAATGTGATCGCCGCGAATACCTTCACGAATCTCCGAAAACGGCCCGCGTCCGACCGCCGCCGGCGCCAGCTCACCTTCGGCTTCACGTTTACGGCACTCGGCCGCCAGCGCACGGGTCAGATCGGCGGGCAGGAAGATGTTCTGCTGCGACCAGCCGTGTTCGGCCAGGTCGTCGACAATGCGTAACAGCAGCGGGTGTTCAGAGGATATCGGCATGGCGCGCATAGTATGCCGACGGCAACAAATCCGACAGAGCCACGCAGCGCCTTGCTACGAATTCTCGACAAGTACCGGCACCGCACGGACAATAGTCCGCTGCTGACAGGAGTCCCTATGCGCCGTTTGCTTTTTTCACTGTTGATGTTCTGCGTATTGCCCGCCTGGGCGGACGGCTTTGATCAGTTGTACAAGGTCGCCGGCTGGCCAGAACAACGCGCGCATTTCAACGATGCCCTGAGCGCCGCCCAGCAGCGCTATCAGAACAGCCTGCCGCCTGCGGTATTTCAGGCGCTGGTCAACAACAGCAATCAACGCTTTGCCGCGCAGGCCATGGATCAGCGTGCCGAAGCGCAACTGCGGCAGAAACTCGCCGACCCTAAACCCGCGCTGACCTTCTTCCAGTCACCGCTGGGCAAGAAAATCGTCGCCGCCGAATTGCTCGCAACCCGTCGCGATCAACTGGCAAAAAATGCTCAGGGCCTGCCGAAGATGCAGGCCAGCGACAGTCGCTTGCTGATCATCGGCCATCTCGCCCAGGCCCTGCCAGCCCGTGAGGCGGGCGCCGAGGTCAGCCTGGCGATTGCCGGCGTAGCGGCGGACAGCTTGAGTTCGATGATCCCGGGACTGCTCGGCGGTGGACAGGCGCAGGGCATGTTGAACGGTCAGCGCCAGCGCCTGATGGATCAGATCGGCGCCGATCTGAACAACACGCTGCTCTATGTCTATCGCGACTTGTCGGATGAAGAGCTGGAAGAGTTCGCGACATTTGCCGAGTCGACCGAGGGCAAGGCTTACTACCAGGCGGCACTGGCGGCGATTCGGGCGGGGTTGGCGGTCGGCCAGTGATGTTCGTTACTTGAAAGATCGCATTCGCGAGCAGGCTCGCTCCCACAGTTGTAACGCATTGCCCTGTGGGAGCGAGCCTGCTCGCGAAGAGGCCCTCCCAGGCACTAGAGATTCCGGCCCCTGATCCGCTTGCTCAAGAATTCGAAATACTCCTCACGCATCTCCGCCGTTTCATTGGCCAGGTGATGCCGTGCCTCGGCCAGAAGCAGAATCTGCGGCCGGTCGAACTTCCATTTCAACACCTGCAGATTGTGCTGCCAGTCGACAGTCATGTCCGCCTGCCCCTGAATGATCAGCGGCCGTCGCGGACTTTTTTTCGCGTGCTCGACGCGGATGATCCAGCGCGACAGCGCGCCCACCCATTTCGTCGGCAGGCGTCTTGGCTGTAACGGATCGGCCTGCAGAAACGGCAGGAAATCCGGATCGTTGGAGTTCTCGCTGAAGCGTCGCGCGACCCCGCGTACAAACGGCCGCAGCAGGTAATAACTCAACTGCGACCAGCCCCACGCCCTCGGCCTTACCAATGGCGCCAGCAGAATCACCTGCCCCTGCGCCGGGCTGTTCTCGCCATGGTTGAGCAGGTGATCGACGACAATCGCGCCACCGGTGCTTTGCCCGCACAAATGCCAAGGCTGCGGCAGCGCGATCGAGTTCGCTTCAGCAAACAGCGCCTGCAACACGTCCTGGTATTCAGAGAAATCACGAATGCTTGCCCGTGGCCCGCTCGACAGACCATGGCCCGGCAAGTCGCAGGCGATCACGGCGAAATCCTGATCCAGCGCCCATTCGATCACATGCCGGTACAGGCCGATGTGATCGTAGTAACCGTGCAGCAGAAACAGCGTCGCCTTGACCTTCTCCGGCCACCAGCAATGGCTGACCAGCTCGTAGCCATCGACCTCGAAACGACCCATGCCGCGCCAGACATCGCGCTCGGCGAAGTCGGTCTTGTAGAAGCGCTGATAAGCCTTCGCCTCATCCGATAACGGCTGCCACTCGGCCAATGGCTTGAGGCTCGCGCGTAAATGATCGGGGTCGAAAGTATCAGGCATGCGCACATTCCAAAGCGGTAAACGGACTTTATCGGCCTGCGATATTCATCTGTCGGAGCAAGCATGGCAAGCTAGCCAACCTTTTCAGATTCCGAAATCATGCGTTCGCCCTACCGCACCGCACTGTTCGCCAGCCTGCTCGCGCTGATCTGCGCCGGGGTGCTGTGGGCGGCGTATGACTGGTTTCAGGGCCGCTATCTGCGCGCGTTCAGCGAACATACGGTATTTTCCGGTGACCCGCTGCGCCTGCCGGACAACCTCGCCGGGCCGGGCAATATCCGCCTGGTGCACTTCTGGGACCCGGCCTGCCCGTGCAACGTCGGTAATCAACAGCACCTGAGCGAGATGGTCGAACAGTTCGGTCCTCGCGGCGTGGAGTTCTTCGCCGTGCAAAAGCCCGGCAGCCACGGCCAGTTGCCCGCCACCCTCGCCAGCCTGAAAACCATCATCGTCCTGCCCGGCGCCGAACAGATCCCCGCCAGCCCCGCCGTGGCGATCTGGGATCGTAGCGGCAAACTCGCCTACTTCGGCCCGTACAGCGCAGGCCTGACCTGCAACTCCAGCAACAGCTTTATCGAACCGATCCTGCATGCCCTGACGGAAGATCGCCCGGTCAATGCCACGCATACGCTGGCGGTGGGGTGTTATTGCCCGTGGCCGGCGGACGCGAAGTAAGGCATTCCGGACTTTTCAAGGACAGCGCTGCACCGCACAGATGCTCTGTGCTAAATGTTTGCAGCCCGACGGGCGGCCTTCCCGCCTGCACAAGGAGTCACCATGAAGCGTGCGTTGATCGTCGTTGCCTTGCTCATCGTTGTCCTGCTCGGCGCCGCCGGCGGGTATATCTACAGCAAACAGCCGACGCGCCAGGGCCAGGTCGAGTTGCGCAACCTGCAAGGCTCAGTGACCGTGCGCTATGACGAGCGCGGTGTGCCGCATATCCGCGCCGAGAACGAAACCGACCTCTATCGCGCCCTCGGTTATGTGCACGCGCAGGACCGCTTGTTCCAGATGGAAGCCATGCGCCGCCTCGCCCGGGGCGAGCTGGCCGAAGTGCTCGGGCCGAAACTGCTCGACACCGACAAACTGTTTCGCAGCCTGCGCATTCGCGAGCGTGCGGCCAGTTACGTCGCCAGCCTCGACAAGCAGTCGCCGGCGTGGAAGGGCCTGCAAGCCTATCTGGACGGCATCAACCAATATCAGGACAGCCACGCCGCGCCGATCGAGTTCGACGTGCTGGGCATCCCCAAGCGGCCGTTCACGGCCGAAGACAGCATCAGCGTCGCCGGTTACATGGCCTACAGCTTTGCCGCCGCGTTTCGCACCGAGCCGCTGCTGACCTACGTACGCGATCAGCTCGGCGCCGATTACCTCGATGTGTTCGATCTCGAATGGCAGGCCAAAGGCGTTCTGGCCACCGATTACACCCGGCACGCACCGGCCCTTGCCGCCGGCGACTGGCAGGACCTCACCGCCCTCGCCCGCCTCAGCGAACAGGCGCTGCTCGACAACGGCCTGCCGCAGTTCGAGGGCAGCAACGCCTGGGTGATTGCCGGCAGCCGCAGCCAGAGTGGCAAGCCGTTGCTGGCCGGCGATCCGCATATCCGTTTCTCGGTGCCGTCGGTGTGGTACGAGGCGCAGCTGTCGGCGCCGGGTTTCGAGTTGTACGGCCATCATCAGGCGCTGGTGCCGTTCGCGTTTCTGGGGCACAACCTCGATTTCGGCTGGAGCCTGACCATGTTCCAGAACGACGATCTCGATCTGATCGCCGAGAAGGTCAACCCGGACAACCCCAATCAGGTCTGGTATCGCGGCCAGTGGACCGAGATGCTCGTCAGCGAACAACAGATCAATGTAAAGGGGCAGGCGCCGGTGACTCTCATCTTGCGCCAGTCCCCGCACGGCCCCATCGTCAACGATGCCCTCGGCAGCGCCGCCGGCAAGACCCCGATCGCGATGTGGTGGGCCTTCCTCGAAACACCCAACCCGATCCTCGACGGTTTCTACCAGCTCAACCGCGCCGACACGTTGGCCAAGGCCCGCGCGGCAGCGGCCAAGGTGCAGGCGCCGGGTCTGAATCTGGTGTACGCCAATGCCAAGGGCGATATCGCCTGGTGGGCCTCGGCCCTGCTGCCCAAACGTCCGGCCGGGGTGAAACCGGGCTTCATCCTCGACGGGAGCACGCCCGAGGCGGACAAGGACGGCTACTACCCGTTCAGCGCCAACCCGCAGGAAGAGAACCCGGCGCGCGGCTATATCGTCTCGGCCAACTTCCAGCCCGTGTCGCCGACCGGCATGGAGATTCCCGGTTACTACAACCTTGCCGATCGTGGTCAGCAGCTTGACCGTCAGCTCAGCGACAACCGGGTGAAGTGGAGCAACGAGGCCAACCAAAAACTGCAATTGGGCACGGCGACCGGTTACGGCCCGCGTCTGTTGGCGCCGCTGTTGCCGGTGTTGCGTGAGGTGGTCAGTGATCCGGCGCAACTGAAACTGGTCGAGCAGCTGCCGCAGTGGCCCGGCGACTATCCGCTGAATTCCGTCAGCGCGACGCTGTTCAACCAATTCCTCTACGACCTTGCCGATGCGGCGATGCGCGATGAGTTGGGCAATGACTTCTTCGAAACACTGCTGTCGACGAGGGTGATCGATTCGGCGCTGCCACGCCTGGCGGCCAAGGCGGATTCACCGTGGTGGGACAATCGCAGCACGCCAGCCAAAGAAACCCGCGCCGATGTCGTGCGCACGGCGTGGGCGGCAAGCATGGCGCATCTGAAACTGACCCTCGGCGATAACGTGGCCGGTTGGCAGTGGGGCGCGGCGCACACCCTCACCCACGGCCATCCGCTGGGGCAGCAGAAGCCGCTGGACCGCCTGTTCAACGTCGGCCCGTTCGCAGCGCCGGGCAGCCACGAAGTGCCGAACAACCTCTCGGCGAAGATCGGCCCGGCGCCATGGCCGGTGACCTATGGACCGTCGACGCGACGTCTGGTGGATTTCGCCGATCCGGTGCATGGCCTGACGATCAACCCGGTCGGCCAGAGTGGCGTGCCTTTGGACACTCACTATGACGACCAGGCCGAGGCGTATGTGGAGGGGATTTATGTGCAGGCGCATTTCAGCGAGGAAGAGGTGCTGGCGAATACGCGCAGTACGTTGAAGCTGCTGCCTGCGCGCAAGCCCTGAAGAGCCCCTCACCCTAGCCCTCTCCCAGAGGGAGAGGGGACCGATTGGGGGATATTCATGAGAAACGCCGACGTGAAAGATTGGCGCCGAATCCATAATCGATAAGGTCTTTCAGGTCGATATAACACGCCAGACACTGCAGTCGGCTCCCTCTCCCTCTGGGAGAGGGCTGGGGTGAGGGCTTTCGAGCTCAAGCCCGGATCAAACATTCAGCGCAAAATTCATCCGAAACTGCTGCGGCGTCACGCCTAATCTGCGGTTGAACACACTGCGCATATGCTGCGCATCACGAAACCCGCACTGATAGGCCACGGTCTTCAGCGGCGCCGTGGTGCTTTCCAGCATGACCCGCGCCGCATCCACCCGCGCCCGTTCGACAAACTCCGCCGGGGTCACTTTCGCTTCCCGCGCAAACACCCGCGAGAAATTGCGCGCACTCATGTTCGCCGCATTGGCCAGATCGGCGATCGTCAGATCGCCAGTGAGATTGGCCAGCACATACAACTGCACCAGCGCCACCGCTGACGTCGGCTCGGCATGCGGCGTGAGGAACGGGCTGAACTGCGATTGCCCGCCCGAGCGCTGGGTGAACACCACCAGCCGTTTCGCCACACTCAGCGCGACCTCGGCACCGTGGTCGCGCGCCAGCAGGTACAGCGACAGATCGATGCCCGCCGTGACCCCGGCCGAAGTGTAGAGCGTGGCGTCCTCGACATACAGGCGATCCGCTTCGACCCGCGTGGTCGGGCACAACTGCGCCAACGCCTCGGCATCGTTCCAGTGCGTGGTGACAGTGCGCCCCTCGAGCAAACCGGCGCGGGCGAGCATGAACGCGCCATTGCAGATCGAGCCGAAACGCCGGGCGCGGCCACAGGCTTCACGCAGCCAGGCATCGAACGTGGGGCCAAAATCCATGAACGGCAACTGCGGGCCACCGGCGACCAGCAACAGGTCAGGGCTATCCTTTGCTTCGCTGAAGTGACGATGGGCGTTCAGGCTCATTCCGTTGGAACAGGCCATCGGTCCATGCTCGACGCCGATCACTTGCAAGCGATAGTGATCCTGCGGCGCAAGAAAGCGGTTGGCTTCGGCGAACACGTCCATCGGGCCGCTGACGTCCAGTGACTGCACGCCGGGGAACACCACAATGGCGACGGATTTGTTCATGACTGAAACGTCCTCAATACCTGTGGCAAACACACAAACCCGTGGGAGCGAGCTTGCTCGCGAAGAGGCCAACACACGCAACATAGCTGTCGAATGAGAAACCGCTTTCGCGAGCAAGCTCGCTCCCACATGGGCCATGTCCAACTGGTTGATCGAGCTAACCCTGGCCAGCCCACACCCGACAAGTGAGCTTGGCACGATTTGCAGGTGCAATGGCAAGGATCGCAGCCATGACTCGATTGTTCGCTTGGCGCGCGGGGAACAGACTTTCTCCAGCAGCGCCACGACGGCGTTTTCGACGAGGAAACCGTTATGACCAGCACCATCGCCGGCATCAAGATCCCTGACAGCGCCCTCGCCCGGGCCACCACCGAATACATCCGCGACATCGAATCCGAACTGCTTTATCACCACTCGCGCCGGGTGTTTCTGTTCGGTGCCTTGAGCGGCGAGCGCCAGCAATTGGCCTATAACCCGGAGCTGCTGTATGTCGGCGCGATGTTCCACGACCTTGGTCTGGTCGCAGGTCATCGCAGCGATGACGAGCGCTTTGAAGTGGACGGCGCAAATGCCGCCGCAGCCTTTCTCACACCGTACGGGCTGAGCGACGACGATATCGAGCAAGTCTGGCTGTCGATCGCATTGCACACCACGCCGGGCGTACCCAGGCATCTGCGCCCGACCGTCGCGCTGGTGACGGCCGGGGTGGAGATGGACGTGCTGGGCATGGACTACGCGGCGTTCAGCAGCGTGCAGCGCGAAGCCGTGGTGCATGCGCATCCGCGTGGGGAGGGTTTCAAGGAGTGCATCATCTGCGCGTTTGCCGACGGCTTGCGTCATCGACCGCAGACCACGTTTGGCAATGTGAAGACCGATGTGCTGGTGGATCAGGAGCCGGGGTTCAAACCGATGAATTTCGTCGAGGTCATCCGCCAGTCTCCCTGGACTGCTTAAAACCAGATTTGGAACTGGGCTCTGTGGCGAGGGGATTTATCCCCGTTGGGTTGCGAAGCGACCCCCAAAAAAAGGCCTGCTGCGCAGTCCATCGGGGATAAATTCCCTCACCACAAAAGCCCGCTCCCACATTTTGATTTGGGTTGGCCTCGGGAATGAAACCAACCCGCCGGCTCACACAGTCTGTGGCGCAGGCGCGCGGCGTGCGTCCGGTTGCTTCCACGAATCAGCCGCGCTTTCTTCGATGGCTTGCTGGATGGCTTTCTTGCGGGCTTCTTCGGCGCGGCGGCTGAAGAACCAGACGAGGAAGGTCACCAGCGACACCGCCAGCAGAATCAGGCTGGCCACGGCGTTGATTTCCGGTTTCACACCCAGGCGCACGGCCGAGAACACTTCCATCGGCAGCGTCGTCGAACCCGGGCCGGACACGAAGCTCGCCAGCACCAGGTCATCCAGCGACAGCGCGAACGACATCATCCCGCCCGCCGCCAGCGACGGCGCGATCATCGGGATGGTGATCAGGAAGAACACCTTCCACGGCCGCGCGCCCAGGTCCATCGCCGCCTCTTCGATCGACAGGTCCAGCTCACGCAAGCGCGCCGACACCACCACCGCCACATACGCCGCGCAGAACGTGGTGTGGGCGATCCAGATGGTGACGATGCCGCGCTCCTGCGGCCAGCCGATCATCTGCGCCATGGCCACGAACAGCAGCAACAGCGACAGACCGGTGATCACTTCCGGCATCACCAGTGGCGCAGTCACCAGGCCGCCAAACAGCGTGCGGCCCTTGAAGTGGGTGATGCGCGTCAGCACGAACGCTGCCAGGGTACCCAGCGCCACCGCAGCGATCGCGGTGTAGCAGGCGATTTCCAGCGAGCGCAGCACCGAGCCCATCAGTTGCGAGTTGTCGAGCAGGCCGACGTACCACTTGATCGACCAGCCACCCCACACCGTCACCAGTTTCGAGGCGTTGAACGAGTAGATCACCAGGATCAGCATCGGCAGATAGATGAACAGCAGACCCAATACCAGCATCAGGCTGGAGAAACGGAAGCGCTTCATTCTTTACCCTCCATTTCCTTGGCCTGACTGCGGTTGAACAGAATGATCGGCACAATCAGGATCGCCAGCATCACTACCGCCAGCGCGGACGCCACCGGCCAGTCGCGGTTGTTGAAGAATTCTTGCCACAGCACCTTACCGATCATCAGGGTTTCCGGGCCGCCGAGCAGTTCCGGGATCACGAACTCGCCGACCACCGGAATGAACACCAGCATGCAGCCGGCAATGATGCCGTTCTTGGACAGCGGAATGGTGATCTTCCAGAAGCTGTTGAACGTGCTCGAACCCAGATCAGACGCGGCTTCCAGCAGACTCTGATCGTGTTTGACCAGGTTGGCGTAGAGCGGCAGGATCATGAACGGCAGGTACGAATAGACAATCCCGATGTACACCGCCAGGTTGGTATTGAGAATCTGCAGCGGCTCGTCGATCAGGCCCATGCTCATCAGGAAGCCGTTGAGCAGGCCGTTGTTGCTGAGGATGCCCATCCACGCGTAGACGCGGATCAGGATCGCCGTCCAGGTCGGCATCATGATCAGCAGCACCAGCACCGTTTGCAGCTCTTTGCGCGCGCTGGCGATGGCGTAGGCCATCGGATAGCCGATCAGCAGGCAGAGCACGGTGCTGATAAAGGCCATTTTCAGCGAGCCGAGATAGGCGGCGATGTACAGCTCGTCGTCGCCAAGCAACGCGTAGTTGCCCAGGTTGAGCAGCACTTGCAGCTTCTGCTCGGCGTAGGTGTAGATCTCGGTGTAAGGCGGGATCGCCACGTCGGCTTCGGCGAAGCTGATCTTCAGGACGATGAAGAACGGCAGCATGAAGAACAGGAACAGCCAGATGAACGGCACCCCGATGACCATCTGCCGGCCATTGGGGATGATTCGGTTTATACGGCGTTTGAATTTGCGCATGTTCATGAGCGAAGCACCACGCCGCTATCGTCTTCCCACCACACGTAGACCTGATCGCCCCAGGTCGGACGCGCGCCGCGACGTTCGGCGTTGGCGACGAACGACTGCACCAGTTTGCCGCTCGGCAATTCGACGTAGAACACCGAGTGTCCGCCCAGATAAGCGATGTCGTGGACCTTGCCGCTCGACCAGTTGTACTCGCAGGTCGGCATGTCGGCGGTGACCAGCAGCTTCTCCGGACGAATCGCGTAGGTGACCGACTTGTCCTGCACCGAGGTGCTGATGCCGTGGCCGACGTAGATCTGCCGGTCGAGGTCCTTGCAGGTGATGGTCGCGTGGCCTTCGGCGTCGTCGATCACTTCGCCTTCGAAGATGTTGACGTTGCCGATGAATTCGCAGACCAGACGGCTGGTCGGTGTTTCGTAGATGTCGATCGGGCTGCCGATCTGCGCGATCCAGCCCAGGTGCATGATCGCGATGCGCTCGGCCATGGTCATGGCCTCTTCCTGGTCGTGGGTCACCATCACGCAGGTCACGCCGACGCGCTCGATGATTTCCACCAGTTCCAGTTGCATCTGCGAACGCAGTTTCTTGTCCAGTGCGCCCATCGGTTCGTCGAGCAGCAACAGCTTCGGGCGCTTGGCCAGCGAGCGGGCCAGGGCCACGCGCTGACGCTGACCGCCGGACAGTTGATGCGGCTTGCGCTTGGCATACTGGCTCATCTGCACCAGCTTGAGCATCTCGGCCACGCGGGCGTCGATTTCAGCCTTGGGAATCTTGTCCTGCTGCAGGCCGAAGGCGATGTTCTGCGCCACGGTCATGTGCGGGAACAAAGCGTAAGACTGGAACATCATGTTGATCGGACGGTCGTACGGCGGCATGTCGGTGATGTCGACGCCGTCGAGGAAAATCCGCCCTTCCGTGGGCCGTTCGAAGCCTGCAAGCATCCGTAGCAAGGTGGATTTGCCCGATCCCGAACCCCCGAGCAGAGCAAAAATTTCGCCCTTCTTGATTTCCAGGGACACGTCGTCCACGGCAATCGTCTCGTCGAACTTCTTCGTGACCCGGTCGATTTTGACCAGCACCTGTTTTGGTGTCTGGTCGCCCTCGAGGGCTTTCTTGTAGGCGCCGGAGGCAACTGCCATTTACGAAACTCCCAACAGAAGCAGCAGTTCGCCCCGCAAGACGAACCCTGGATAGTTTGTGCGTTATTTGCCCGACTTGACCTTGGTCCAGCTGCGGGTCATCAAACGCTGAATATTGGCTGGCAACTCGGTCGACACGTAGGTCTTGTCGAGGACTGCTTGCGGTGGGTAAACCGCTTCATCGGTGCGAATGGATTGTTCCATCAGCTTGTCCGAACCCGGGTTGGGGTTGGCGTAACCGACGTAATCACTGACCTGGGCGATCACCTCAGGTTTCAGCAAATAGTTGATGAAGGCGTGGGCTTCCTTGACGTTGGACGAATCCTTGGGGATCGCCAGCATGTCGAACCACAGCGCGCCGCCCTCTTTCGGAATCGAATAGGCGATGTTGACGCCCTTCTTGGCTTCCTCGGCACGGTTCTTCGCCTGGAAGATATCGCCGGAGAAACCGATGGCCACGCAGATGTCGCCGTTGGCCAGATCGCCGATGTACTTCGAGGAATGGAAATAGGTCACGTAGGGACGCACCGCGAGCAGCTTGGCGGTGGCCTTTTCGTAGTCCTTGGTGTTGGTGCTGTTGGCGTTCAGGCCCAGGTAATTGAGCATGGTCGGCATCATTTCATCAGCCGAATCGAGGAACGCGACACCGCAGCTGTGCAGCTTCTTGATGTTTTCCGGCTCGAACAGCACGGCCCAGGAATCGATCTTGTCGATACCGAGCACGGCTTTGACTTTGTCGACGTTGTAGCCAATGCCGTTGGTGCCCCACAGATACGGCACGGCGTAGAGGTTGCCGGGGTCGTTCTGTTCCAGGCGCTTGAGCAGCACCGGGTCGAGGTTGGAATAATTCGGCAGCTGCGCCTTGTCGAGCTTCTGGAACGCGCCCGCCTTGATCTGCTTGCCAAGGAAGTGGTTCGACGGCACGACCACGTCGTAACCGGTGCGCCCGGCGAGCAGCTTGCCTTCCAGGGTTTCGTTGGAGTCGAAAACGTCGTAGACCGGTTTGATCCCGGTCTCTTTCTCGAAGTCGGCCAGGGTCGATTCGCCGATGTAATCGGACCAGTTATAAATATGCACCGTACCGGCGGCCTGGGCTCCGACAGCGATTGTCAGGCCGGCAGCGGCCAGCAGGGCTTTGCGCAAAGAAGAAAATACAGGCAAGTGGAGGTCCTCTAAATGGATTGGGCCCAAGTTGCCCCGCGCTGCATGACAGCCATGGCTGCCCGACAACAAAACCGGCGCGCAACTTACCCTCGAAAAACCGATCCAGCAAAACTTTCTGTCATTTAATTATCCGCTGGCCGCCGCCGCGACGACGACGGCCAGTGGTTGTGGCGACAAACCGGCTTATTTGCCCGATTTGATCTTGGTCCAGCTACGGGTGATCAGACGCAGTGTGGCGGCGTCCAGATCGCTGATCGCATAGAGCTGCTTCTTCACTTCAGCCGACGGGTAAATGCTCGGGTCGCTGGTGATGTCCTTATCCACCATAGGCGTCGCCGCCTTGTTGCCGTTCGGGAAACGCACGGCGTTGGTGATGCCGGCCATCACTTGCGGCTCCATCAGGTAGTTCATGAACTTGTAGGCGGCTTCGACGTTTTCGGCATCCTTGGGAATGGCGACCATGTCATAGAAAGTACCGGCGCCTTCTTTCGGAATGGTGTAGGCCAGTTTGACCTTGTCACCGGCTTCCTGGGCGCGGGTCTTGGATTGCTCCAGGTCACCCGAGTAACCGACGGCGACGCAGATGTTGCCGTTGGCCAGGTCGGAGATGTACTTGGAAGAGTGGAAGTAGGCGACCGACGGACGGATCTTCAGGAACAGGTCTTCGGCGGCTTTCAGGTCAGCCTTGTCCTTGCTGTTGGTCGGCTTGCCCAGATAGTGCAATGCCGCCGGAATCATTTCGGTCGGGGCATCGAGGAAGCTCACACCGCAGCTTTTGAGTTTCTCGATGTTTTCAGGCTTGAACACCACGTCCCACGAATCGATCTTGTCGATGCCCAGCGCAGCCTTGACCTTGGCCGGGTTGTAGCCGATGCCGATCGAGCCCCACATGTACGGGAAGGCGTGTTTGTTGCCCTGGTCGCTGGCATCGCCAACGGCCTTGAGCAGATCTTCGTCGAGGTTTTTCCAGTTCGGCAGCTTGGACTTGTCCAGCTCCTGGTAAACGCCGGCCTTGATCTGCTTGGCGAGGAAATTGTTGGAAGGCACCACGATGTCGTAACCGGACTTGCCGGCCAGCAGCTTGGCTTCCAGGGTTTCGTTACTGTCGAAGACGTCGTAGACGACTTTGATCCCGGTGGCTTTTTCGAAGTTGGCCACGGTGTCCGGCGCGATGTAGTCGGACCAGTTGTAGACGTGCAGTACCTTGTCGTCCGCGTGCACCGCACCCGCCATCATGCCCGCCATGGACAGCGCGAGCAGAGTCTTGCCAGCTAGCTTTTTACCTAATGCCTTCATGCGTCATGCTCCAAATTTTTCTTTTTTGAACCACTTTGTTCAGCGGCCGAACCCGGACAACTGGAACCGCGGCTAGTCTGGCAAGATCCGAGGCGGTCTTTCAACAAAAGACCAGCCTTTCTGACAGCTTTGAGCGAGTGCGCCGCGGCTCCCCCGCCCAAAGCCTAGCACCTAGGCCTGTAGCGCACCGAGGGTCAGGTCCAGACACTTGCGTGCTTTTGTAACCAGCTCATCGATCTCCGCTTTGCTGATCACCAGCGGCGGCGCGATGATCATGGTGTCGCCCACCGCGCGCATGATCAGGCCGTTGTCGAAGCAGAACTGCCGGCAGATCATGCCCACACCCTTGCCTTCGTAACGCTTGCGCGTGGCCTTGTCCTGCACCAGCTCGATCGCCCCCAGCAGACCGACGCCGCGAACTTCACCCACCAACGGGTGATCGTTCAGCTCGCGCAGACGTTTCTGCAAATACGGTGCCGTTTCGTTGTGGGCGTTCTCGATAATTTTTTCATCGCGCAGGATGCGGATGTTTTCCAGGCCCACAGCGGCTGCCACCGGGTGGCCGGAGTAAGTGAAGCCATGGTTGAAATCGCCGCCTTCGTTGAGCACGGCCACCACCGAGTCACGCACGATCAACCCGCCCATCGGGATGTAGCCGGAGGTCAGGCCCTTGGCGATGGTCATCATGTGCGGCTTGAGGTCGTAGAAATCGCTACCGAACCACTCACCGGTACGGCCGAAGCCGCAGATCACTTCGTCGGCAACAAAGAGGATGTCGTACTTGGCGAGGATTTCCTTGATGCGCGGCCAGTAGGTATCAGGCGGAATGATCACGCCGCCGGCACCCTGGATCGGCTCGGCAATAAAGGCACCGACGTTGTCGACGCCGACCTCGAGAATCTTTTCTTCGAGCTGATTGGCCGCCCAGATGCCGAACTCTTCCGGCGACATGTCACCGCCTTCGGCGAACCAGTACGGCTGGGCGATGTGAACGATGCCCGGAATCGGCAGGTCGCCCTGCTCGTGCATATAGGTCATGCCGCCGAGGCTCGCGCCGGCCACGGTAGAACCGTGATAACCGTTCTTGCGGCTGATGATGACTTTCTTGTTCGGCTGGCCCTTGATCGCCCAGTAGTGGCGGACCATGCGCAACATGGTGTCGTTGCCTTCGGAGCCGGAACCGGTGAAGAACACGTGGTTCATGCCTTCTGGCGCCACGTCGGCAATCGACTTGGCCAGTTCCAGTGCCGGCGGGTGTGCGGTCTGGAAGAACAGGTTGTAGTACGGCAGTTCGCGCATCTGTTTGGCGGCGGCATCGGCCAGTTCATCGCGACCGTAACCGATCGCTACGCACCAGAGGCCGGCCATGCCGTCGAGGATCTTGTTGCCTTCGCTGTCCCACAGATAAACGCCCTTGGCGTTGGTGATGATCCGCGGGCCCTTCTCTTTCAGTTGCTTGAAGTCGCTGAACGGGGCCAGGTGGTGATCGCTGCTCAGCGCTTGCCACTCACGGGTTTGCGGGTTGTTGCTGGTCATGCCAGTTCTCCTTGTTATCGGTGAAGGCGCGACGGCTGGCCGCCGCGCCCGGCGCATCAGACGGCGAAGAGCAGGTACTCACGCTCCCAGGAACTGATCACGCGCTTGAAGTTTTCATGCTCGGCCCGCTTGACCGCGACGTAGCCGGTGATGAAGGTCTTGCCGAGGTACTTCTCGATGGTCGCGCTGTTTTCCATGCGTTCCAGCGCGTCCTCAATGGTCAGCGGCAGGCGCAGGTTGCGGCGCTCGTAACCACGGCCGACCACTGGCGCGCTCGGGTTCAGGCCCTCGACCATGCCGATGTAACCGCAGAGCAGGCTCGCGGCGATCGCCAGGTACGGGTTGGCGTCGGCGCCCGGCAGGCGGTTTTCCACGCGGCGGTTCTGCGGGCCGGCATCCGGTACGCGCAGGCCGACGGTACGGTTCTCTTCGCCCCACTCGACGTTCACCGGTGCCGATGTGTCCGGGAGGAAGCGGCGGAACGAGTTGACGTTCGGCGCGAACAGCGGCAACAGCTCGGGGATCAGCTTCTGCAAGCCACCGATGTGGTGCAGGAACAACTGGCTCATGGTCCCGTCTTCGTTGGAGAAGACGTTCTTGCCGGTCTGAATGTCGATGATGCTCTGGTGCAGGTGCATGGCGCTGCCCGGCTCGCCGGTCATCGGCTTGGCCATGAATGTCGCCGCTACGTCGTGCTTGAGCGCGGCTTCGCGCATGGTGCGCTTGAACACTAGAATCTGATCGGCCAGCGACAGGGCGTCACCGTGACGGAAGTTGATTTCCATCTGCGCGGTGCCGTCTTCGTGGATCAGCGTGTCGAGGTCCAACTCCTGCAATTCGCACCAGTCGTAGACGTCTTCGAACAGCGGGTCGAACTCGTTGGCCGCTTCAATGGAGAACGACTGCCGACCGATTTCCGGACGGCCCGAGCGGCCGATCGGCGGCTGCAACGGATAGTCGGGGTCGTCGCTGCGCTTGGTCAGGTAGAACTCCATTTCCGGCGCCACGATCGGCTGCCAGCCCTTGTCGGCATACAGCTTCAAGACCTTCTTGAGAACGTTGCGCGGCGACAGCTCGATCGGGTTGCCTTGCTTGTCGTAGGTGTCGTGGATCACCTGCGCGGTCGGCTCTATGGCCCACGGCACCAGGTACACGGCGTTCTGGTCGGGGCGGCAGATCATGTCAATGTCGGCCGGGTCGAGCAGTTCGTAATAGATGTCGTCTTCGACGTAGTCGCCGGTCACGGTCTGCAGCAGCACGCTCTCCGGCAGACGCATGCCTTTCTCGGCGATGAACTTGTTGGTCGGCGAGATCTTGCCCCGGGTAATACCGGTCAAGTCGCCGATCATGCATTCGACTTCTGTGATCTTGCGGTCTTTCAACCAATCGGTGAGCTGGTCGAGGTTGTTACTCATAAATGCCTCTGGGCTGAGTCTCCTGACGCGATGTCAGGCAATTTTGACGCTTGCGGCGTCGCGTTAAAGGGGGCTTGCTCGCGCAGTGCCGGCTTACGCCTGGCACCGCGCATAGACAATGAAAGAGGAGCTTACCTGCCCTTGACGCTGGCGTTGCATTTCCCGTGCACTTTGCAAACGTGCAGAATCACAAGCATGACGCTGAGTGCGGCACGGGCTTTGGGAGGGAAAGAGTTCTATAGTGAAAGGAGACGCCATAAAGCGGATGCTGTGCCCGACGTCCAGAATATCGGACGCTGCCGTTTTGCCGGATGTGGACGAGCGTGTCGTCGACAGGCTGCGCGCCTTGCTGGCTGCGCTACGGACGGATTGATCGCCACTGATGTGATGAGCATGCAGACCGGACTGTTGCGAGCAGTCGGTGATGCCGATTAACGGCAGGCGAGACATGAAGCACCCCGGTATTATTGCTGTTATGGGTTTGACCGGAGCTTAGCCTTGTTCATTTTTTTACACAACACCCCCGTAAAAAATACAACACGGCCTGCTCAAGCCCGCAGCTGAGCAACGTTCAAGGTTTGAAAAAACGCCCCAAAGTGCCCCATAAATGCCCTTCAAGCGCTTTTTCAGGGCAAAAAAGGCCTCGCTTGACTTCGGCAGGCCGTTCGGGTTGACTGAAACCAGAAAAGATCAATGATTGATATTTTTAACAACAAAGGTGTTGCATCATGTCGGTACCCCCGCGTGCCGTTCAGCTTAACGAAGCGAACGCGTTCCTTAAGGAACATCCTGAGGTTCTGTACGTTGACCTTCTGATTGCGGATATGAATGGTGTGGTGCGCGGCAAGCGCATCGAACGCACCAGCCTCCACAAGGTTTACGAGAAAGGCATCAACCTGCCGGCCTCTCTATTTGCTCTGGATATCAACGGCTCCACGGTGGAAAGCACCGGTCTGGGCCTGGACATCGGCGACGCCGATCGCATCTGCTATCCGATCCCCGATACCCTGTGCAACGAGCCATGGCAGAAGCGCCCGACCGCGCAGCTGTTGATGACCATGCACGAACTCGAAGGCGATCCGTTCTTCGCCGATCCCCGTGAAGTGCTGCGCCAGGTGGTGACCAAGTTCGACGAGCTCGGCCTGACCATCTGCGCCGCCTTCGAACTCGAGTTTTACCTGATCGACCAGGAAAACGTGAACGGCCGTCCGCAGCCGCCACGCTCGCCGATCTCCGGCAAACGCCCGCACTCGACGCAGGTCTACCTGATCGACGACCTCGACGAATACGTCGACTGCCTCCAGGACATTCTGGAAGGTGCCAAAGAGCAAGGCATCCCGGCCGATGCGATCGTCAAGGAAAGTGCCCCGGCGCAGTTCGAAGTGAACCTGCACCACGTCGCCGACCCGATCAAGGCCTGCGACTACGCCGTCCTGCTCAAGCGTCTGATCAAGAACATCGCCTACGACCATGAAATGGACACCACCTTCATGGCCAAGCCGTATCCGGGCCAGGCGGGCAATGGTCTGCACGTACACATTTCGATTCTGGACAAAGCCGGCAAAAACATTTTTGCCAGCGAGGATCCCGAGCAGAACGCCGCGCTGCGTCACGCGATCGGCGGTGTGCTCGAGACCCTGCCGGCGCAGATGGCTTTTCTCTGCCCGAACGTCAACTCCTACCGTCGCTTCGGCGCGCAGTTCTACGTACCGAACTCGCCGTGCTGGGGCCTGGACAACCGCACCGTGGCGATTCGCGTACCGACCGGCTCTGCCGATGCCGTACGTATCGAGCACCGCGTGGCCGGCGCCGACGCCAACCCGTACCTGCTGATGGCTTCGGTACTGGCCGGCGTGCACCACGGTCTGGTCAACAAGATCGAACCGGGCGCGCCTGTCGAAGGCAACAGCTACGAGCAGAACGAACAGAGCCTGCCGAACAACTTGCGCGATGCCCTGCGCGAGCTGGACGACAGCGAGGTGATGGCCAAGTACATCGATCCGAAGTACATCGATATCTTCGTCGCCTGCAAGGAAAGCGAGCTGGAGGAGTTCGAACACTCCATCTCCGACCTTGAGTACAACTGGTATCTGCATACCGTTTAAATGGTTTGCAGCTTCAAAAAAAACGCCGTTGGCTGATTCAGCCAGCGGCGTTTTTTTATGGCCGAACACAAAACCTGTGGCGAGGGGATTTATCCCCGTTGGGTTGCGAAGCAGCCCCAAATCCATCCCACTCGGTGCGTCAGGAATACCCGGCTCTCAGGGTTTACGACTGCTGCGCAGCCGAACGGGGCGGTGCGACGTTTCGCTAAATCCCCTCGCTACAGGGTACTGGCAGACAACACCTGAACCGCCTCGTACAATGCCCGCTGCCCCGCAGGAGACTTCCATGACGCGTCCCGCCACCGTTCGCAAACCCCGTGCCCGCAGTCAGGCGCGGATCGATTCGATCCTCGATGCCGCGCGCACGCTGCTGGCGGCCGAGGGCGTGGCCAGTCTGTCGATTTACAGCGTCGCCGAGCGCGCGCAGATTCCGCCCTCCTCCGTGTATCACTTCTTCGCCAGCGTACCGGCGCTGCTCGAAGCGCTGACCGCCGATGTCCACGCAGCCTTCCGCGCTTGCCTGCAAGCGCCGATCGATCACGATGCTTTGCGTGACTGGCGAGATCTGTCGCGACTGGTCGAACAGCGCATGCTCGAGATCTACGACCAGGATGCGGCCGCACGGCAATTGATCCTGGCGCAACACGGCCTGACCGAAGTGACCCAGGCCGACCGCCAGCACGATCTGGAACTGGGCGACCTGATGCACAAGCTGTTCGACCAGCATTTCGAGTTGCCAAGGCTGCCGGACGATGTCGATGTGTTTGCCCTGGCGATGGAACTGGGCGACCGGGTGTATGCCCGTTCGGTGCAGCAGCACGGGCAGATCACCCCGCGCATGGCCGAGGAAGGGATGCGCGTGTTTGATGCCTATATCGGGTTGTACCTTCCGCCATATTTACCCAAAAGAAATCTCTAGCGCATGCACCGGCCCTTTCGCGAGCAGCCTCGCTCCCACATTTGAAATGCGTTCCCCTGTGGGAGCGAGCCTGCTCGCGAAAGCCGCGCCGCCGAATCCGCGACAGGCACAAAAAACCCCGCAGGGCTCACGCCCTCCGGGGTTGTTTTTTGTTCACCGGCTTACAACTTGGCGATCGATACCTCGGTGGATTTCACAAAGGCGATCACCTCACTGCCGACCACCAGCTCCAGCTCTTTAACAGAGCGGGTAGTGATCACCGAAGTGACGATGCCCGAAGCGGTCTGCACGTCGATTTCCGACAGCACGTCGCCGAGGACGATTTCCTTGATCGAGCCTTTGAACTGGTTGCGCACGTTGATGGCTTTGATAGTCATGGCATTTCTCCTAGGATCGAAATGAGCTGCAAGCGGCAAGCTATAAGCTGCAAGTAAAAGCACCAGGCTTGTTCTTGCGGCTTGTAGCTTGAAGCTTGCAGCTGCTTCATTGCGCCCAACGCAGTTGCGTAGGCAGGGGTGAAACGGGTTCCGGCGCCGGCGGTTCGCCGGGCAGGGACAGAACACGGTTGAGCACTTCGGTTTCCAGTGCGGCGAGGCGATGCGAGCCACGGACACGCGGGCGCGGCAGTTCGACGTGCAGGTCGAGGCCGACTTCGCCGTCCTCGATCAGGATCACCCGATCGGCAATCGCCACCGCTTCACTGACGTCATGGGTCACCAGCAGCACGGTAAAACCGTGTTGCTGCCACAGCCGTTCGATCAGTTGCTGCATCTCGATGCGGGTCAGGGCATCCAGTGCGCCGAGCGGTTCGTCGAGCAGCAGCAGGCGCGGCTGGTGAATCAGCGCCCGGGCCAGCGCCACGCGCTGCTTCTGGCCACCGGACAATGCCGCCGGCCACTCATTGGCGCGATCAGCCAGACCCACGGCTTCCAGTGCATCCAGCGCTTGCTGGCGCCAGTTGCCCTTGAGGCCGAGACCGACGTTGTCGATGATCCTTTTCCACGGCAGCAGCCGCGCTTCCTGGAACATCAGCCGCGTATCGTCGCGCGCCTGGCTGAGCGGCGCGGAGCCGGCCAGCAGCTCGCCGCCAGTCGGTTGATCGAGGCCGGCGAGCAAGCGCAAGAACGTGCTCTTGCCACAACCGCTGCGCCCGACCACGGCGACAAACTGCCCCGCCGGAATGTGCAGATCGATGTCGCGCAGCACCTGGCGCGCGCCGAAGGTTTTCTGCAGGTTGCGCACCGCCAGTGGAATCCCGCGCAACAGGCGTGGAGGTTGTTGAGCGGTCATGCCGCACCTCCCTTGGCAACCTGATAGGCCGGATGCCAGCGCAGCCACACACGTTCAAGTCCACGGGCGGCGAGGTCGGCGAGTTTGCCGAGCACCGCGTAAAGCAGGATCGCCAGCACCACCACATCGGTCTGCAGGAACTCGCGGGCGTTCATCGCCAGATAGCCGATGCCGGAGCTGGCCGAGATGGTTTCAGCGACGATCAGCGTCAGCCACATGAAGCCCAAAGCGAAGCGCACGCCAACCAGAATCGACGGCAACGCACCCGGCAGAATCACCTGCCAGAACAGGCTGAAACCGCTCAGACCATAACTGCGCGCCATCTCCACCAGCGCCGGGTCGACGTTGCGGATGCCGTGATACGTGTTCAGGTAGATCGGGAACAAGGTGCCCAGCGCCACCAGAAAAATCTTCGCTGACTCGTCAATGCCGAACCACAGGATCACCAGCGGAATCAGCGCCAGATGGGGCACGTTGCGGATCATCTGCACCGAGCTGTCGAGCAGGCGCTCGCCCCACTTCGACAGGCCGGTGATGAAACCCAGCACCAGACCAATGCTGCCGCCGATGGTAAAACCGAGTGCCGCGCGCCAGCCGCTGATCGCCAGGTGCGTCCAGATCTCGCCGCTGCGCACCAGACTGACACCGGCTTCGATTACCGCCACCGGTGCCGGCAGAATCCGTGTCGACAACCAGCCCGTCGACACCGACAACTGCCACACCGCCAGCAGCAACACCGGCAACGCCCAAGGCGCGAGGCTGTGGATAAATTTGTTCATGGCCGCGCCTCAGCTCTGCGATGCGGCTTTGGGCAGGATGTCGTTAGCGACCATCTCGCCGAACGGGCTGACATAACCGGCGCTCTTCGGCAGTTCCGGGCGTTCGACATCGAGGTGCGGGAACAGCAGCTCGGCCACGCGATACGATTCTTCGAGGTGTGGATAACCGGAGAAGATGAAGGTGTCGATACCAAGATCGGCATATTCCTTGACCCGCGCTGCCACGGTCGGGCCATCGCCGACCAGCGCAGTACCGGCACCGCCACGTACCAGACCGACGCCGGCCCAGAGGTTGGGGCTGACTTCGAGGTTGTCGCGGCTGCCGCCGTGCAGCGCGGCCATGCGTTGCTGGCCGACCGAATCGAAGCGCGCCAGCGAAGCCTGCGCACGTTGGATGGTGTCGTCGTCCAGATGCGAGATCAGCCGGTCCGCTGCCTGCCAGGCTTCGGCGTTGGTTTCACGGACGATCACATGCAGACGAATACCGAAGCGCACGGTGCGGCCGAGCTTGGCGGCTTTGGCCCGGACTTGTGCGATCTTCTCGGCCACCGCGGCCGGCGGCTCGCCCCAGGTCAGGACCATCTCGACCTGCTCGGCCGCCAGATCCTGCGCCGCTTCCGAAGAGCCACCGAAATACAGCGGCGGACGCGGTTGCTGGATCGGCGGATACAGCAGCTTCGCGCCCTTCACGCTAATGTGCTCGCCGTCGTAATCGACGGTTTCGCCTTCCAGCACACGGCGCCAGATACGGGTGAATTCCACCGAAGCCTGATAACGCTCTTGGTGATTGAGGAACAGACCGTCGCCGGCCAGTTCTTCCGGATCGCCACCGGTGACCAGATTGAACAGCGCACGCCCGCCGGACAAACGATCCAGCGTCGCTGCCTGCCGCGCCGCGACCGTCGGGGAAATGATCCCGGGGCGCAGGGCGACGAGGAATTTCAAACGCTGGGTCACCGGAATCAGTGAGGCCGCGACCAGCCATGAGTCTTCGCAGGAACGCCCGGTGGGAATCAGCACCCCGCCAAAACCCAGACGATCCGCCGCTTGCGCGACCTGTTGCAGATAACCGTGATCAACCGCGCGGGCGCCTTCGGCGGTGCCAAGGTAATGGCCGTCGCCGTGGGTAGGCAGGAACCAGAAGATATTGAGGCTCATGGAGTGGTCTCCTTGTGGATTCGAATTACTGGGCTGGGGAGCTTTGGGCCACAGCGGCCGGCGGGGTCCAGATCACATCCTTGATGCTCAACGGCTTGGGAATCAGCTTGAGCTGGAAGAACGTGTCAGCGATTTTCTGTTGCGCAGCGACCACTTCCGGGGTCAGGAACAACGCGCCGTAGCCCTGGCGTTTCACCGAGGTCAGGGTGATGTCCGCCGGCAGGCCCAGCAGTGGCGCGACCTGTTGCGTCACGTCTTCGAGATTGGCTTGCGACCATTCACCCACCGCGCGCACCTCTTCGACGAGGGTCTTGATCACCTCGGGATTTTTCTGCGCGTAAGGTTTGGTCGCGAGATAGAACTGGTGGTTGTCGACGATGCCTTTGCCGTCACGCAGGGTGTGCGCTTGCAGTTGTTTCTCGGCAGCGGCCTGGTACGGATCCCAGATGACCCAGGCGTCGACACTGCCACGTTCGAACGCAGCGCGGGCATCGGCCGGTGGCAGGAACACGGTCTGAATATCGCTGTACTTAAGGCCGGCGTCTGACAGTGCACGCACCAGCAGGTAGTGCACGTTGGAGCCTTTGTTCAGGGCGACTTTCTTGCCCTTGAGGTCGGCCACCGATTTGATCGGCGAGTCCTTCGGCACGAGGATCGCTTCGCTGTTCGGCGCTGGCGGTTCATAGGCGACGTAGAGCAGATCCGCGCCAGCGGCCTGGGCGAAAACCGGCGGGGTTTCGCCGGTCACGCCGAAATCGATCGAGCCGACGTTGAGGCCTTCGAGCAGCTGCGGGCCGCCGGGAAACTCGGTCCATTGCACGTCGACGCCTTGCGCGGCGAGGCGTTTTTCCAGCGTGCCTTTGGCTTTGAGCAGCACCAGCGTGCCGTACTTCTGATAACCGATCCGAAGGGTCTCGGCTTGAGCTTGGGTAATGGCGCCGAAGGTGACAGCCGCAGCAAACAGAGCGACCAGACCACGACGCAAAAATACAGTGCGCATAGCGCTCTCCTTTTTGCTGTTGGGTTTTGGCTGCACCTGCTTGCCCGTTGGCGGGCGAGTAAGGCCAGTACTTCAAATTTCGATGAGGCTTAAATGCTCCAGCGAGCACTCAACAAACGTTCGTTCAGCAGGCCCGGCTCCAGCGGTTTCGGCCGGCGCGCCATGGCACCGACGAACTGGTCCAGGGCCTCGTGCAAGCGCTGCTCCAGGGCCGGCGCCAGTTGCGCGGCGGCACTGCCTTCGCCGTAAGCGATCTGGCTGTCCTCGGCGAAAATGCCCTGAAGCATTTCCTGCGCTTTGAGTGCCGACAGCACAGGCTTGAGCGCGTAATCGACCACCAGCATGTGGGCGATGCTGCCGCCGGTAGCCATCGGCAAGACTACCTTGTGATTCAAGGCACGCTCGGGGAGCAGATCCAGCAGGGTCTTCAGCGCTCCGGAAAACGAGGCCTTGTACACCGGCGTGGCGATCAGCAGGCCATCGGCGTTTGCGATCTGTTGCAGCAGGTCGAGGACCTTCGGGCTGTCGAAGCGCGCGTGGAGCAGATCCTCGGCCGGGAAGTCCCGCACCTGATAACTCACCACTTCCACCCCTTGCTGTTGCAACCAGCGTTGCGAACGCTCCAGCAGCACCCCGGAACGGGAGCGCAGGCTGGGGCTGCCACCGAGTGAGACGACCAGCATTGCAGATTCCTTTAAGCGTTACGGGCGATTCGCAGGCTGCGATCTCGCTTCAATGGCAGTGACCTTACCAGCTGATTTATATATCCATAAATCATATTTATTCATTTGGTTATGCATTTAAGAGATATACCGCTGCGCAGAATACAGGCGAAAAAAAAGCCGTCGAAACGGCCGAAATTCCCCTGCGTAGTCACACGAAGATCGTTTCCACGCTCTGCGTGGGAATGAATCCATGGACGCTCCGCGTCCACTGTGACGCGGAGCGTCACGGGCGGCATTCCCACGCAGAGCGTGGGAACGATCAAAATCTCACTGACTTATTTGTTCGGCTGCGGCGTCAGGCGCAGGTACGGCTTCACCGCGCGATAGCCTTTGGGGAAGCGCTGCTTGATTTCGTCCTCATCCTTGAGCGACGGCACGATCACCACCTCTTCACCGTCCTGCCAGTTGGCCGGGGTGGCGACCTTGTAGTTGTCGGTGAGCTGCAGCGAGTCGATCACCCGCAGGATCTCGTGAAAGTTGCGCCCGGTGCTCGCCGGATAGGTAATGGTCAGGCGGATCTTCTTGTTCGGATCGATGACGAACAGTGAACGCACAGTCAGCGTGTCATTGGCGTTCGGGTGGATCAGGTCGTAGAGATCGGAGACCTTGCGATCGGCATCGGCCAGGATCGGGAAGTTGACGATGGTGTTCTGGGTTTCGTTGATGTCCTCGATCCACTTGTGGTGCGAGTCCACCGGGTCGACCGACAGCGCGATGGCCTTGACGCCACGCTGGCTGAATTCATCCTTGAGCTTGGCGGTGAAACCCAGCTCGGTGGTGCACACCGGGGTGAAGTCCGCCGGGTGGGAGAACAGCACGCCCCAGCTATCGCCCAGCCATTCGTGGAAACGAATCTTGCCGGCGCTGGAGTCTTGTTCGAAATCGGGGGCGATGTCGCCGAGTCTGAGGCTCATGGTGCTGCTCCTGATGAGGGATGGGAGACAACAACTGTAGCTCGTGATCGAACAGCGTGAAAAAGAATAAATAACTAGATATCTAGATCATTAATGAATATTAAACATCTGTTCATTGGACACCGGCCGGCATCGCGACGAATATCGGTTGCAAGGTTCGAGAAGGCCTTGAGTTGCAGCAAAGAGGGAAATCGAGAAGGGCTTACGGGGGTGAGCCTGACTCGAAACGCAAAAGCCCCGTCCGGCGCGATGCCGGACGGGGCTTTTTTTGCTTCAGTTACTTGGTCGAGCTGTTACAGCAGCGGGATCGAGTAGCTGAGGATCAGGCGGTTTTCGTCCTGGTCGCGTTGACCGGCGATGTCGTTGCGCCACGTAGCGTTTTTCCACATGAAGCCGACGTTCTTCAACGGGCCTTCCGGAACAACGTACGCCACGGTCAAATCGCGTTCCCACTCGGAGGCGCCATTCGAGGTTTGCACACGACTACCGTAGGTATCAATGTTGTCGCCGCGCAGATAAACCATGCCAGCGGTCAGGCCTGGCACGCCAACTTTGGCGAAGTCATAGGAGTAGCGTGCCTGCCAAGTGCGCTCGCCGGCACGGTTGAACTTCTGGATCTGCATGTCGGTGATCGTGTAGTTAGACGAGCCGTCACCCTGGTTCAGCCAAGGGAAGTCGCTGCTGCCGTTGCTCACCTGATAGCCGCCACCAAAGGTGTGACCGGCAACGGTATAAAGGAACAAGCCGCTGTACAGGTTGTTGTCGACCTTACCTTTGCCGTTACCCAGCGTACTGTTGCCGTACGCACCGTTGCTGAAGTAGTCCGAATCGTTGCCATTGCGGCCGTCATCGGAGCTATTGAAGTACCGGAAGTCGGACTTCAACACACCTGGGCCAATCGACCAGTTATGCACCAGACCCAGGAAGTGTTGCTTGTAGAAGTTTTCCAGGTTGCCGTAGTAGTACTGGGCCGTCAGATCCTTGGTGATTTTATAGTCACCACCGGCGTAGATGAACTTGTTGCTGTTTGTGGTGCGCGCAGTTGCGCCACCGATCGACAGCTGTTCATTGTTGCTGGAGTTACGACCTTTCACGTGCTCGATCTGGCCACCGACCAGCGTCAAGTCCTTGATCTCGCCGGAAGTAATCTGGCCACCCTGCCAGGTTTGCGGCAGCAGACGACCGTCGTTGGTGACGATGACCGGGTTCTTCGGCTGCAAGGTACCCAGCTTCAGCTCTGTCTGGGAAATCTTGGCTTTAGCCGTCAGACCCAGGCTCGAGAAGTTATCAACAGCTTCGCCATTGGATTTGCTTGGGAATACAGTTCCGCCGTACGAAGTCGAGGTCGCACCGTTGGTACCACCGCCCGAATCCAGGCGAACGCCCAGCAGACCGATAGCATCGATACCAAAACCTACGGTGCCTTGGGTGTAGCCGGAGATGAAGCGCAGATCGAAGCCTTGGCCCCATTCTTCGTTCTTGCTCTGCACACCGTTACGCTTGTTAGCGGGACTATTGGCAGCGCTATCACGGTTATCGTTGTTGATATAGAAGTTACGCAGCCCCAGAGTAGCCTTGCTGTCTTCGATGAAACCGGCGGCGCCTGCCTGCTGCGCCATAACCCCAACGGCCACAGCCAGGGCCAAGGTGGACTTGTTCATGTATCGCTCCTCTCGTTCTAATTCTTGTGTTCCTGGTTCGGGGTCGATTTGCCCTGAATCCTAAGATGCGCGATTAGCGCCAGACCGTGACTGCCAAGTCAATCGTAACCTTGTGTGTCTACGACCATCGTCTAATCGCCAGTGATTGGGTCCCTGCAGCGTAAAGACTTCCTGATAATCCCAAAAAGAATTTATTCGTCCTTTTTCATGCCATTCAGGCATATGGCCCATTAATGGCCATCCGCGCCGGGAAACAGCGTATCGGCGCCTAAGCTCATTCCTAAATGGTATTTGCTGACCTTTTTTTAGATCGATTAGCTTTGCCGTACTCCCAACACGGCAAATCCCATCGAAAAGGCGACGCATCATGGCGAAACGCGCACTATCAAGTCAATTTGTTACAGTTTGTGTGTCGGCACTGTTTTCTTTTTCCGCACATGCCGCCGGTCTGACGGTCGGCTACCAGACCGGGATCGATCCGAGCAAAGTGCCGCAGGCCGATGGTGTCTATGAAAAAACCATCGGCGAGAAGATCGACTGGCGTCGTTTCAACAGCGGCCCGGAAGTCGTCACTGCCATTGCTTCTGGCGACGTGCAGATCGGCAACCTTGGCTCAAGCCCACTGGCAGCAGCTGCTTCACGCAATCTGCCGATCGTGGCGTTTATCGTTTCGGCGCAGATCAATGCCGCCGAAGCCTTGGTGGTGCGCAACGGCAGCGGCATCGACAAACCACAGGACCTGATCGGCAAGACCATCGCCACGCCGTTCGTGTCGACCTCGCACTACAGTCTGCTTGGGGCGTTGAAGCACTGGGGCTTGACTACCTCGCAAGTCAAAGTGGTCAATCTGCAACCGGCCGAGATTGCCGCCGCCTGGAAGCGAGGCGACATCGACGGGGCGTTTGTCTGGTCGCCGGCACTGGGCGAGATCCGCAAGACCGGCAAGACCCTGACCGACGCCGCACAGGTCGGCCAGTGGGGTGCGCCGACCTTCGAGGTGTGGGTGGCGCGCAAAGACTTTGCCGAGAAGCATCCCGAGGTCGTGGCCAAGTTTGCCAAGGTCACCCTGGACTCGTTCGCTGATTACGCCGCACACAAAGACAGCTGGACGGCCGACTCGGTGCCTGTGCAGAAAATCGCCAAATTGACCGGTGCCAACGCAGCAGATGTGCCGGAACTGCTGGCCGGTTCGGCGTTCCCGGATGCCAAGGCGCAGCAAACCACGGAGCTGCTGGACGGCGGCACCGCCAAGGCCATTGCCGAAACGGCGAAATTCCTGAAGGAACAAGGCAAGGTCGAGACGGTGCTGCCTGATTATTCGCCGTACGTCAGCGCCAAATTCATCACTGACTGAATGCAGAACCCTGTGGTGAGGGTATTTATCCCCGCTGGGTCGCGTAGCGACCACCTATGTTTTCACTTGGAAATGCTAGGGGACTGCTGCGCAGTCCAGCGGGGATAAATCCCCTCGCCACAGACCTCGCTGTTGTTCAGAGGGTCTTTTCGAAGATCTTCGAGTTGCGCTGATAGTTGTACAGCGACGCCCGTGCCGCTGGCAGGCGTTCCACGCTGCTCGGCTCGAATCCGCGCTCGCGGAACCAGTGCGCGGTGCGCGTGGTGAGTACGAACAGGGTTTTCAAACCCTGCGCCCGCGCGCGGGTTTCAATGCGTTCGAGCAATTCGTCGCCGCGTCCGCCATGGCGGTATTCCGGATTCACCGCCAGACACGCCAGTTCACCGGCATCGGAGTCGGCAATCTGATACAGCGCCGCACAGGCGATGATCATGCCTTCGCGCTCGACCACGCTGAACTGCTCGATCTCGCGCTCCAGCACTTCCCGCGAGCGGCGCACCAGAATGCCCTGCTCTTCCAGCGGACTGATCAGGTCGAGCAAACCGCCGACGTCTTCAATCGCCGCTTCGCGCACCAGTTCGAACTGCTCTTGCGCCACCAGCGTACCGCCACCGTCACGGGTGAACAGCTCCGTCAGCAGTGCGCCGTCTTCGGCGTAACTGACGATATGACTGCGCGCCACGCCGCCACGGCAGGCTTCGGCGGCGGCATCGAGCAACTCCGCTTGATAGTTGCTCATGCCCAGACGCTGCAAATGGGCCGGCACTTGCTGTGGGCGCAGTTCGCGCACCAGTTTGCCGTTCTCGTCGATCAGGCCGAGCTCGGCGCCGAACAACAGCAGCTTGTCCGCGCCCAGATCAATCGCGGCGCGAGTGGCGACGTCTTCGCAGGCAAGGTTGAAGATCTCGCCGGTCGGCGAATAGCCCAGCGGCGACAGCAGCACGATCGAGCGCTCGTCGAGAAGGCGGTTGATGCCCTTGCGATCAACCCGACGCACTTCACCGGTGTGGTGATAGTCGACACCTTCCAGCACACCGATCGGCCGCGCGGTGACGAGGTTGCCGCTGGCCACGCGCAGGCGCGAGCCCTGCATCGGCGACGAGGCCATGTCCATCGACAGCCGCGCTTCGATGGCGATGCGCAACTGGCCGACCGCGTCGATCACACATTCCAGGGTCGCGGCATCGGTGATGCGCATGCCGTGATGGTAATGCGGGGTCAGGCCACGGGCGGCGAGGCGGGTTTCGATCTGCGGGCGCGAGCCGTGCACCAGCACCAGACGCACGCCCAGACTGTGCAGCAAGACCAGGTCGTGGACGATATTGCCGAAATTCGGATGCTCGACGCCGTCGCCAGGCAGCATGACGACGAAGGTGCAATCGCGGTGGGCATTGATGTAAGGGGACGCGTGGCGAAGCCAATTAACGTATTCGGGCATGAACCTGGGCCTGTAATAAAGAGCAGCCGAAAAAAGGGGCGAAACGAAAAACGCACAGCGGGCTGATGGTTATCGTCGGAACAGGCTTGGCGACACGCGCGCTCTCCTCATGAATACGGGTTGTGGTGCAGGCAATTTACCGGGTTGATGCAAGACATTTAACCCTGTGGCAGCGTGCCTGCTCGCGAAAGCGGTGGATCAGGTTCATCAATGGCGCCTGACAAAACGCTTTCGCGAGCAGGCTCGCTCCCACACAGGGCCGTCATCGTTCGTCTGTCGTCAGGCAATAATGTTCAATCAACTGCCGGATCAGATGCACGGTAGGCTGCAAACGTGACATTTCAAGGTACTCGCCGGGTTGATGCGCGCAGGCAATGTCGCCGGGGCCGAGGACGATGGTTTCGCAGCCGAGGCGCTGAAGATAAGGCGCTTCGGTGCCGAACGCTACTGCTTCGGCGCGATGGCCGGTGAGCTTTTCGGCGATGCGCACCAGTTCGGCATCCTCTGACTGTTCGAACGGCGGCACTTCCGGGAACAGCGGTTTGTAATCGATTTTCACCTTATGCCGCTCGGCCACCGGGTTGAGCTTGCGCAGGATTTCCGCGCGCAGCAGGTTCGGGTCCATGCCCGGCAGCGGCCGCAGGTCGAACTCCAGCGAACACTGGCCGCAGATGCGATTGGGGTTGTCGCCACCATGAATGCAACCGAAGTTCATCGTCGGTTGCGGCACGCTGAATTGTGGATTGGTGAATTCGCGCTGCCACAACAGGCGCAGGCCGCGCAGTTCGCCGATGGCATCGTGCATCGCTTCAAGCGCGCTGTGGCCCAGACGCGGATCAGACGAGTGGCCGCTCTGCCCGAGAATGTCGATGCGCTCCATCATGATGCCTTTGTGCATGCGGATCGGCTTGAGCCCGGTCGGTTCGCCGATCACCGCCGCGCGGCCCAGCGGTTGCCCGGCCTCGGCCAGCGCGCGGGCGCCGGACATCGAGCTTTCTTCGTCGCAGGTGGCGAGGATCAGCAGCGGTTGCTTGAACGGCTGATCGAGCAGCGGCCGTACGGCTTCGATGATCAGCGCGAAGAAACCCTTCATGTCGCAGCTGCCCAGCCCGACCCAGCGGCCATCAACCTCCGTGAGCTTGAGCGGGTCGGTCTGCCACAACGCGTCGTCGTACGGCACGGTGTCGCTGTGCCCGGCCAGCACCAGGCCGCCGGGGCCGCTGCCGAAACTGGCGAGCAGATTGAATTTGCCGGGGCTGACCTGCCGGATATCGCAGCTGAAGCCCAGGTCACCAAGCCAGCCAGCGAGCAGATCAATGACGGCGCGGTTGGACTGGTCCAGGTTCGGTTGAGTACAGCTGACCGATGGCGCGGCAATCAGCGCGGCGAACTGGTCTTGCATGGACGGCAATGGCATCACTGACTCCAGGTCCCGGATTGAGGCCCACTATAGAACCATCCGGCGCGCGGAATAAACCGCCGCAGGGCGTAGGAAGTTTGACTCCTGTACACTGCACGGCCTTGGCAGCCACACATTCCCCCGGCTGCGCTCCCGATTCTGGATGTTCCGGCCATGCAAAAAGAAACTGAAATCAAACTCCGCGTCAGCCGCGAAACCCTCGCTGCCCTGCGCGAGCACCCGCTGCTGAAGAAACGCAACAAAAGTGGCTGGGAACGCCGTGAGTTGATGAACCAGTACTTCGACACCCCCGAGCGCGACCTCGCCCAAGCCAAAGTCGCACTGCGCCTGCGCAAGGACGGTGACGAAGTGATTCAGACCCTCAAGACCCGTGGCCAAAGCGTCGCCGGTCTGTCCGAGCGTAACGAGTACGACTGGAAACTGCCGAAAGCCAAGCTCGACGTAAAGAAACTCGACGGCGAATGCTGGCCCGAGGCATTGGCCGAGCTGGACAAGAAAACCCTCAAGCCGATCTTCACCACCGATTTCGTCCGCGAGCGCGCCGAAATCGCCTGGGGCCGTGGCAAGACCAAAGTGGTCATCGAAGCCGCGCTGGACCTCGGTCACGTGGTGGTTGGCAAGCAGAAGGAAGAGATCTGCGAGCTGGAACTGGAACTGCGCGAAGGCGAGCCTGCGGCGCTGCTGGAACTGGCTGCCGAACTGGCCGAAACCCTGGCGCTGATGCCATGCGATATCAGCAAGGCTGAGCGCGGTTATCGCCTGCACGACGCCAACAGCTACTCGCTGAGCCTCCCGGCGCCGCAGCTGACCAGCGAAACCCGTCTCGACGACGCCTTCGCCGCGCTGAGCTGGCATCTGCTCGGCAGCAGCCAGCGTCTGGCTGAACAATATCGTTTCAACGGCCACTGGCGCCTGTTGCAGGACTGGGTCGAGAACCTCGCGGAAATGCGCGCCCTGCTCAGCAGCCTCGGCCAGGCGGCGCCGCGTCAGTCGACCCACGATTTGCGCGTGGCCCTCGATGCCTTGCTCGAAGACTGGCGCCCGTTGGTGCAGGTCGGCATCGAGGACGAAGACGTGCGCAAGGCCGCGCCTGAGCAGTTCCTCGAAGAGCTGGAAGACCCGCGCTGGGGCCAGTTCTCGCTGAACGCTTCACGCTGGCTGCTGGCCCGCACCTGGACCGCCGACCGCAATACTCGCGGTAATCGTCAGGGTGACGCGCAATTGCACAGCTGGTTGCCGCGTCTGCTCGGCGAAGAAGCTACTGCTCTGCAGCTGCAACGCTATCAGCAGCAGCCGGAAGATCTTGCTGAACAACTGCCGCGTATCGAGCGCATTCAGGTCTGGTTGCACCATGCGCGCAACGTGCTGGACATCCCGGAAATGGATCGCCTGTACGGTGAGCTGAACAAACTGGCGCAACTGGCCAACGAGCCGACCATCACCGACGAACTGCTCGATGCACGCAAGCATCAGGCGATTGCGGTGTACCAGAACCGCGCCTGGAAAATCCTCCTGCGCATGT
>NZ_RCNX01000005.1:55047-92980 GCF_004307595.1 Pseudomonas sp. Sample_23
ACCGGCAGGCTGGTGGTGGACTTGATCTCCGACAGCGCCACGATCGAATTCACTTCCTGTATCCCCGGCACCAGCGACAGCTTCTCGAAAAAGAACTGCTCGTACGCCTCGATATCCGCCGCGACAATGCGCAGCATGAAATCCACCGCCCCCATCAGCACATAACACTCCAGCACTTCCGGAAAGCCGCGAATCGCCTCGGTGAACTCGGTGAAGTTCGAACGCCCATGAGCGTTGAGTTTGATCTCGGCAAAAATCTGCGTGTTCAGGCCGATCTTCTTGCGATCCAGCAAGGTCACCTGGCCGCGAATGATGCCCTCCTCCTTCATCCGCTGAATCCGCCGCCAGCACGGCGATTGCGACAGGCCCACCTGCTCGGCGATCTGCGCGCTCGACAGCGAAGCGTCTTCCTGGAGCAAGGCGAGAATCTTGCGGTCGTAGGCGTCCAGCTCGCTGTGCATAAAAAATCCTCAAAGATCAGCTTTCACGAATCAACTCTTTCGATAAATCCGTTCAGACGCCGATCATAGCCAAGAAATACCCCGCACCGAATGTAAAAATTTCTCCAGTGATTTTGGAGACTCGCCATGCCGCACCTTGAAGCCGTAAACAGCCCCGCCGCCCGCGCTGATGTCTGGAACGTCAACAACGCCCACTGCCTGGCGCAATACCAAATCCTCGCCGAGGCCGAGCCGGATCTGCTGGTGCGCGTGTTGAATCTGTTCGCCTTGCAATTTCTGACGCCGGAGCAGGTCAAGGTCCAGCGCCAGGACGATCTGCTGTCGATCGATCTGCTCATGAGCGGCCTGAGCTGGCATCGCGCGCAAGTGATCGCGGAGAAACTGCGTAACCTGATCAGCGTCTGCGCGGTGGACCTGCACAACGCCGACACGGCGTGGCAGGCGCCCGCACAGGCTGCCGGCTGACAAATTCGGCAACGGCTTCGTCGGGTAGTGGCCCAACGGTCAGCGGGGCCACGACTATCCTTTTGCGCATGACGCTTAAAAAGGAAAGCCGCATGTCCGTTCAATTTGTCACTCAGGACCGCTGGCTGGACCTCAACGATGTATTACGGGAACTGGTCGCCCAAGGCTTCATCTGCCAGGACGCGGCGGAACAGGCGCTCAATGCCCGCCGTCGCCATGCTGCTCACGGGCAGATGCATCCGCTGGAATTCATCGCCAGCCAGCAACTCGACGACCTCAGCCGTCCGGGCAAACATCTGGATCTGGAAAGCCTGACCCTGTGGCTGGCGCAACAGGCCGGTCAGCCGTATTTGCGCATCGATCCGTTGAAAATCAACGTCGCGGCGATCACACCGCTGATGTCTTACGCCTTCGCGCAACGGCACAAGATTCTCGCCGTCGCCGTGGACCGCGACTCGGTCACCGTGGCCAGCGCTCAGCCCTACGTCAGCGGTTGGGAAGCCGACCTGACCCACGTATTGAAGCTGCCGATCAAACGTGTCGTGGCCAACCCGGTCGACATCCAGCGCTTTAGCGTCGAGTTTTTCCGGCTGGCCAAATCGGTCAGCGGTGCCAGCAATGCCGACGCCCAAAGCGGCAATCTCGGCAACTTCGAACAACTGCTCAACCTCGGCGCCAGCGATCAGGAGCCGGACGCCAACGACGCGCACATCGTCAACATCGTCGACTGGCTGTTCCAGTACGCCTTCCAGCAGCGCGCTAGCGATATCCACATCGAACCGCGCCGCGAGCACGGCACCGTGCGCTTTCGCATCGACGGCGTGCTGCACAACGTCTATCAATTCCCGCCGCAGGTGACCATGGCGATCGTCAGCCGCCTGAAAAGTCTTGGCCGCATGAACGTCGCGGAAAAGCGCAAACCCCAGGATGGCCGGGTCAAGACCAAGACCCCGGACGGCGGCGAAGTGGAGTTGCGGCTGTCGACTTTGCCGACAGCGTTCGGCGAAAAAATGGTCATGCGGATTTTCGACCCGGAAGTGCTGCTGAAGAATTTCGACCAGTTGGGTTTCAGCGCCGACGACCTGCGGCGCTGGCAGGACATGACCCGCCAGCCCAACGGCATCATTCTGGTCACAGGGCCGACCGGCTCGGGCAAGACCACCACCCTGTACACCACGCTGAAAAAACTGGCGACGCCGGAGGTTAACCTCTGCACCATCGAAGACCCGATCGAAATGGTCGAGCCGGCCTTCAACCAGATGCAGGTGCAGCACAACATCGAACTGACCTTCGCCGCCGGAGTGCGCGCGCTGATGCGGCAGGACCCGGACATCATCATGATCGGCGAGATCCGCGATCTGGAAACTGCGGAAATGGCGATTCAGGCCGCGCTCACAGGGCACTTGGTCCTGTCCACCCTGCACACCAACGACGCGCCAAGCGCGATCAGCCGTTTGCTCGAACTGGGCGTGCCGCATTACCTGATCAAAGCCACCGTGCTCGGCGTTATGGCTCAGCGTCTGGTGCGCACGTTGTGCCCGCACTGCAAGGCGCCGCTGACGCTCGAAGATGAAGACTGGCAAACCCTGACCCGGCCCTGGCAAGCGCCGCTGCCGAGCAATGCGCAACGGGCGATCGGTTGCCTGGAATGCCGCGACACCGGCTATCGCGGCCGCGCCGGGGTCTACGAAATCATGCAACTGAGCGACAGCCTCAAAGCGCTGATCACCCCGGACACCGACCTCACCGCGATCAGGCGTCAGGCCTTCAAGGAAGGCATGCGCAGCCTGCGCCTGTCCGGCGCGCAGAAAGTTGCGGCGGGGCTGACCACGGTGGAGGAAGTGCTGCGGGTGACACCGCAAAGTGAGTTGAAATAATTCAGCACGGAACTGGATCGGGGATCGGCTATCCAACGCCGTAGTCAATCCCAGGAGTCACCTCATCATGCGTCTCAAACTCGCTGTCGCCACCTTGGCCCTGCTGTCGCTTCCCGTTGGTTCGGCCATGGCGGACAGCTTTTGGCGTAACGTCATCTCCTCCGGCGCCACCACCGGTTCGACCTACCTGACGTTCAAGGATCACAAGCTGATCGTCGCCGCCCAGGACGACGCCGGCAGCTTCGTCGCCAGCGACGGCGGCATCCGTGGCCCGTACCTGGAAGCAGCGATGCAGAAAGTCCGCGCCGACAACCCTGGCCTGCAGGCTTCGGACATGGAACTGGCGAACGCGATTCTGGCGAAGAACGCCGTGGCTTCCGAGTAAGCCTCGCACCCTCAAAAATGCCGCTCGATCGAGCGGCATTTTTTTGCCCGGATTACCGCCTCACCACCATGCCTTGTGGGAGCGAGCCTGCTCGCGAAAGCGGTGAGCCAGTCACCGAAAATGCTGGCTGGACGATTGCTTTCGCGAGCAGGCTCGCTCCCACAGGGACGGTGGTGGATTTAGAGATCAGCGGTAATCCTCCACCGGGACACAGGCGCAATACAGATTGCGATCGCCGTAGACGTTATCCACCCGATTCACCGCCGGCCAATATTTGTGCAAGCGTGTGTGCGCATCCGGGGTGATGGCCTGTTCGATGCTGTAAGGCCGTTCCCAGATCCCAGTGACATCGGCCAAGGTATGCGGCGCGCGTTTGAGCGGGTTGTCTTCGCCCGGCCAGTTGCCCTTCTGCACTTCATTGATCTCGGCGCGAATGCTCAGCATCGCCGCGATGAAGCGGTCGAGCTCAGCCTTGGATTCGCTCTCGGTCGGCTCGACCATCAAAGTACCGGGCACCGGGAAGGACATGGTCGGCGCGTGGAAGCCGTAATCCATCAGCCGCTTGGCGACGTCTTCCTCGCTGATGCCGGTCTGCGCCTTCAGTGGGCGCAGATCAAGAATGCATTCATGCGCCACACGACCATTGCGCCCGGTGTAGAGCACCGGGAACGCGCCGGATAAATGCTGCGCCAGATAATTCGCCGCCAGAATCGCCACCTCGCTGGCGTCCGCCAGTTGCGGGCCCATCATGGCGATGTACATCCAACTGATCGGCAAAATGCTCGCACTGCCCCACGGCGCTGCGCTGACTGCGCCGTTCTGCGCCAGCGGCCCGTCAATCGGCACCACCGGATGATTGGCGACGAACGGCGCCAGATGCGCACGAACCCCGATCGGGCCCATGCCCGGCCCGCCGCCGCCATGGGGAATGCAGAAGGTCTTGTGCAGGTTCATGTGCGAGACGTCGGCGCCAATGTCCGCTGGTCTGGCCAGGCCGACCTGAGCGTTGAGATTGGCGCCATCCATATACACCTGGCCGCCATGCTGGTGAATCACTGCGCAGATTTCGCTGATGCCCTCCTCGTAAACCCCATGGGTCGAAGGATAGGTTGCCATCAGGCACGACAACTTGTTCCCGGCCTCGGCGGCTTTCAGCTGTAGATCATCCAGATCGACATTGCCCGCCTCATCGCATTCCACAATCACCACACGCATCCCGGCCATCTGCGCCGACGCTGGATTGGTGCCGTGGGCCGACGACGGAATCAGGCAGATATCCCGCGCGCCCTCCCCCCGGCTCTCGTGATACTTACGGATCGCCAGGAGCCCGGCGTATTCGCCCTGGGCGCCGGAGTTGGGCTGCATGCAGATCGCATCGAAACCGGTAATCGCGCAGAGCCAACGCTCAAGCTCCTCGATCATCAGCGTGTAACCGACAGCCTGCTCCCTCGGCACGAACGGGTGCAGATCGGCGAACTGCGGCCAGGTGATCGGGATCATCTCGCTGGTGGCGTTGAGTTTCATCGTGCACGAGCCCAGCGGGATCATCGATTGGTTGAGCGCCAGATCCTTGTTTTCGAGCTGTTTGAGGTAACGCAGCATCTCGGTTTCGCTGTGGTGAGCGTTGAACACCGGATGTTGCAGGTACGGCGTACTGCGCTGGAGTTCGTCGGGAATTCCCGAGGCGATGTCCTGCGTATCAAGCGCATCAATGCTCAGGCCGTGATCGGCGCCGAGCAGCACATCGAACAGCTTCGCCACGGTGTGTTCATCACAGGTCTCGTCCAGACTCAGACCGACGCGGCCACGACCAAGAATGCGCAGGTTGATCTGCGCTGCCTGAGCACTTTCGATGATCGCCGTTTGCGCACCGCCGACCTCCAGAGTCAGCGTGTCGAAGAACTGCCTGTTGAGCCGTTTGATGCCGTTGCGCTCGAGTCCCGCCGCGAGGATGCAGGTCAGGCGATGCACGCGCTGGGCGATACGCTTCAAACCCTCCGGGCCGTGATACACCGCGTAGCAACTGGCGATATTGGCCAGCAGCACCTGCGCGGTGCAGATGTTCGAATTGGCTTTCTCGCGGCGGATGTGTTGCTCGCGGGTTTGCAGGGCCATGCGCAGCGCGACGTTGCCGCGAGCATCTTTCGACACACCGATGATCCGCCCCGGAATCGCCCGTTTGTATTCCTCGCGGCTGGCGAAGAACGCCGCGTGCGGGCCGCCATAACCCATCGGCACACCGAAACGCTGGGACGAACCGAACACCACATCGGCACCCAACTCACCCGGCGGCGTCAGCACCAGCAGGCTGAGCAAATCGGTGGCGACGCAGGCCAGGGCCTGTTGTGCGTGCAGGTGGTTGATCAAGGGTTTGAGATCGCGGATTTCGCCGTGGGTGTCGGGGTATTGCAGCAGCGCGCCGAACACCTCGTGCTGCGCCAGGTTATCCACCGCGTCGACGATCAGCTCGAAGCCGAAACCTTCGGCGCGGGTCTGTACCACGGAGAGAGTTTGCGGATGGCAATTTTCATCCACAAAAAACAGATTGCTCTTCGACTTCGCCACGCGCTTGGCCAAAGCCATGGCTTCGGCCGCTGCGGTAGCCTCATCGAGCAGCGAGGCGTTGGCCAGTTCCAGGCCGGTGAGGTCGATCGTCAGTTGCTGAAAATTCAGCAGGGCTTCGAGCCGGCCTTGGGCGATCTCTGGTTGATATGGGGTGTACGCGGTGTACCAACCGGGATTTTCCAGCACGTTGCGCAAGATGACGGTCGGCGTGACAGTGCCGTGATAGCCCATGCCGATCAGGCTGGTGAACAGCTGATTCTGCTCGGCATAACCGCGCAGTTTCGCCAGCGCAGTCTGTTCGTCGAGTGCCGGCGGCAGATCCAGTGCGCGATTGAAGCGAATGCCCGGCGGCACGGTCTGCTCGATCAGCTCGGCGCGACTGCCCAGGCCGAGGCTGTCGAGCATCGCCTGCTGCTCGGCGGCATCCGGGCCGAGGTGGCGGCGCAGAAAGGCTTCGGGATCGCGTAACTGGCTCAGGGACGGCGACTGGGACATGACGGGCTCTCCTGGCTGGCGCTTGGCGTCAATCGACACGGTCAAACCAGCATAGCAGGCGAATTTTCAAGATCACGCCGCCCCTGTGGGAGCGAGCCTGCTCGCGAAAGCGGTGTTTCAGAAACCTTGGCATTGACTGATATGGCGCTTTCGCGAGCAGGCTCACTCCCACAAAGGGATATTCGTCGCCCATAAAAAAGCCCCGACGAATCGGGGCTTTGGGGCGCGCCGGCAAGTTACTCGCCGATGGCAGCCTTGTAAGCCGCCGCATCCAGCAGCTTGTCCAGCTCGGCCTTGTCGCTTGGCTTGAGCTTGAAGATCCACGCGCCGTACGGGTCGGAGTTCAGCAGTTCGGGCGAGCCGCTCAGGTCTTCGTTGATCGCGATGACCTCACCGCTGACCGGGGCGTAGATGTCGGAGGCGGCTTTCACCGACTCGACCACGCCGGATTGATCACCGGCGGCGAACACCTTGCCGACTTCGGTCAGCTCGACGAACACCACGTCGCCCAGCGCTTCCTGCGCGTGATCGCTGATGCCCACAGTGACGGTGCCGTCGGCTTCCAAACGCGCCCATTCATGACTTTCGGCAAATCGCAGTTCGGCAGGGATATCGCTCATCTTCGGTTCCTCGGAAATTGGTCAGCGGTCATGCCCGCCAGAAAAGGTTAGATCAAGGTTTTGCCATGGCGCACGAAGGTCGGTTTGACCACTCGCACCGGATACCACTTGCCACGGATTTCCACTTCGGCGCGGTCGGCGGTTGCCATCGGAACACGCGCCAGGGCAATCGATTTGCTCAGCGTAGGAGAGAAACTACCACTGGTGATCTCCCCTTCGCCAACATCGGCGATGCGAACCACCTGGTGAGCACGCAAAACCCCGCGTTCTTCCAGTACCAGACCGACCAGTTTGTGCGCCACACCGGCGGCTTTTTCCGCCTCCAGCGCCGCGCGGCCGATGAACTGCCGCGAGGCCGGCTCCCAGGCGATGCTCCAGGCCATGTTCGAGGCCAGCGGTGAAACGTCCTGATGAATGTCCTGACCGTACAGGTTCATCCCAGCCTCGACCCGCAAGGTGTCACGGGCACCGAGGCCAATCGGCGAAATGCCGGCGCCGACGAGGTCGTTGAAGAAACCCGGCGCCTGATTCGCGGGCAGGCAGATTTCCAGGCCATCCTCGCCGGTGTAACCGGTACGCGCGATGAACCAGTCGCCGTCGATGGCGCCTTCGAAAGGTTTGAGTTGCTGGATCAGCGTGGCACGGGACTGGGTGACCAGTTCGGCAATCTTGTGCCGGGCCTGCGGGCCCTGGATGGCGAGCATCGCCAGCTCGGCGCGCTCGTGCAGTTGCACGTCGTAGGCGCCGAGCTGGGCGTTCATCCAGGCCAGATCCTGATCGCGGGTCGAGGCGTTGAACACCAGCCGGTACGCGTCGTCGAGGCGATAGACGATCATGTCGTCGACGATGCCGCCGCGCTCATTGAGCATGGTGCTGTACAACGCCCGGCCGGGGCGGTGCAGACGTTCGACGTCGTTGGCCAGCAAATGCTGGAGCCAGGCCTTGGCCTGGGCGCCGGTGACATCGATCACGGTCATATGGGAAACATCGAACACCCCGCAATCGCGGCGCACTTCGTGGTGCTCCTCGACCTGCGAGCCGTAATGCAGTGGCATGTCCCAACCGCCAAAATCGACCATCTTCGCGCCGAGCGCGAGGTGCAGGTCATACAGAGGCGTACGCTGTCCCATGGGTTTCTCCTTCCGGGCGTGGCGAGGGTGCGGACCGCCGCTATACGGCGGAAAGCCTTGATGAATAAGGCTTTCAGCCGATTCCAGCGCACGGATCTGTCAGACGAACCGCACCGAATGCCGCGCATTGTAGCCGCATGATGTAGGACTGACGACTAAGTGTTTCGGTGCGCCGAACGTCGAATCAATCCGATCACCGGCAACAACCCGACCAGCACCAGCGTCAATGCCGGCAATGAGGCGCGCGCCCATTCGCCTTCACTGGTCATTTCGAAGATGCGCACCGCCAGCGTGTCCCAGCCAAACGGGCGCATCAGCAGGGTCGCGGGCATTTCCTTGAGCACATCGACGAACACCAGCAACGCCGCGCTCAAGGTGCCGGGCAGCAACAGCGGCAGATACACTTTGAAAAACAGTCGCGGCCCACTGACACCCAGGCTACGTGCCGCTTCAGGCAAAGATGGCCGTATACGCGCCAGACTGCTTTCCAGCGGCCCGTAGGCGACGGCAATGAAGCGCACCAGATAAGCCATCAGCAACGCCGCGAGGCTGCCGAGCAGCAACGGTTTGCCGGCACCACCGAGCCAGGCGGAAAGCGGAATCACCAGTTCACGATCCAGATAACTGAAGGCGAGCATGATCGACACCGCCAGCACCGAACCGGGCAAGGCGTAGCCGAGATTGGCCAGACCGACCCCGGAGTTGATGGCTGGGGTCGGCGCCAGACGCCGGGCAAACGCCAGCAACAGCGCAACGCTGACGGTGATCAGCGCGGCCATCGCCCCCAGATACAGCGTGTGCAGGATCAGCCCGGCGTAGCGTTCATCCAGATCGAAGCGCCCACGCTGCCAGAACCAGACGATTAGTTGCAGCACCGGGATAACGAAGGCGCAGGCGAATACCAATGCACACCAGCCTGTCGCCGCCAACGCCTTGAGCCCGCGCAGGTGATACAGCGCTTTCACCCGTGGCCGCTCATTGCTGGCCCGATTCGCCCCGCGCGCACGGCGCTCGCCGTACAGCACCAGCATCACCACCAGCAGCAACAGACTGGCCAGTTGTGCGGCGCTGGGCAGGCTGAAGAAGCCGTACCAGGTCTTGTAGATTGCCGTGGTGAAGGTGTCGAAGTTGAACACCGACACCGCGCCAAAATCGGCCAGGGTTTCCATCAGCGCCAGCGCCACGCCCGCGCCGATCGCCGGACGCGCCATCGGCAACGCGACCCGCCAGAACGCCTGCCACGGCGATTGCCCGAGCACCCGCGCCGCTTCCATCAGGCCTTTGCCCTGAGCCAGAAACGCGGTGCGCGCCAGCAGATAAACGTAGGGATAAAAGACCAACACCAGCACCACGATCACCCCGCCGGTGGAACGCACCCGTGGCAGGCGCAGACCGCTGCCGAACCATTCGCGCAGCAGGGTTTGCACGGGGCCGGCGAAATCGAGCAGGCCGACGAAGACGAACGCCAGTACATACGCAGGGATGGCGAAGGGTAGCATCAGCGCCCAGTCGAGCCAGCGCCGACCGGGGAATTCACAGAGACTGGTCAGCCAGGCGAGGCTGACACCCAGCAGGGTCACGCCGACCCCGACGCCGAGGATCAGCGTCAGGGTATTGCCGAGCAGACGCGGCATCTGGGTTTGCCACAGGTGCGACCAGATCTGCTGATCGATGGTCTGCCACGACAACAACAGCACGCTCAGCGGCAACAACACCAGCGCGGCGATGGCGAAGACGATGGGGTACCAGCGGCGTTGGGCGGGGTGGGCCACTTTTGGGTCTCTGGAGGGATTGGGGTGTTCTTGGATTGCGTATTTCAGGTTGGGATTGCTGCCCTCACCCTAGCCCTCTCCCGGAGGGAGAGGGAACTGACCGAGGTGCTCATGCAAACTACATCGACCTGAGATATTGAGTCGAACTCAAGTTTCGAAAGCAACACAAGTTGGCTCCCTCTCCCTCCGGGAGAGGGCTGGGGTGAGGGAGCGATCTTGAAAGATCAACAGTTACACGAAACGCCTCAGTTCCACCCCGCCCGATCCATCATCCGGATCGCCTCGGCCTGACGTTTGCCCGCCACTTCTACCGGCAAGGTATCGGCAACAAACTTGCCCCACGCCGCCACTTCTTCCGAGGGTGCCACCGCCGGGTTGGCCGGGAATTCCTGGTTCACGTCGGCAAAAATCTTCTGTGCCTCAGGCGTGGTCATCCATTCGACCAAAGCCTTGGCCGCTTCCGGGTGCGGTGCATGCTTGGTCAGGCCGATGCCCGACAGGTTCACATGCACACCGCGATCAGCCTGGTTCGGCCAGAACAGTTTCACCGGCAGTTCAGGCTTCTGCTTGTGCAGGCGACCGTAGTAGTAGGTGTTGACGATGCCAACGTCACACTGCCCGGCGTTGATCGCTTCCAGCACCGCAACGTCATCGGAGAACACGTCAGTGGACAGGTTGTTGACCCAGCCCTTGAGGATTTTCTCGGTCTTCTCGGCGCCGTGAACTTCGATCATGGTCGCGGTCAGCGACTGGTTGTAGACCTTCTTCGCCGTGCGCAGGCACAGGCGGCCTTCCCAATTCTTGTCGGCCAGCGCTTCATAGGTGGTCAGTTCGCCCGGCTTCACCCGCTCGGTGGAATAGGCGATGGTCCGCGCGCGCAGGCTCAGGCCGGTCCAGGCGTGGGTGGACGAGCGATATTGCGCGGGAATATTGGTGTCGATGGTTTTCGAAGTGAACGGCTGGAGGATGCCCATCTGCTCGGCCTGCCACAGGTTGCCGGCATCGACGGTGAGCAGCAGATCGGCGGTGGCGTTTTCACCTTCGGCCTTGATGCGCTGCATCAGCGGCGCTTCCTTGTCGGTGATGAACTTGATCTTCACCCCGGTCTTGGCGGTGTAGGCATCGAATACCGGTTTGATCAGCTCATCGATACGCGACGAGTAAACCACCACCTCATCGGCGGCCTGGGCAGTGGTGCTGCCGATCAGGGTCAAGGCCAGTGCGGTCAGAAGACGCTTGGATGCCAACATGGGAGTGGTCTCACGGTCGGGAAATGTGGGCCAAATGATAAGGACTCACATTTACCACCACAATCGAACACTGGGGGAAGGCGTTACCAGATGTTGCACGACTCAAAACTGCGGTAAGTGGGCGGACGCTTTCGCGAGCAGGTTCGCTCCCACATTGGAATGCATCTCAACTGTGGGAGCGAGCCTGCTCGCGAAGGGGCCATCAGCCTCAATGAGGAGGTCAGGGCTTTGCCAGAGCTGGAAGATCCCCGGTCAACCCCAGCGCCTCGCGCACAAACAACGCCTTCGCCTCGGGCATCTGCTCGACCAGCTTCAACCCGGCATTGCGCAACCAGCGCAGCGGCAGCGGGTCGGCCTGGAACAACCGCTCGAAGCCTTCCATCGCCGCCATCAGCGCCAGATTGTGCGGCATACGCCGACGCTCGTAGCGGCTCAGCACCTTCACGTCTGCCAGTCGCTCACCGCGCTCATGCGCTTGCAGCAACACTTCCGCCAGCACCGCTGCATCGAGGAAACCAAGGTTCACACCCTGCCCGGCCAAGGGGTGAATGGTGTGCGCCGCATCACCGATCAAGACCAGGCCCTCAGCGACGTAGCGCTTGGCGTGACGCTGACGCAACGGCACGCACAGACGCGGGTCGGCGCTGATGACTTCACCGAGGCGTCCCTCGAAGGCTCGCTCCAGCTCAGCGCAAAACGCAGTCTCTTCCAGCGCCATCAAGCGCTCGGCTTCAGCCGGTGTGGTCGACCAGACGATCGAGCACCAGTCCTGCTGACCGTCACGCTCCAGTGGCAAAAACGCCAGCGGCCCGTGATCGGTAAAGCGCTGCCAGGCGGTTTTGCGGTGCGGCTGGCTGCAGCGCACGCTGGTGACGATGGCGTGATGCAGATAATCCCACTCGCGGGTCGCCACGCCGGTCAGACGGCGCACCGCTGAATTGGCGCCGTCCGCCGCGATCACCAGCGGCGCGCGCAAGGTGCGGCCATCGGCCAGGGTCAGCAGCCAGTCGTCGCCGGAGCGACGCATCTGCTCCAGCCGCGCATTGGCCAGCATGCCCAGGTCGCAATCATGCAAACGCTCGAGCAGCGCATCCTGGACCACGCGGTTTTCGACGATGTGGCCGAGCACATCGGCATGTACGCTGCTCGCCGAGAAATGAATCTGCCCGGTGCCGCTGCCGTCCCAGACGTGCATGTCGGTGTACGGGCTGCTGCGCCGCTGGGCGATGCCGTCCCAGACGCCAAGGCGCTCGAGAATGCGCTGGCTCGCCGCCGACAATGCGCTGACGCGCGGTTCGAACGCCGCCTCGGCATCGAACGGCTTCACGCTCAACGGGCTGCCGTCGAGCAACAGCACTTCCAGCCCACTGTCCTGTAGCGCCAGCGCCAGGGCGCTGCCGACCATTCCGGCTCCGACAATCAGCAGATCTGCGCGCATTTCCATGCTTTAGGCCTGTCTCGCTTGCGGCTTGAGCCGCACGTAAAGGGTTTTACCGACCCGCGCCACGAGGTTGCCGGCGCCGTCATGAATGTCGACCTGCAACTGCGGCAGGTATTTATCGCCGTTGGCGGTCTGCCGGCGGATCTCGTCGAGCAGGGTCTGGTCGATGTTGAACCGGGCGAACACCGGGCCTTTGCCCGGCGCAATGAAATCGATGTCGGCGGCCTTGTCCCAGACGATGTACTTCGGACCGAGGTTTTCCATGAGCATCAACATGAAGAACGGGTCGACCATCGAATACAGACTGCCGCCAAACTGGGTGCCGACGTAGTTGCGGTTGTACCAGCCCAACCCCATGGACACCTGGACGTCGCGAAAGTCGTCACTGATGTGCCGAACGCGCACTCCGGCACCGAGATACGCCGGGTAGAAGGTCATTACCCAGCGCATCAATCGTGCCTTGCCGAATTTGTTGCTCAGCCACTCAAGCATCCGGACGGGTTCCCAGGCCCATCGCCTGCCGGGCGAACCAGCGTTTGGCTGGCGGCAGCAGGTCGAGGCCGAGCAGGCCGAGATTGCGCCCCAGCGACACCAGCGGCTGGGTGCTGCCGAACAGGCGCGTGACCTGATCGGAGAAGCCCACCGTCAGGTCCTGATCAAGGCGCTGCCGCTCGCGATAGGCCTGCAACGTGGAGAAGTCGCCCAGCGGCTTGTCGCTGGCGAGCAGCGCGGCAGCCAAGGCGTCGGCGTCACGCAGCGACAGGTTGAAGCCCTGGCCGGCGATCGGGTGCAGGCTGTGCGCGGCGTTGCCGAGCACGGCCAGATGCGAGCGCACCTGTTCTTCAGCTTCGATCAGTGACAGGGGATAAAGATGCCGTGCGCCGACCTGCTTCAGGGTGCCGAGGCGGTAACCGAACACGCCTTGCAGCTCGCTGAGAAAATCACGCTCGCTCAATTCAGTCAGACGCTGCGCGTCCATGCCCAGACGGGTCCAGACCAGCGCGCAGCGATTGTCCGGCAGCGGCAGCAGGGCCATTGGGCCTTCGTCGGTAAAGCGCTCGAAGGCCATGCCGTTGTGCGCTTCACTCGGGGTGATGTTGGCGATCAGTGCGCTCTGGTTGTACGGGCGCTTGCGCACGTTGATGCCCAACTGTTCGCGCAACCCGGAGCGGCCGCCATCGGCGAGTACCGCGAGATCGCATTCCAGTGTGGTTTCGTCGTTGAGGGTCAGGCGGTAGCCATCGGCCAACGGTTCCATGCGCGTGACTTCCGCCGGGCAGCGCCACGTGATCACGTCTTTGTCGAGGTGCTGCCACAGGCACTGGCCGAGCCAGGCGTTTTCCACCACGTAACCGAGCGCTGGCACACCCTCTTCCATCGCCGACAAGCGCGCGGTGGAGAAACGGCCACGGTCGGAGACATGAATCTGTTTGATCGGCTCGGCGCGGCGGGATATTTCCTGCCACACGCCCAGGCGCTGATAAATCTGCCGCGAGCCGAACGACAACGCCGAGGAGCGGGCGTCGTAGCTCGGCTGCCAGCTGTCGCCGGGGGCGAACGGTTCGATCAGGACGATTTTCCAGCCCTGCGCCTTGGCCCCGGCCTGCAACGCCAACGCCAGACTGGCGCCGACCAGACCGCCACCGATGATTGCCAGATTGACTCGACTCATGCTGCGTGTGTCCTTGCTTGGGCCATCAGCGCTTCGATCTCGGCGACGGTTTTTGGCACGCCGCTGGTGAGGATTTCACAACCGGATCGGGTCACGACCACGTCATCCTCGATACGCACGCCAATACCGCGCCATTTCTTCGCCACGTTCTGATTGTCCGCCGCGATGTAGATGCCAGGCTCCACGGTCAGCGCCATGCCGACCTCCAGCACACGCCATTCGCCGCCGACCTTGTACTCGCCAACGTCATGCACATCCATGCCCAGCCAGTGGCCGGCGCGGTGCATATAAAAAGCCTTGTAGGCTTCGCTTGCGATCAACTCGTCAACCTCGCCCTGCAACAAGCCAAGCTTGACCAGACCTGCGGTGATCACCCGCACCGTGGCTTCGTGCGCCTGGTTCCAGTGCTTGTTGGGGGCGATCTCGGCGAACGCCGCTTCCTGCGAAGCCAGCACCAACTCGTAGATCGCCTTCTGCTCCGGCGAAAACTTGCCGTTGACCGGCCACGTGCGGGTGATGTCGCTGGCGTAACAGTCGATCTCGCAACCGGCGTCAATCAACACCAGATCGCCGTCCCTGAGCAGCGCGTCATTCTGCTGGTAATGCAGGATGCAGCTGTTGCGCCCGGCGGCGACGATCGAACCGTAGGCCGGCATCTTCGCCCCGCCCTTGCGGAATTCGTAATCCAGTTCGGCTTCGAGGCTGTATTCATACAGCCCCGGACGACTGGCCTGCATCGCGCGGATATGCGCCTGCGCCGAAATCCGCGCGGCTTCGCGCATCACCTTCACTTCTGCCGCCGATTTATACAGGCGCATGTCGTGCAGCAGATGATCCAGGGCAACGAATTCATTCGGCGGCTGCGCGCCGAGGTGCGCCTTGGAGCGGATCACGTTGATCCAGTCCATCAGGTGCCGATCGAATTCGGGATTGCTGCCCATCGCCGAATACACCCGGTCGCGGCCTTCGATCAGGCCTGGGAGGATGTCGTCAATGTCGGTAATCGGAAAAGCATCGTCGGCGCCGTACTCGCGGATCGCGCCTTCCTGCCCTGCGCGCAGGCCATCCCACAATTCGCGTTCGGCGTTGCGTTCACGACAGAACAGGATGTACTCGCCGTGCTCGCGACCGGGCATCAGAACGATGACGGCTTGTGGCTCGGGAAAACCGCTGAGGTACTGGAAGTCGCTGTCCTGACGGTAAACATGCTCGACGTCGCGGTTGCGGATGGCCACCGCGGCGGCGGGCAGGATCGCGATGCTGTTGGGTTCCATCTGCGCCATCAGGGCCTTGCGGCGACGGCTGTATTCCGCTTTGGGGATGTGGGTCATGGGCAGATGGCTTTCCCTGGCACGCGATTAATGCAGCGACGGCTTGGCGGCTGGCGGCACATCGGCTTTTTTGGTTTCCGAGAACAGCAGCAACGGCGCGACGCGCAGGTATTCCATGACTTCCATGTAGTCGGATTCGCCGTCTTCGGATTCTTCCAGCGCGTCCTGCACCTGGGAAATGGCTGCCAGATCCTGCAGCACTTCGGTGGCTTCAGTGCTGAGCATGCTGCTGTCGCGGCAGTTCAGGCCGAAACCGCTGAGGAAGCCCTGGCACCACTCGCCCAGTGCAGCAGCGCGGTCGGCCAGCGGCGCATCGTCGGTCGGCAGCAACAGAACGACGGTGACGTCGTCGCCGGTCAGCTCGCCTTTGACCATCTCCTGCAGGCCGATCAGGGCGTTGCGGACGTTGTCCTGGATGTCGCCTTCGAGCAGTTCGGCGGCGTCGATCAGCCAGCCTTCGTGATCGAAGCCGGCCCCGGCGCAACTGCGCCCGAGCAGCACGCCGTGCAGTTCGGCAGGCGAGACGTTGTGGCCGCTGGCAGTCAGCAGGGTGGCAAAGGCTTGGTACGGGGAATTCGCAATGGTCATGGGCAGCTAGGCGCCAGACGGCGCTATGTCTAGAATGAAGGCCTTGTATCCTACATCGACAGCCCCGCCAAGACCATTAAAGGCTGTCCGCCAGTCACCACCCATCAGACGAACACGTGGACCCAATGGAAGACACCGACCTGCAAGCGCTGATGGCCAGACTCGAACTGCTGATTGGCCGAGTCGAGCAACTTAAGAGTCAAAACGCACTCTTACTAGCTCAGGAAAAAACCTGGCGCGAGGAACGCGCTCACCTCATTGAAAAAAACGAAATCGCCCGGCGTAAGGTCGAATCGATGATTTCGCGCCTCAAGGCCCTGGAGCAAGACTCATGAGTTCAAGCAATAGCGTTACCGTGCAGATCCTCGACAAAGAGTATTCGATCATCTGCCCGCCGGAAGAACGCAGCAATCTGGTCAGTGCCGCCCGCTACCTGGACGGCAAGATGCGCGAGATCCGCAGCAGCGGCAAAGTCATCGGCGCCGATCGCATTGCCGTGATGGCCGCGCTGAACATCACCCACGACCTGTTGCACAAAGAAGAGCGCCCGGATATCCAGGCCAGCGGTTCGACCCGCGAACAGGTACGCGACTTGCTCGATCGTGTCGATCTGGTTCTGGCCGACGATCAGAACACCGCCAAGGGCTGATTCGACTGACAGCTTGAGGTATACTCGCGGCACTCCCTGGGGTGCTTGCCAGTTGACGATGTCCCGGAGCCGATTCGCACTACCCTGGAAGTTGCACGTTGGGCTGGTGTGCATGTCCGCTAGACGGAAAGCCTTAAAGTCTACTGCTTCTTCCACCTTGAACTTTCGGGTTCAAGGGCTGAGTTGACAGCGGTTCATCCGGGGAGCCTGATTCGAATCCGATGTCGGTGTATGCCGACATCGGATTTTTTATGCGTACGTTTTTGCATCCACCTGCCGAAGCCGAACCATGACCGAACCCGCGCTGCTGCCCCGCCCGCAACTCCGCCGCCTGCTGCGCAAGGCGCGCCGCGCACTGACGCCGGGCGAACAACGCCGGGCTGCCAAAGGCCTGTTCCGGCAATTGGCGCAAGACCCGCACTTTCGCCGGGCGAAACATATCTCTCTGTATTTGCCCACCGACGGTGAAATCGATCCGCGCCTGCTCCTGCGCGAAGCCCAGCGTCGCGGCAAGGCGACTTATCTGCCGGTACTCAGCGCGTGGCCACGAACGAAAATGGTCTTCCAGCGCATCCGCCCCGGCGAAAAGCTCACGCCCAATCGTTTCCGCATCCTCGAGCCCCGGGCCAATCTGGCTCGGCAACGCAAGGTCTGGACGCTGGATCTGGTGCTGTTGCCGCTGGTGGGGTTTGACGATGTCGGCGGACGCTTGGGCATGGGCGGCGGGTTTTATGATCGCAGCCTCGCCTATCTGGCCCGGCGCAAGAACTGGCGCAAGCCGACGCTGCTGGGCCTGGCCCATGAGTGTCAGAAAGTCGAGCGTCTGGCGCAGGCGAGCTGGGATGTGCCGTTACAAGGCACGGTCACCGACAAGGCGTGGTATTTCGCAGAGTAGACGCCGCATGGAACAGCGGCGTCGAAGAGACAGGTTCAGCGTTTGAAAGCGGTCGACTGTTGCACCTGTTGCGCCACTTCAATCGGCGCGTCGGCCTTGTTCGCCCACAGGCTCTGCGCGTAACCGGTGGTTACCACGCCCAGGCCAAACAAAATTACCAAAGTCCATAGCAAATCCGGTTTGCGTTTCATCGATTGCCCCCCTCAAGGCACATCATCACGATGACAGCAGCGGTTTCCGTTCGTAGGCCGTGCAGCAGCGTCAAGCTTTAAAGGCCGGCATTTTGCGGCAACGTGAACCTGTGCGCAAACGCTGACGTCAACCGACTGTCGGTTTGTCATAAAATTGCCCGACAACCTGCCCAATGACCGCTTCAGGAGCACACCACATGGCCTATTGGCTGATGAAATCAGAGCCCGACGAACTCTCGATCAAGGGTCTGGAAAAGCTCGGCAAGGCGCGCTGGGACGGGGTTCGCAACTATCAGGCACGCAACTTCCTGCGGGCGATGGCGGTCGGTGACGAGTTCTTTTTCTACCATTCCAGCTGCCCCGAGCCGGGGATTGCCGGGATTGGCAAAATTATCCAAGCAGCGTATCCCGATCCGACGGCGCTGGAGCCGCAGAGCCATTACTTCGATCCGAAGGCTACAGCAGAAAAAAATGCCTGGAGCGCGATCGATGTCGAGCATGTCGAGACGTTCAAACGGGTGTTGAAGCTGGATTATCTGAAGCAGCAGACGGCGCTGGCAGAGATGCCATTGGTGCAGAAGGGCTCACGGTTGTCGGTGATGCCGGTTACACCAGAACAGTGGACGGCGGTTATCGGGCTCAAACCCTGATTCATTTATGCCGGATAAATAGCTTTCGCGAGCAGGCTCGCTCCCACAGGAACATGCAGTCCAATGTGGGAGCGAGCCTGCTCGCGAAGAGGCCAGCCCGGACAGCGAATGACTTACTGAATGATCAGGTTGTTGAACAACAGATCCTCAACAACAGGCTTGCCGGTCTCGTCATTCATGACCTGCTGGGTCTGCTTCAACGCTTCCTGACGCAGCTTTTCCTTGCCCTCGATGCTGCCCATCGCCTCGGTCGACTGCTGAGTGAACAACGCCACCAGCTGATTGCGGATCAGCGGCTCGTTGGCCTTGACCAGTTTGGTCGCCTCTTCGCCAGTTACGCGCAGGGCCACATCGGCCTTGTAGACCTTAAGCTTGGCGGTGCCGTCGAGGCCATAGTTGCCGACGAACGGCGGGCTCAGGGTGATGTAATTGACTTTCGGCGCCTCGCCTTCTTTGGCTTCTTCGGCCAGTGCTGCCACAGGCAGAGACAGGGCCAGCAACAACATGATCCACGCTTTCACAATTCGCTCCTTATCCGGTTTGCGGCCTAGCATAACGACCCGCCGCGCAAGCACAAGCTTATGGCTGACTATCAGGGCCGGGCATGCTCGTTGACCCGTTGATTCACACACCTACACTTATCGGCCATCACTCCCAAAGGAATAGCCCTGATGAAAGCCGTGCTGTGCAAAGCCTTCGGCCCTGCCGAATCGCTGGTGCTGGAAGACGTCGCCAGCCCTGTCGCCAAGAAGAATGAAATCCTGCTGGACGTGCACGCTGCCGGAGTCAATTTCCCGGACACGCTGATCATCGAGGGCAAATACCAGTTCAAACCGCCCTTCCCGTTTTCGCCAGGCGGTGAAGCGGCGGGCGTGGTGCGCGAAGTCGGGGAAAAGGTCAGCCATCTGAAAGTCGGCGACCGGGTCATGGCCCTGACTGGCTGGGGCAGTTTTGCCGAGCAGGTGGCGGTGCCGGGATACAACGTCCTGCCGATTCCGCCGTCGATGGATTTCAACGTCGCCGCTGCATTCAGCATGACCTACGGCACGTCGATGCATGCGCTCAAGCAACGCGCCAACCTGCAACCGGGGGAAACCCTACTGGTGCTCGGCGCATCCGGTGGTGTCGGCCTCGCCGCGGTGGAGATCGGCAAAGCCATGGGCGCCCGCGTGATCGCCGCCGCCAGCAGTGCCGAGAAACTCGCGGTGGCCAAGGCTGCCGGCGCCGATGAACTGATCAACTACAGCGAAGCCAGCCTCAAGGAAGAGATCAAACGCCTCACCGACGGCCAGGGCGCCGACGTGATCTACGACCCGGTCGGCGGCGACCTGTTCGACCAGGCCATCCGCGCCATCGCCTGGAACGGCCGCCTGCTGGTGGTCGGCTTCGCCAGCGGACGCATCCCCGAACTGCCGGTCAACCTCGCCCTGCTCAAAGGCGCGGCGGTGCTCGGCGTGTTCTGGGGCTCCTTTGCCCAGCGCCAACCCCAGGACAACGCAGCAAACTTCCAGCAGCTGTTCGCCTGGTTTGCCGAGGGCAAGCTGAAACCTCTGGTATCGCAGGTGTATCCGCTGAGCAATACCGCGCAGGCGATCGATGATCTCGGCCAGCGCAAGGCTGTGGGCAAGGTTGTCGTTCAGGTTCGTTAACAACATGGAGCGATCCGGAGCAACCATCCGGATCGCTTTAGCGTTGAGGTCTGCCTCTTCCATACGTCAAACCGCAGAAACCCACCCGAGCCACCATCCCCTCAGCGCCGCCTTCTTATCTCAGAGCGACATGTTCATAAAGGAACGCTCATCTGCCCAAATTTCCGCTGTTTTGCCGACGTGAAGCGATGCTATTTTCGGTAACGAAACTGTAACATTCGCATCCGCAGTCAAAACAAGAAAACTGGAGCTCTTGAATGTTTGCTTTCTTTCGTCCTGCCGCACATCAGGCTCCATTGCCTGAAGAAAAAATAGACAGCACCTACCGCCGCCTGCGCTGGCAGATCTTCGCCGGTATCTTTATCGGCTACGCCGGTTACTACCTGCTGCGCAAGAACTTCTCCCTGGCCATGCCGTACCTGATCGACGAAGGCTATAGCCGTGGCGACCTCGGCTTGGCGATGTCGGCGATCGCCATTGCGTATGGTTTGTCGAAGTTCCTCATGGGCCTGGTGTCCGACCGTTCCAACCCGCGCTTCTTCCTGCCGTTCGGTCTGCTGGTCTCGGCCGGGGTGATGTTCATTTTCGGTTTCGCGCCGTGGGCAACGTCCAGCGTGACGATGATGTTCATTCTCCTGTTCATCAACGGCTGGGCGCAGGGCATGGGCTGGCCGCCGAGCGGGCGGACCATGGTGCACTGGTGGTCGCAGAAGGAACGCGGCGGCGTGGTCTCGGTGTGGAACGTAGCGCATAACGTCGGCGGCGGTCTGATCGGCCCGCTGTTCCTGATCGGCATGGGCCTGTTCAATGACTGGCACGCGGCGTTCTACGTCCCGGCAGCGGTCGCGCTGGGCGTGGCGGTATTCGCCTTCATCACCATGCGTGACACCCCGCAATCAGTCGGCCTGCCGCCGATCGAGCAGTACAAGAACGATTACCCGGAAGGCTACGACGCCAGCCACGAAGACGAATTCAGCGCCAAGGAAATCTTCGTCAAATACGTGCTGCGCAACAAAATGCTCTGGTACATCGCTCTGGCCAACGTCTTCGTCTACTTGCTGCGCTACGGCGTGCTGGACTGGGCGCCGACGTACCTGAAGGAAGCCAAGGGCTTCACCGTGGATAAGACCTCGTGGGCCTATTTCTTCTACGAGTGGGCAGGCATCCCGGGCACGCTGCTGTGCGGCTGGATGTCGGACAAGATCTTCCGTGGCAACCGTGGCCTGACCGGCATGGTGTTCATGGCCCTGGTGACTGTCGCGACCCTGGTTTACTGGCTGAATCCGGCCGGCAACCCGATGGTCGACATGATCGCCCTGCTGTCGATCGGGTTCCTGATCTACGGTCCGGTGATGCTGATCGGCCTGCAAGCGCTGGAACTGGCGCCGAAGAAAGCCGCCGGTACCGCAGCGGGCTTCACCGGTCTGTTCGGTTATCTGGGGGGGTCGGTCGCGGCCAGTGCGGCGATGGGCTACACCGTTGACCACTTCGGCTGGGATGGCGGTTTCGTGCTGCTGGTCGGCGCTTGCCTGCTGGCGATGGCGTTCCTTGCGCCAACGCTGTGGCACAAGCAAGTCGCCAGTCAGAGCCGTGAAGCGGTCGCCTGATCGCTGTGTGATTTACAGCGCTTGAGCCGCGCCTCCAGATTGCGGTCTGGCATGGCGTGGCTGCGCAGGGCGTGCGCGGTCTGCTCGACATAATCGCGAGTGGTGCCGTAGCGCCCGCTGGCGCTGGCGAACACCTGGCTGAGCACATGATCCGGCAAGTTGCCGGCGTAGCTCGGCAGGTGGCGCTCCAGCACGAATCCCAAGGCCTGCACCTGAGTGCCATCTTCGAGCCGGCAATTGAGCCAGTGTGGGCGATACGAGGGAAACGGCATCTCACGTTTCCACAGGGCATACAGTGCGGTATCGAGATTGTCTTCCGGCAAGCGATAGGCAAAGCCACTGCATGAGCCGCCGCGATCCAGACCGAACACCAGGCCGGGCATTTCCGGCGTACCCCGATGCTCGTGGGACCACAGGTACAAGCCGCGATGGTAGCCATGCACGCGACCGCGCATGCGCTCGACTGCCGTGCATTCCGGGCGCCAGATCAGCGAACCATAAGCGAACAGCCACACCGGCCCGCCCTTGTGGCGCGCCATGGTCGATTGCATGGAAGCGAGAAGTTGTTCGTGCGTCAGCTGCGGCCCAAGATCGAGCCGCGGAGGGTAAGCCAGGTTCAGAATTGCGTTTTCAATGGCGCTCATGGCGAATAGCGTTCAGCTCCCCGCGGGTGAAGAATTACTTAATAGAACGCACCGCTGTAACAATAAGGCACATATGTTTTAAGGCAAATTAAGTGCCACTGCTTAATTGCCTGATCGATATATAACCTAGCGGTATTTGCCTAATTAGATAAATACCGATCGGCTATATACCAAGTTATAAGTCTCAGAAGCGCGGCGCATAGGCGAAGACGTCGGCGCGCATCTGATGCGCATCCATTCCTGCTTCGACCAGCGCGTCCAGCGTGCCGTAGACCATCGCCGGCGACCCGCTGGCATAGACATGTAGCGGTTTCAGATCAGGGAAATCCTCACAAACCGCCTCGTGCAACATCCCGCAGCGCCCTTCCCAGCCGCACTGGTCGCTGACCACTTTGTGCAGGAACAGATTGGGCAGCTTCAGCCATACGTCCCAGTGCTCGATCTGATAAAAATCTTCCGGGCGGCGTACGCCCCAATACAGATGCACTGGATGTTTGAAGCCTTCGGCTCGGCAATGTTCGATCAGACTGTGAATCTGGCCCATGCCGGTGCCGGCGGCGATCAACACCAGAGGACCGTCGGGTAGCTCCGCAAGATGTGTGTCGCCAAAGGGCAGCTCGACACGCACCATCGGGTTGCGTTGCAGCTGCTCGATCAGGCTCAACGCACTGGTTTCGCGCGCCAGCACATGGATTTCCAGATCACGCCCGCCGTGGGGTGCCGAGGCCATGGAGAACGCGGATTTCTCACCGCTCTCGCGCTCGATCATCAAATATTGCCCAGCGTGATAGCGCGGCGGCTTGCCCGCCGGTGCACGCAGACGCACGCGCCAGGTGTCGCCGCCGACCTCGCGGCACTCGATGACCTGACACGACAGGCTACGCACCGGCAGCTCACCCAGTGCGAGCACGCCATCCCACAACAGCACGCAGTCTTCCAGCGGTGCGGCGATGCAGGTGTAGAACTCGCCATGATCGTGGACTTTGCCGGCCTGTTTGACGCGGCCTTCGACCAGCAGCGCTGCACACACGTGGCAATTGCCGTTGCGGCAGCTTTGCGGGCAGTCATAGCCCAGGCGCCGCGCACCGTCGAGAATCCGCTCACCGGGCTGTATCTCGAGCACTGCTCCGGAAGGCTGCAGGGTTACACGCATCAATCTATTCCTAACTGATTCCAGATGGCATCGATCCGTTGGGTGACGGCGTCGTCCTTGACGATCACGCGGCCCCATTCGCGGGTGGTTTCGCCCGGCCACTTGTGGGTGGCATCCAGGCCCATTTTCGAGCCCAGGCCGGAAATCGGCGAAGCGAAGTCGAGGTAGTCGATCGGCGTGTTGTCGATCATCACCGTGTCGCGCTTGGGGTCCATGCGCGTGGTGATGGCCCAGATCACGTCGTTCCAGTCGCGGGCGTTGATATCGTCGTCAGTGACGATAACGAACTTGGTGTACATGAACTGTCGCAAAAACGACCAGACGCCGAGCATCACGCGCTTGGCATGCCCCGGATACGACTTCTTCATCGTCACCACGGCCATGCGGTACGAGCAGCCTTCCGGCGGCAGGTAGAAGTCGGTGATCTCCGGGAATTGCTTCTGCAGGATCGGCACGAACACTTCGTTCAGCGCCACGCCGAGAATCGCCGGCTCATCCGGCGGGCGGCCGGTGTAAGTGCTGTGATAGATCGGCTTGATCCGGTGGGTGATGCGCTCGACGGTGAACACCGGGAAGCTGTCGACTTCGTTGTAGTAACCGGTGTGGTCGCCATACGGGCCTTCGTCGGCCATTTCGCCGGGATGAATCACGCCTTCAAGGATGATTTCGGCGGTGGCCGGCACTTGCAGATCGTTGCCACGGCACTTGACCAGCTCGGTGCGGTTACCGCGCAAGAGCCCTGCAAAAGCATATTCGGAGAGGCTGTCCGGTACCGGCGTCACGGCACCGAGAATCGTTGCCGGATCGGCGCCAAGGGCTACGGACACCGGGAAAGGCTGACCCGGATGCTTCTCGCACCACTCGCGGAAGTCGAGAGCACCGCCACGATGGCTGAGCCAGCGCATGATCACCTTGTTGCGGCCAATCACTTGCTGGCGGTAGATACCGAGGTTCTGGCGTTCCTTGTTCGGGCCTTTGGTGACCGTCAGTCCCCACGTGATCAGTGGGCCGACGTCGCCGGGCCAGCAGGTCTGCACCGGCAACATCGCCAGATCGACGTCGTCGCCTTCGATGACCACTTCCTGACACACCGCGTCTTTGACCACTTTCGGCGCCATCGAAATGATCTTGCGGAAGATCGGCAGTTTCGACCACGCGTCCTTCAAGCCCTTCGGCGGCTCCGGCTCCTTGAGAAAGGCCAGCAGCTTGCCGATTTCGCGCAATTCGCTGACCGACTCGGCGCCCATGCCCATGGCCACACGCTCGGGGGTGCCGAACAGGTTGCCGAGCACCGGAATGTCGTAACCGGTGGGCTTCTCGAACAACAATGCCGGGCCTTTGGCCCGCAGCGTGCGGTCGCACACCTCAGTCATCTCCAGCACCGGCGAGACGGGAATCTGGATGCGTTTCAACTCTCCGCGCTGCTCAAGCTGCTGCACGAAATCCCGAAGATCCTTGAATTTCATTGACGATGGCACCCTCAAAATAGGCGTACATCCTACCTGCTCTGAGGAGCAAACAGCAGCCCGTCATTGCTCGATTGTGGCCCCCGCGCTGCGGCGAAGGCGCAGGCCTCGAACTCGGGAGTACGCTGCCGACGCCGCAAAATCGGCCCATCAACAGATATCCGTGATGGGCGCGAGATTTTTCGGGGCAAAAAAAACGCCCCCTTGCGGGAGCGTCCTTTGTTGAAACGCCAGCGTATTACTTGCGTTTCATCGACAAGAAGAACTCGTCGTTGGTCTTGGTCGTCTTCAGCTTGTCGACCAGGAACTCGATGGCGGCGACTTCGTCCATCGGGTGCAGCAGCTTGCGCAGAATCCACATGCGCTGCAGTTCGTCGTCGGCGGTCAGCAACTCTTCGCGGCGGGTGCCGGAGCGGTTGATGTTGATGGCCGGGAACACACGCTTCTCGGCGATCTTGCGATCCAGAGGCAGTTCCATGTTGCCGGTACCCTTGAACTCTTCGTAGATCACTTCGTCCATCTTCGAGCCGGTTTCAACCAGCGCGGTGGCGATAATGGTCAGCGAGCCGCCTTCTTCGATGTTACGCGCGGCACCGAAGAAACGCTTCGGCTTCTCGAGGGCGTGGGCATCGACACCACCGGTCAATACCTTGCCGGAGCTCGGGATCACGGTGTTGTAGGCACGGGCCAGACGGGTGATGGAATCGAGCAGGATCACCACGTCTTTCTTGTGCTCGACCAGGCGCTTGGCCTTCTCGATCACCATTTCAGCAACCTGCACGTGACGGGTCGGCGGCTCGTCAAAGGTCGAGGCAACCACTTCGCCGCGCACGGTGCGCTGCATTTCGGTCACTTCTTCCGGACGCTCGTCGATCAACAGCACGATCAGGTGAACTTCAGGATTGTTACGGGCGATGTTCGCTGCGATGTTCTGCAGCATGATCGTTTTACCGGCTTTCGGCGGTGCGACGATCAGACCACGCTGGCCTTTGCCGATCGGTGCACACAGGTCGATCACGCGACCGGTGAGGTCTTCGGTGGAACCGTTGCCGGCTTCCATCTTCATGCGCACCGTCGGGAACAGCGGCGTCAGGTTCTCGAAGAGAATCTTGTTTTTCGCGTTCTCCGGACGATCGAAGTTGATCGTGTCGACCTTGAGCAGGGCGAAATACCGCTCGCCTTCCTTCGGAGGGCGGATCTTGCCAACGATGGTGTCACCGGTGCGCAAGTTGAAGCGGCGGATCTGGCTCGGCGAGACGTAGATGTCGTCAGGGCCGGCGAGGTAGGAAGCGTCTGCGGAGCGCAGGAAGCCGAAGCCGTCCTGGAGAATCTCCAGCACGCCATCACCGGAGATTTCCTCGCCGCTTTTCGCGTGCTTTTTCAGCAGGGAGAAAATCACGTCCTGCTTGCGCGAACGGGCCATATTTTCTATGCCCATCTGTTCGGCCAATTCGAGCAGTTCGGTAATCGGCTTTTGCTTGAGTTCAGTCAGATTCATATAGGAATGACGTAATCATTTATGGAGGGGGGGAAATTAAGCTTTTGGCTTAATGAGGCCGCGCCGCGGAGAAGGCGACAGGATCGCGAACTAATTCGAAAAGGAGTGCGTCGGCGACGGCTAGCAGGGGGCATTGGAGAAACCAGTGCGGGGCCGAATGTACCACCTGAGTTTCGGAGCGTCTAGCCCTGAATACGCAAAAAGCCCCGCGATTTGCGGGGCTTTTTTTCAGCGTTTTACTGCGACGCTCAGATGTTGGCGTCGAGGAACGCCGCCAGCTGCGACTTCGACAGTGCGCCGACCTTGGTCGCTTCAACGTTGCCGTTCTTGAACAGCATCAGCGTCGGGATACCACGCACGCCATGCTTGGCCGGGGTTTCCTGGTTTTCGTCGATGTTCAGTTTGGCAACGGTCAGCTTGCCTTTGTAAGTCTCGGCAATCTCGTCCAGAACCGGTGCGATCATTTTGCAAGGGCCGCACCATTCAGCCCAGTAGTCGACCAGGACAGCGCCTTCGGCCTTGAGTACGTCGGCTTCGAAGCTAGCGTCGCTAACGTGTTTGATCAGATCGCTGCTCATGGAATTCTCCAGGTTGTAAGCAAAAAAACGTGGCCCATCATAGCCGCCCTTCCCTTGTTCAGGAAGCCGCAGATGATTGAGTGTTGCTATGGCCCTTGATGAGTTTGGGTATAGCTCAAGTCACGCCGTGGCGGGAGCGATGAAGGCGATTCCGGTACGCAGCGCGGCGTTGCGCACATGTTCCTGCATGGCTTTTTGCGCTGCTCCCGACGCACGGCGGGCCAGGGCACGGAGGATCTTGCGGTGTTCCTGCCAGGTTTCCATGGCGCGCTCGGCGCGGATGAACGGCAGTTTCTGGCTCTCGAGAAAGATCTCGGCGCTGGCGGTGAGAATGCTCAGCATCGCCTGATTACCGCTGGCAAGAAGGATGCGTCGGTGGAATTCGAAGTCGAGTTTCGCCGCTGCCTCAAAGTCGCCGAGCTTCAATTGCTCGCGCATGGCCGCAACGTTGTCTTCCAGCGCATCCAGATCGAACGTGCTCAACGTCACTGCCGCCAAACCTGCTGCAAACCCTTCGAGCGCATAGCGCAATTGAAAGATATCCAGCGGCGATGCCTGCGCCGCAAACGACCAGCCTGGCGCGTTGTCGCCGCGCGACAATTCGACCGGCGACTGCACGAACACGCCCTTGCCCGGCTGAATGCTGACCACGCCCAGTGCACTGAGCGACGACAGCGCTTCACGCAACGATGCCCGACTGACGCCCAGTTGCAGCGCCAGATCCCGTTGCGAAGGCAACGCGTCGCCGGCACCGAAGCCCTGTTCGGTGATCAGTTTGCGGATCGCTTGCAGCGCCACTTCGGGTACGGCGCGGGAGATCGAATTCATGATGTGCGGACGCGTCAGGGCCAAGATGCGGCTAGTTGTAAAGCTATTCGTCGAGTCCGGCAAGTCGTGCCCCAGCGGGGTTCGGCGCGCACTGCCGATGCGCCATCGCAGTGCGAAAACCGAGTTGACTGTTCAGACCAGTAAGACCGAACGAAGCCGCTGGTGCCGCGGCTTGCCGGGGCGAAATCCGCCTGTTGGCACGGCCCATGCTCTGTCCGATCGCAGCAACCACTTCCCGCCGATCCGGAGATTGTCCATGACCCAGCGTTACAGCGCCCTCCTCGCTTCCCTGTTTGCCGGCCTGCTGCTGTGCCAGGCCCCCGCTCACGCCGACGGTCTGGACGACGTGGTCAAACGCGGCACGCTGAAAGTTGCCGTGCCCCAGGACTTCCCGCCGTTCGGCTCGGTCGGCCCGGACATGAAGCCGCGCGGCCTGGATATCGACACGGCGAAACTGCTCGCTGACCAACTCAAGGTCAAACTTGAACTGACCCCGGTCAACAGCACCAACCGCATCCCGTTCCTCACCACCGGCAAAGTCGATCTGGTGATTTCCAGCCTCGGCAAAAACCCCGAGCGTGAGAAAGTCATCGACTTCTCCCGCGCCTATGCGCCGTTCTACCTCGCCGTGTTCGGCCCGCCAGACGCTGCGATCACCAGCCTCGACGACCTCAAGGGCAAGACCATCAGCGTCACCCGTGGCGCCATCGAAGACATCGAGCTGAGCAAAGTCGCCCCCGAAGGCGTGACCATCAAACGTTTCGAAGACAACAACTCGACCATCGCCGCTTATCTGGCAGGGCAAGTCGATCTGATCGCCAGCGGCAACGTGGTGATGGTGGCCATCAGCGAGAAGAATCCCAAGCGCGTGCCGGCGCTGAAGGTGAAGCTCAAGGATTCGCCGGTCTACGTCGGTGTGAACAAGAACGAAGCGGCGCTGCTGACCAAGGTCAACGACATCCTCAACACCGCCAAGGCTGACGGCGCACTGGAAAAGAACTCGCAGACCTGGCTGAAAGAGCCGCTGCCGGCCGATCTCTGATCGACTGCGCGGGAGACCTTCATGGCTTATCAGTTCGATTTTTTGCCGGTGGTGGAAAACACCGACCTGCTGCTGCGCGGCGCTTTGTTCACGCTGGAGCTGACCGCCATCGGCGCGCTGCTCGGGGTCGGCGTCGGGATTGTCGGGGCGCTGGTGCGGGCGTGGCAGATCCGCCCGTTCTCGGCGATCTTCGGCGTCTACGTCGAGTTGATCCGCAACACGCCGTTTCTGGTGCAACTGTTCTTCATCTTCTTCGGCCTGCCGTCGCTCGGCGTGCAGATTTCCGAATGGCAGGCGGCGGTGCTGGCGATGGTGATCAACCTTGGCGCCTATTCGACCGAGATCATCCGCGCCGGCATCCAGGCGATTCCGCGCGGGCAGCTGGAAGCGGCAGCGGCACTGGCGATGACCCGCTTCGAAGCGTTCCGCCACGTCGTCCTGCTGCCGGCGCTGGGCAAGGTCTGGCCGGCGCTGAGCAGCCAGATCATCATTGTCATGCTCGGTTCGGCGGTGTGTTCGCAGATCGCCACGGAAGAATTGAGCTTCGCCGCCAACTTCATTCAGTCACGCAACTTCCGCGCCTTTGAAACCTACGCGCTGACTACCCTGATCTACCTGTGCATGGCGCTGCTGATCCGCCAATTGCTCAACTGGTTCGGCCGGCGGTTCATTGCGAGGAGCAGCCAATGAGCGATTTCACTTTCTGGGACATCCTGCGCAACCTGCTCACCGGCCTGCAATGGACGCTGGCGCTGTCGCTGGTGGCATTCATCGGCGGCGGCCTCGTCGGCCTGCTGATTCTGGTGATGCGCATCTCCAAGAACACGCTGCCCAGCAGCATCGCCCGCACCTGGATCGAGCTGTTTCAGGGCACGCCACTGTTGATGCAGCTGTTTCTGGTGTTCTTCGGTGTGGCGCTGGCCGGGATCGAGATTTCGCCGTGGATGGCCGCCGCGATCGCTTTGACCTTGTTCACCAGCGCCTATCTGGCGGAGATCTGGCGCGGTTGCGTCGAGGCTATTCCCCACGGTCAGTGGGAAGCTTCGTCGAGCCTGGCGCTCAATCCGCTGGAGCAGTTGCGCTACGTGATCCTGCCGCAAGCGCTGCGCATCGCCGTGGCGCCGACCGTGGGCTTCTCGGTGCAAGTGGTCAAAGGCACAGCGGTGACCTCGATCATCGGCTTCACCGAACTGACCAAGACCGGCGGCATGCTCGCCAACGCCACGTTCGAACCGTTCATGGTCTACGGCCTCGTCGCCCTCGGCTACTTCCTGCTCTGCTACCCCTTGTCCCTCAGTGCGCGCTACCTGGAAAGGAGACTGCATGCCTCTGCTTAGAATTTCCGCCCTGCATAAATACTACGGCGATCACCACGTACTCAAAGGCATCGACCTCAGCGTCGAGGAAGGCCAGATCGTGGCGATCATCGGCCGCAGCGGCTCGGGCAAATCGACTCTGTTGCGCACACTCAACGGCCTGGAGTCGATCAACGACGGCGTGATCGAAGTCGACGGCGAATACCTCGACGCCGCCCGCGCTGATCTGCGCAGCCTGCGACAGAAGGTCGGCATGGTCTTCCAGCAGTTCAACCTGTTCCCGCACCTGACCGTCGGGGAGAACGTCATGCTCGCGCCGCAAGTGGTGCAGAAAGTACCCAAGGCCAAGGCTGTCGAACTGGCGCGGGAAATGCTCGAGCGAGTCGGGCTCGGGGAGAAATTCGATGCCTTTCCGGATCGTCTGTCCGGCGGGCAGCAACAGCGGGTGGCGATTGCCCGGGCCTTGGCGATGTCGCCGAAGGTGCTGCTGTGCGATGAAATCACTTCGGCACTGGACCCGGAACTGGTCAATGAAGTGCTCAGCGTGGTTCGGCAACTGGCCAAGGAAGGCATGACGCTGATCATGGTCACCCACGAGATGCGCTTTGCCCGGGAAGTCGGCGATAAATTGGTCTTCATGCACCATGGCAAGGTGCACGAGGTGGGCGATCCGAAGGTATTGTTTGCCAATCCGCAGACGGCGGAGCTGGCGAACTTTATTGGCACGGTGGAGGCGACAGCCTGAAGATTTTCTGAGGCAGTGATGCCCTCTTCGCGAGCAGGCTCGCTCCCACAGGGGAATGCGCTCATCTGTGGGAGCGAGCCTGCTCGCGAATGGCCGCGCCGCGATCCCCAGACTTTCTGCGCTGAATCAACGGTTTGAACCATGCGCGTTGGCGCCAGCGTTTGATCGTGGCACGATGTCGGGGTTATCGACCGAGACCCCCTGACCATGCCGCAATCCCAAGCCAAGAATCTGTCCCTGATCGCCGCAATCGACCTGGGCTCCAACAGCTTTCACATGGTCGTGGCCAAGGCCCAGAACGGCGAAATCCGCATTCTCGAACGCCTCGGCGAGAAGGTGCAACTGGCCGCCGGCATCGATGACGCGCGCCAGCTCAACGAAGAATCGATGCAGCGCGGCCTCGATTGCCTCAAGCGCTTTGCCCAACTGATCAACGGTATGCCGCTCGGCGCCGTGCGCATCGTCGGCACCAACGCCCTGCGTGAAGCGCGCAATCGTGGCGAATTCATCCGCCGCGCCGAAGAAATCCTCGGCCACACGGTAGAAGTCATCTCCGGCCGTGAAGAAGCGCGCCTGATCTATCTCGGCGTTTCGCACACGCTCGCCGATACCCCAGGCAAACGTTTGGTCGCCGACATCGGCGGCGGCAGTACTGAATTCATCATCGGCCAGCGCTTCGAGCCGTTGCTGCGCGAAAGCCTGCAAATGGGCTGCGTGAGTTTCACCCAGCGCTATTTCAAGGACGGCAAGATCACTCCGGCCCGCTACGCCCAGGCCTACACGGCGGCGCGCCTGGAGATCATGAGCATCGAGCACGCCCTGCATCGCCTGACCTGGGATGAAGCCATTGGCTCCTCCGGTACGATTCGCGCCATCGGTCTGGCCCTGAAGGCCGGCGGCCACGGCAGCGGCGAGGTCAACGCCGAAGGCCTGGCGTGGCTCAAGCGCAAACTGTTCAAGCTGGGCGACGCCGACAAGATCGATTTCGAAGGCATCAAGCCTGACCGCCGCGCGATCTTCCCGGCGGGCCTGGCGATTCTCGAAGCGATCTTCGACGCCCTCGAACTGCAACGCATGGATCATTGCGAAGGCGCGCTGCGTGAAGGCGTGCTCTACGACCTGCTCGGCCGCCATCATCACGAAGACGTGCGCGAACGCACCCTGACCTCGCTGATGGAGCGCTATCACGTCGATCTGGAACAGGCGGCGCGGGTCGAGCGCAAGGCCCTGCACGCGTTCGATCAGGTCGCCGTCGACTGGGAGCTGGATGACGGTATCTGGCGCGAACTGCTCGGCTGGGCGGCGAAAGTGCACGAAGTCGGCCTCGACATCGCTCACTATCACTACCACAAGCACGGTGCCTACCTGATCGAGCACTCCGATCTGGCCGGCTTCTCGCGAGAAGATCAGCAGATGCTCGCGCTATTGGTGCGCGGGCACCGGCGCAATATTCCCAAGGACAAGTTCGCCGAATTCGGCGATGACGGCATCAAGCTGATTCGCCTGTGCGTGCTGCTGCGGTTTGCGATTCTGTTCCACCACATTCGCGGGACACAGGCGATGCCGCAGGTGGCGCTGCATGCGAGTGGCGATCATCTCGATGTGGAATTCCCGGAGAACTGGCTGGATGAAAATCAGCTGACCCAGGCGGATTTCGGGCTTGAGGCGGACTGGTTGACGCGGGTGGGGATTGTTCTCACGGTGCACTGAGTAACTGGCTGGCACAAAAAAGGCGATCCGTTAGGATCGCCTTTTTATTGGGTTTGTTTGAGAGCGGCGGTGTAGCTCTCCCCTCACCCCAGCCCTCTCCCGAGGGAGAGGGAGCCGATTTGTACTAGCGTTGAGGCCAGAGTTCGATCAGGTATTTCAGGTCAGTGTATGACGCGAGACACCTCGGTCAGTCCCCTCTCCCTCTGGGAGAGGGTTAGGGTGAGGGGCTTTTGACTTTCAGCTCTCAGCTGCTCACCGGCAATATCGGGCTGCCCAACCGCTCCAGCAACGTCGCCTGCGCACTGCGCGGGTTCTGGTTGCCGGTTGGCGTGTTGCGAATGTAGCGGCCGTCCGACTGCAGACTCCAGCTGTGGGTGTTGTCGGTCAGGTACAGCTCCAGCTCCTTCTTGACCCGAGTCAGCAATTTCTTGCCTTCCACCGGGAAGCAGGTCTCGACGCGCTTGTCGAGGTTGCGCTCCATCCAGTCGGCGCTGGAGAGGAACATCTGCTCGTCGCCGCCGTTGAGGAAGTAGAACACCCGCGTGTGCTCGAGGAAGCGGCCGATGATCGAGCGCACATGAATGTTGTGCGAAACCCCAGCGATGCCCGGACGCAGGCAGCACATGCCGCGCACCACCAGATCGATGCGCACGCCGGACTGGCTGGCCTTGTACAGCGCGCGGATGATCTTCGGATCGGTCAGCGAGTTGAACTTGGCGATGATGTGCGCCGGTTTGCCTTCGAGGGCGAACTGGGTTTCGCGGGCAATCATGTCGAGCATGCCCTTCTTCAGGGTGAACGGCGCATGCAGCAGCTTTTTCATGCGCAGCGTCTTGCCCATGCCGATCAACTGGCTGAACAGTTTGCCGACGTCTTCGCACAAAGCGTCGTCGGAGGTCAGCAGGCTGTAGTCGGTGTAAAGCTTGGCGTTACCGGCGTGGTAGTTGCCGGTACCGAGGTGCGCGTAGCGGACGATTTCGCCAGCCTCACGGCGCAGGATCAGCATCATCTTGGCGTGGGTTTTGAAGCCGACCACGCCGTAGATCACCACCGCACCGGCCGCTTGCAGACGGCTGGCCAGTTGCAGGTTGGATTCTTCGTCGAAGCGCGCGCGCAGCTCGATCACCGCAGTGACTTCCTTGCCGTTACGCGCGGCATCCACCAGCGCATCGACGATCTCGGAGTTGGCGCCGGAGCGGTACAGGGTTTGCCGTACGGCGAGCACGTGCGGGTCTTTCGCGGCCTGACGCAGCAGGTCGACCACCGGGGTGAACGACTCGAACGGGTGCAGCAGGAGGATGTCCTGCTTGCTGACCACACTGAAGATGTTTTCGCTGTTTTGCAGCAGTTTCGGGATCTGCGGGGTGAACGGCGTGTATTGCAGCTCCGGATGGCTGTCCAGACCGGTGATGCTGAACAGGCGCGTCAGGTTGACCGGGCCGTTGACCTGATACAGCTCGGTCTCGCTCAGGTTGAACTGCTTGAGCAGATAGTCCGAGAGGTGTTTCGGGCAAGTGTCGGCGACTTCCAGACGCACCGCGTCACCGTAGCGCCGCGAGAACAACTCGCCACGCAGAGCGCGGGCCAAGTCTTCGACATCTTCGGAATCGAGCGCCAGGTCGGCGTTTCGGGTCAGACGGAACTGGTAGCAGCCTTTGACCTTCATGCCCTGGAACAGGTCATCGGCGTGGGCGTGGATCATCGACGACAGGAACACATAGTTGTCGCCGGCGCCGCCGACTTCTTCCGGCACCTTGATGATCCGGGGCAGCAGACGCGGCGCCGGAATGATCGCCAGACCGGAGTCGCGACCGAAGGCGTCGATGCCTTCGAGCTCGACGATGAAGTTCAGGCTCTTGTTCACCAGCAGCGGGAACGGGTGCGTCGGGTCGAGGCCGATCGGGGTGATGATCGGCGCGATCTCGTCGCGGAAATAGCGGCGGACCCAGGTCTTGAGCTTGGTCGTCCAGTTGCGCCGACGGATGAAGCGCACCTGATGCTTTTCCAGCTCCGGCAGGAGGATGTCGTTGAGGATCGCGTACTGGCGGTCAACGTGACCGTGAACCAGTTCGCTGATCCGCGCCAGCGCCTGATGCGGCTGCAAGCCGTCAGCGCCGGCCTGTTCGCGGGCAAAAGTGATCTGCTTTTTCAGCCCGGCGACGCGAATTTCGAAGAATTCGTCGAGGTTGCTGGAGAAGATCAGCAGGAACTTCAGCCGCTCCAGCAACGGGTAGGACTCGTCCAGCGCCTGTTCCAGCACGCGGATGTTGAACTGCAATTGCGAAAGCTCGCGGTGGATGTACAGGCTGCTGTCATCCAGGCCGGGAATGGCGATCGCCGGTACCGCCACAGCGGTTTCGGCAACCGGCGCGGGTGGCGCAGGCTCCAGTTCCGGCGGGGTTTCGGTGATTTGCTCGACCACCGGCTGAGCTTCTTTTACGGCAACTTCAGTGAGTCCTTCGGTATTCATGGAATGTTCCTGGGAGGGCTATTTCTGCTCTCGTAACAATTGAGCGGCACGAACGGCAAAGTAAGTCAGGATGCCATCTGCACCGGCACGTTTAAAGGCGGTCAGTGACTCGAGGATCACCGCTTCGCTCAACCAGCCATTCTGGATAGCGGCCATGTGCATGGCGTATTCGCCACTGACCTGATAGACGAAGGTCGGCACCTTGAAGGCATCTTTGACGCGAAAAAGAATGTCCAGGTAGGGCATGCCCGGCTTGACCATGACCATGTCCGCACCTTCGGACAAGTCGGCACCGACTTCGTGCAGCGCTTCGTCGCTGTTGGCCGGGTCCATCTGATAAGAAGCCTTGTTGGCCTTGCCGAGGTTCGACGCCGAACCCACAGCATCGCGGAAAGGCCCGTAGTAGGCGCTGGCATACTTGGCCGAGTAGGCCATGATGCGCACGTTGACGTGACCTGCAATTTCCAGGGCCTCACGAATCGCCTGGATGCGACCGTCCATCATGTCCGACGGCGCCACCACCTGCGCGCCGGCTTCGGCATGGGACAGCGCCTGACGCACCAGCGCATCGACAGTGATGTCGTTCTGCACGTAGCCGTCTTCGTCGAGAATGCCGTCCTGACCGTGGGTGGTGAACGGATCCAGCGCGACGTCAGTGATCACGCCCAGCTCCGGGAAACGCTCGCGCAGGGCGCGAGTGGCGCGCTGGGCGATGCCTTCGGGATTCCAGGCTTCGGCGGCATCGAGGGATTTCAGCTCAGGCGGGGTGACCGGGAACAGAGCCAGCGCCGGAATGCCCAGCTCGACCCATTTCGCCGCTTCTTCAAGCAGCAGATCAATGGTCAGTCGCTCGACGCCCGGCATCGAGGCCACGGCTTCGCGGCGGTTTTCACCGTCGAGCACGAACACTGGCAGAATCAGGTCATCGACCGTCAATACGTTTTCACGCACCAGGCGCCGCGAAAAATCATCACGACGATTGCGGCGCAGACGAGTGGCTGGGAACAGACGATTGGCGGGGGTAAAGCTCACGGCAGACTCCTGAGCCCGGGCAAACGGGCGAGCGTGACAGTTATAGACGGCCATTATGACCAACAGATGACAGTTATGTGTGCTCTGTGACAGGTAGCCGCAATCCATTGTCGATGTAGGAAATGTTCACGTCGAGACACATTTGGACACTTTCATGAATGTGCCCGAAGGGTTAGGCTGCGCGTTCATTTCGCCAGCACCCAGACAATGCTCCAACAATTTCTGCACGACTTTGGCTACTTTGCCTTGTTTCTCGGCACGTTCTTCGAAGGCGAAACCATTCTGGTGCTCGCAGGCTTCCTTGCGTTCCGTGGATACATGGACATCAACCTGGTGGTGGTCGTGGCGTTCTTCGGCAGTTATGCCGGTGATCAGCTGTGGTACTTCCTGGGGCGCAAGCACGGGCGCAAATTGCTTGCGCGCAAACCGCGCTGGCAGATGATGGGTGACCGCGCACTGGAGCACATCCGTAAACATCCGGACATCTGGGTCCTGAGCTTCCGCTTCGTTTATGGCCTGCGCACGGTGATGCCGGTGGCGATCGGCCTGTCCGGTTATCCACCGGGACGTTACCTGCTGCTCAACGGCATCGGCGCGGCGATCTGGGCCACCGCCCTGGCTGCGGCGGCTTACCACTTCGGCGCAGTGCTGGAAGGCATGCTCGGCAGCATCAAGAAGTACGAGCTGTGGGTGCTCGGCGCCTTGCTGATCCTCGGCCTGGGCCTGTGGCTGCGGCGCCGCTTCAAGAATGCGCAACTGGCGAAGAAAATCTATCAGGACGAGCAGCTCGCCAAGGCCGCCGAGGCAGAGCAGTTGCGCCAGGCCGAAGCGACCCCTCCTCCCGGCCCGAAAACGCCAGCCGAATAAGCCATTCGCTGGCGGCTGCCACGCGCAGCCCAGGCAAATAATGAACACCCCGCCGCCGTTGCGATCCATTGAGAGAGCGCTCTGCCCCCGCGCGCGTCAGCCATGCCCCTATGGCCACGCGCGACGATTTGAGGGACATTGAGCGCCATGAATCTGGAGAGAAGCCCATGAGCAAAAAAGTTGCAGTGATCCTGTCCGGCAGTGGCGTGTACGACGGCGCCGAAATCCAGGAAAGTGTCATCACCCTGCTGCGCCTCGACCAGCGCGGCGCGCAGGTGCGGTGCTTCGCGCCAAACATCGCGCAATTGCATGTGATCAACCACCTGACCGGCGAAGAAATGCCGGAATCGCGCAACGTGCTGGTGGAGTCGGCGCGCATTGCCCGGGGCAACGTCAAGGATATCCGCGATGCCGACGTCGAGGACTTCGACGCACTGATCGTGCCCGGCGGTTTCGGCGCGGCGAAGAACCTGTCGAACTTCGCCATCGAAGGCGCCGGCTGCACCGTGCAACCCGAAGTGCTGGCCCTGGCCGAAGCATTTGCCGAAGCGGGCAAACCGGTCGGGCTGATCTGCATCTCCCCGGCGCTGGCGGCGAAAATCTATGGCCCGGGCGTGACCTGCACCATCGGCAACGACGCCGACACCGCTGCGGCCATGAACAAGATGGGCGCCACCCACGAAGAATGCGCCGTCACCGAAATCGTCGAAGACAAGGCGCGCAAACTGGTCACCACCCCGGCGTACATGCTGGCGCAGACCATCAGTGAAGCGGCTTCGGGGATCAACAAACTGGTCGACCGCGTGCTCGAACTGACTCACGAAAACGACGCTTGAAATCAAAAGATCGCAGCCTTCGGCAGCTCCTTGTATCTCGACTAACGCTCCGTCA
>NZ_RCNX01000070.1:0-89832 GCF_004307595.1 Pseudomonas sp. Sample_23
TCTTCATGCAACGCAAAGTCCGGCCCGACTCAAAATCAGTCACGGAGAAATTCAGCCACCTTCTGTGCAGCACCCGCCAAATGATCGGAGTGCGTAAAGCCAGAAGCCTTGAGCGGCTTCAAATCATGATCCCCCGCCACCAACCAAAACACCTCAATCCCCGGCGCTAACGAATACCCCTCAACCGCCTCGCGATTCCCCAGAGCATCCCGCTCCCCCTGCACAATCAACGTCCGAGTCTTCAAACCAGCCAAATGCTCAACCCGAGGCTTCTCCGGCTTCCCCACCGCATAAAACGGATACCCCAGACATACCAACGCATCCACCCCCAACTCATCCGCCACCAGACTCGCCATCCGCCCGCCCATCGACTTGCCGCCAACAGCCAAAACCCCAGCGACATGACGCCGCACAAGCGCAAACACCTCCCGCCAACATTCCTTCAACTTGCCAGCAGGATTCGGCGGCCGCTTCACCCCATCCACCCGCCGCTGCGCCATATACGGAAACTCAAAGCGCAACACGTTGACCCCAAGCCCGGCAAGGCGCCCAGCCATGTCGTTCATCCACTCGCTATCCATCGGCGCACCCGCCCCGTGGGCCAGAATAAGCGTTGCTGAAGCCTCACCAACAGCGGCATCCCATAGCCACCCATGATCGAGCACACACTGCGCCCATTGATCCCCGTCAATACTGGCCTTGTGCTGTTTGTCCATGCTTGCCTCGCTTTTAGTCTGCCTATAACTCCAGGCGAAGGATTCGCGCTGTTTGCGCGCTCACTTCGGCTGAACCGTGGATGGGGAACCATGAACACTTCTATCAGTACCGCCTACAACTACAAGGTGGTCCGCCAATTCGCCATTATGACGGTGGTGTGGGGCATCGTCGGCATGGGCCTCGGGGTTTTTCTCGCGGCGCAATTGGTCTGGCCGGAACTCAACTTCAATTTGCCCTGGACCAGTTTCGGCCGTCTGCGCCCGCTGCACACCAACGCGGTGATCTTCGCCTTCGGTGGCTGCGCGCTGTTCGCCAGCTCTTTTTATTCGGTGCAACGCACCTGCCAGACGCAATTGTTCGCGCCGCAAATCGCCGCGTTCTGCTTCTGGGGCTGGCAACTGGTGATCCTGCTGGCGGCGATCAGCCTGCCGCTGGGTTACACCAGCTCCAAGGAATACGCCGAACTGGAATGGCCGATCGACATCCTGATCACCATCGTCTGGGTCGCCTACGCGATCGTGTTCTTCGGCACGATCATGCAGCGCAAGACCAAGCACATCTACGTGGGCAACTGGTTCTTCGGCGCGTTCATCATCACCGTGGCGATTCTGCACATCGTCAACAACCTCGAGTTGCCGGTGAGTTTCACCAAGTCCTACTCGGTGTACGCCGGTGCAACCGACGCCATGGTGCAATGGTGGTATGGCCACAACGCCGTGGGCTTTTTCCTCACCGCCGGCTTCCTCGGCATGATGTATTACTTCGTGCCGAAACAGGCCGAGCGTCCGGTGTACTCGTATCGCCTGTCGATCGTGCACTTCTGGGCCTTGATCACCCTGTACATCTGGGCCGGCCCGCACCACTTGCACTACACCGCGCTGCCGGACTGGGCGCAATCGCTGGGCATGGTGATGTCGCTGATCCTGCTGGCACCGAGCTGGGGCGGCATGATCAACGGCATGATGACCCTCTCGGGCGCCTGGCATAAGTTGCGCAGCGACCCGATCCTGCGCTTCCTAGTGGTGTCGCTGGCGTTCTACGGCATGTCGACCTTCGAAGGTCCGATGATGGCCATCAAGACGGTAAACGCCCTCTCCCACTACACCGACTGGACCATCGGCCACGTACACGCCGGCGCCCTCGGCTGGGTGGCGATGATCTCGATCGGCGCGCTGTACCACATGATCCCGAAAATCTTCGGCAAGGCGCAGATGCACAGCGTTGGCCTGATCAACGCGCATTTCTGGCTCGCGACCATCGGCACCGTGCTCTACATCGCCTCGATGTGGGTCAACGGCATCGCCCAGGGCCTGATGTGGCGCGCAGTCAACGAGGACGGCACGCTGACCTATTCCTTCGTCGAAACCCTGGTGGCCAGCCATCCGGGCTTTGTCGTGCGGCTGATCGGCGGGGCGATTTTCTTAAGCGGCATGTTGCTGATGGCTTACAACACCTGGCGCACCGTGCGGGCCTCGCAGCCTGCCGACGTCGTCGCTGCCGCGCAGATGGCCTGAGGAGTCCGCCATGAAACACGAAACGATTGAAAAGAACGTCGGCCTGCTGATGCTGCTGATGGTGTTCGCCGTGAGCATCGGCGGCCTGACCCAGATCGTCCCGCTGTTCTTCCAGGACGTCACCAACAAACCGGTGGAAGGCATGAAGCCCTACACCGCGCTGCAACTGGAAGGCCGCGACATCTACATCCGCGAAGGCTGCGTCGGTTGCCACTCGCAGATGATCCGCCCGTTCCGCGCTGAAACCGAACGCTACGGCCACTACTCGGTTGCCGGCGAAAGCGTCTGGGATCACCCGTTCCTGTGGGGTTCGAAACGTACCGGTCCGGACCTCGCCCGGGTTGGTGCGCGCTACTCGGATGACTGGCACCGCGCGCACTTGTACAACCCGCGCAACGTTGTGCCGGAGTCGAAGATGCCGGCCTATCCATGGCTGGTCACCCAAGCGGTCGACAGCAGCCACACCGAAACCAAGCTGAAAACCATGCGCACCCTCGGCGTGCCGTACACCGACGACGACATCAGCGGCGCGGTCGCCAGCCTCAAGGGCAAGACCGAAATGGACGCCCTCGTTTCCTATCTGCAAGTGCTCGGCACTGCGATCAAGAGCAAGAGGTGAGCCATGGTCATTGAAATGAGTGCAGGCCTGATCCGCGGCCTCGGCACGGTCGTGGTGTTCGTCGCCTTCGTCGGTTTGACCTTGTGGGTGTTCAACCGCAAGCGCACCCCGGAATTCGCCGAAGCACGCCTGCTGCCGTTCGCCGACGAGCCACTACCCGAAACAATTTCAGCCCCTGAAACAAGGAGTACCCGGCCATGACCACCTTCTGGAGTACGTGGATCTGCGTACTGACCATTGGCAGCCTGATCGGCCTGACCTGGCTGCTGATCGGCACCCGTCGGGGCGAGACCAAGGGCAGCGTCGACCAGACCATGGGCCACAGCTTCGACGGCATCGAGGAGTACGACAACCCGCTGCCGCAGTGGTGGTTCATGCTGTTCGCCGGCACGCTGGTGTTCTCGGTGGGTTATCTGATTCTCTATCCGGGCCTGGGCAACTGGAAAGGCATCCTGCCCGGTTACGAGGATGGCTGGACCGGCGTGCACGAATGGGAAAAGGAAATGAACAAGGCCGACGCACGGTTCGGGCCGATCTTCGCCAAATTCGCGGCGATGCCCCTGGAAGAAGTGGCCAAGGATCCGCAGGCGCTGAAAATGGGCGGTCGACTGTTCGCCTCCAACTGCTCGGTGTGCCACGGCTCGGATGCCAAGGGCGCGTTCGGCTTCCCTAACCTTGCTGACAGCGACTGGCGCTGGGGCGGCGATGCCGAGACGATCAAAACCACCATCATGGGTGGGCGGATGGCGGCGATGCCGGCCTGGGGCGAAGTGCTCGGTGAGGCTGGGGTGAAAAACGTTGCCGCTTATGTGCGCCACGAACTGGCCGGCCTGCCGCTACCCGCCGACAGCAAGGCAGATCTGCAAGCCGGGCAGCAAGCGTTCAGTACCACTTGCGTTGCCTGTCATGGCGCCACCGGCCAGGGCACTGCGGCGATGGGCGCGCCAAACCTGACCCATCCGGCCGGCTTCATTTATGGCACCAGCCTGACCCAACTGGAACAGACCATTCGCCATGGTCGTCAGGGGCATATGCCAGCGCAGAACGAATTGCTGGGCAACGACAAAGTGCAATTGCTTGCCGCTTATGTGTACAGCCTTAGCCGCGGATTGAACACAGAAAAACTGATAACTGAAGACAGCAACAAATAGCAATTGCGTACACCACTGCCGCAGCTTTCTCGCTGCGGCAGTTTCCCGCCCCTTTGCGACGCATTGTCGCACCCCTTGGATCCTCTCCTTTCGGAACCCCGGATTCGGGTCTACGCTTCATCGAAGCGGACCGGCTGAAGTCGGTTTCCAGATCAATCCCGAACGATGCGCGCCGTGAACCGGCTGATGGATTCGCCGCAAACGCAGGTAGATAACGGCTGTTGCGCTGATTGCCCGCAATTCCCCGATCACGACCTGTGAACGGGCACCGTAGACGGCGATCCGGATTGCGAGCTTTTTACGCGCACTGCGACATTTTGTCAGAGGCCATTTTTGACCCTACGCGGCGCATGGAAAGGCCGCAGAATCAGCGTTGGAAAGCATTGACCCAGGTCATGGCGCGTTGCAATGACCCCCTGCTTTATACATACTTGCGGCCGATTTTATCCCTATAAAAATACCCAAACCGTGGAACCTTAGAATGAGCACAGCAATCAGTCCGACTGCTTATAACTATAAGGTAGTCCGCCAGTTCGCCATCATGACGGTGGTCTGGGGGATCCTTGGCATGGGGCTCGGTGTCTTCATCGCCTCGCAACTGGTCTGGCCGGAACTGAACTTCGGTCTGCCGTGGACGAGCTTTGGACGCTTGCGCCCGTTGCACACAAACCTGGTGATTTTCGCCTTCGGCGGTTGTGCACTGTTTGCCACTTCCTACTATGTCGTGCAGCGAACCTGCCAGACGCGACTGATTTCCGACAGCCTCGCAGCCTTCACCTTCTGGGGCTGGCAAGCGGTCATCGTCGGCGCAATCATTACCTTGCCACTGGGTTACACCACCACCAAGGAATACGCTGAACTGGAATGGCCGATCGCGATTCTGCTGGCGATTGTCTGGGTCACTTACGGTCTGGTGTTCTTCGGCACTATCACCAAGCGCAAAACCAAGCACATCTATGTCGGCAACTGGTTCTACGGCGCGTTCATCGTCGTCACCGCGATGCTGCACATCGTCAACCACATGTCGCTGCCGGTCAGCCTGTTCAAGTCGTATTCGGCTTACTCCGGTGCCACTGACGCGATGATCCAGTGGTGGTACGGCCACAACGCGGTGGGTTTCTTCCTGACCACCGGTTTCCTCGGGATGATGTACTACTTCGTGCCGAAACAGGCCGAACGTCCGATCTACTCCTATCGTCTGTCGATCGTTCACTTCTGGGCGCTGATCACCCTGTACATCTGGGCCGGCCCGCACCACCTGCACTACACCGCCCTGCCGGACTGGGCACAATCGCTGGGCATGGCGATGTCGATCATTCTGCTGGCGCCAAGCTGGGGCGGCATGATCAACGGCATGATGACCCTGTCGGGCGCCTGGCATAAGTTGCGCACCGACCCGATCCTGCGCTTCCTCGTGGTATCGCTGGCGTTCTACGGCATGTCGACCTTCGAAGGGCCGATGATGGCGATCAAGACCGTCAACTCGCTCTCGCACTACACCGACTGGACCATCGGCCACGTACACGCCGGCGCCCTCGGTTGGGTAGCGATGATCTCGATCGGCGCGATCTACCACATGATCCCGAAACTGTTCGGCCGGGCGCAGATGCACAGCACCGGGCTGATCAACGCGCACTTCTGGCTCGCCACCATCGGCACCGTGCTTTACATCGCCTCGATGTGGGTCAACGGCATCACCCAGGGCCTGATGTGGCGTGCAATCAACGATGACGGCACCCTCACCTACTCGTTCGTCGAAGCGCTGCAGGCCAGCCACCCGGGCTTCATCGTCCGTGCGCTGGGCGGTGCTTTCTTTGCCAGCGGCATGCTGCTGATGGCTTACAACGTGTACCGCACCGTTCGTGCGTCGGATCCGGTTGAAGCCGAAGCCGCCGCCAAGATTGCCGTCGTTGGAGCTCACTGATGAAGCATGAAGCTGTCGAGAAGAATATTGGCCTGCTGGCCTTCTTCATGGTCATCGCCGTCAGCGTCGGTGGCCTGACCCAAATCGTTCCGCTGTTCTTCCAGGACGTCACCAACAAGCCGGTCGAGGGCATGAAGCCGCGCTCGGCGCTGGAACTGGAAGGCCGCGACGTGTACATCGCCAACGGTTGTGTCGGCTGCCACTCGCAGATGATCCGCCCGTTCCGCGCTGAAACCGAACGCTACGGCCACTATTCGGTGGCCGGTGAAAGCGTCTGGGACCACCCGTTCCTGTGGGGCTCCAAACGTACCGGTCCGGACCTGGCCCGCGTGGGCGGTCGTTACTCCGATGACTGGCAACGTGCGCACTTGTACAACCCGCGCAACGTGGTCCCCGAGTCGAAAATGCCGGCTTACCCGTTCCTCGTGGAAAACAAGCTCGACGGCAAGGAAACCGCGAAAAAAATGGAAGTCTTGCGCACCCTCGGCGTGCCTTACACCGACGAAGACATCGCCGGTGCACAGGATGCCGTGAAGGGCAAAACCGAAATGGACGCGCTGGTGGCCTATCTGCAAGGCCTGGGCACCATCATCAAAAGCAAACGGTGAATCTGATGGATATCGGGATGATTCGAGGCCTGGGCACCGTGGTCGTGATGGTGGCCTTCATCGGTCTGGCCTTGTGGGTGTTCAGCCCCAAGCGCAAGTCGGAATTCGACGACGCGACCATGCTGCCTTTTGCCGATGATCCCGAAGCCGTCAAGCACGTCGAGCAAGCTTCTAGGAGTAACAAAGAATGACTACATTCTGGAGTCTGTACGTCACAGTCCTCAGTCTCGGTACGATCTTCGCCCTGACCTGGCTGCTGCTGTCGACCCGCAAGGGCCAGCGCAGCGAACAGACGGACGAGACGGTCGGCCACTCCTTCGACGGGATCGAGGAGTACGACAACCCGCTGCCGAAATGGTGGTTCATGCTGTTCGTCGGCACCATCATTTTTGCCCTGGGTTATCTGGTTCTGTACCCGGGTCTGGGCAACTGGAAAGGTCTGCTGCCGGGCTACAACTATCTGGATACCGAGAAGCAGACCGCGTTCGCCAACGGCCAGACCGGCTGGACCGGCGTCCACGAGTGGGAAAAGGAAATGGCCCGTTCGGACGCGCGCTTCGGTCCGATTTTCGCCAAGTTCGCGGCGATGCCGATCGAAGAAGTCGCCAAGGATCCGCAAGCACTGAAGATGGGCGGCCGTCTGTTCGCCTCCAACTGCTCGGTGTGCCACGGTTCCGACGCCAAGGGCGCCTATGGCTTCCCCAATCTGACCGACGCCGACTGGCGCTGGGGCGGTGAGCCGGAAACCATCAAGACCACCATCATGGGCGGCCGCCACGCGGTGATGCCGGCGTGGGCGGAAGTGATCGGTGAGCAAGGCGTGGCTGACGTAGCGGCCTTCGTGGTGACCAATCTCGACGGGCGCAAACTGCCGGAAGGCACCAAGGCCGACCCGGCCAACGGCCAGAAACTCTTCGCCGCCAACTGCGTGGCTTGCCACGGCCCTGCCGGTAAAGGCACGCCGGCCATGGGTGCGCCTGACCTGACCCATCCGGGCGCATTCATCTACGGCTCGAGCTTCGCGCAACTGCAGCAGACCATCCGCTACGGCCGTCAGGGCCAGATGCCGGCTCAGGAACAACTGCAGGGCAATGACAAGGTGCACCTGCTGGCGGCGTATGTTTACAGCCTGTCTCACGGTGAAAAAGCACCGGAGGCGAAGGCTGAGTAAAGCCAACGCTTGAAGCAAAAAAGGCCACGCCAATGGGAATTGGCGGGGCCTTTTTTCATGCTGGCATTCACGATTCGAAACGCTTGCTCGATGGACCTGAGCTGAGATGCACGGTAGGTTTTTTTTCGCCCCGATAAGCCATATCGGCTCCACTTCAAGGATGAAGCCCCAATGTCGAAAGACGACCAAAGCACACTGCAAAATCAGCCTCAGCCCGGCTCTACCCATAGGGCAGGGTTCGAACGATCATCTGTGAAACCGTTACTCGAGGTATCGCAGAAAACCATGATAAGCCCAGGTAACGGTGGCGGACTCGACGGCCTCGGCGGCGGTAGATTGCTCTGACAAGGGCAGCAAAAAACACCGAATTTACGCCCTATATCCAGCGCCTCGCGTCTTGGCGGGAGGCGCTTTTGCCGGTGCCCTTATGAAAGTGACAAACCGATTGTCCTCGAACTGACTGATGAATACCCCGCCCTATCAGCGGCGGGGCTTTTGTCAGGGGCGTTGGGCGAAGATTGAATGCACCACAGTGGTGTCGATCAACGTTCGATTGCGCCATTGGTTGTTCTTCACCAGGTACACCTGGAGTTGCTTGCGATCCTCAGTGAAACTGGCAATCAGATAGGTTTGCTGAGAGGTACTGCCACTCAGGTACATGGGCACGTTACCTTGCTGATAGGCATCACCTCCGTCCTCGTGCAAATGGCCGGCAAAAATCGCTGTCACTCGATATTTGTTAACCATGTCGTAGAAGCGTTTCTGTTGCGCCTGGGTTCCCATGTGGTTCAACGGTTTATGCATGTTGATGATGATGGCGTAGCCCGACGCTCGCGCCAGCCTGAGATCCGTCTCGAGCCAGTCCAGAGCATCGTTGATTTCGAACGTCGTCGGGTTCAATGGATGAGCAATCCGGGCGGTATAGGTCGGTTCGTTGTTGAGCTGAACCATATGCACTTCACCGATATTTTTCGAATAGGCGAGACTGCCCGAATAGGTCTTGCTCAGAAAGCCACTGGTAATCTTCAGATCGAAGTTATCGACCTTACCTTCATGATGCTCTTTGAACTCGACGATACTTCCTGCCGCACAGCTATTGCTAAAGCAATCATCGACATTGTTTTCATAGTCGTGATTACCAAGGCCGTAGAGATATTCGCCCTTGAAATGTTTATCCAGCAGATCCTTCATGAACGAGCGCTGCCAGCCATGCCCGAATGCGGTTATATCACCATTGATCATCAAGGGAACCTGCGCTTGAGAGCCGTGTTGATTTCTGAATTCGGCAATGCTCGCAAGTTGGGTTTCCACCAGCCATTTCGAGCGCTCCTTGAATTCGGAATCGGATTCGGGTATGCGGCGATCGGTCTTGTCCGTCCACGGATATTGAGTATCCGAAGCAAACACCATGTGTTTCGGCATGTCAGTAGTGGCCTGAGCGGTAATAGCCGAAGCTAACATCCAGGCACCCACAAAGATTCTCTTGAGATTATTCAAATTCATGCTTTTAAATTCCATTTAAGTTAACTATCAATACGCAAAAGAATTTCGCGAGAGCAAAACTTATGCGAACACAGCTAAAACTTCAAAGCATTCATAAACAACAATCAAGTTTATATGTTTCAATCCCGATAACTTGCGACATGCAACCCAATTAAAATCTGCGGCCTCTTGTAGCCGCAGTGGCAATAACGGACGGTTTGTCGTTCAACTTGCGACATCGACGGTTGTTGCTTGAACAAGCGATTGAAAAGATGAACTAGCCGCTTCGGCAAAACCGTCCATACTCAACAAGTCAATTGATCTGCGTCAGGCTTTTGCGCAATCGCTACACCATCCGCATTTTTTACCCAACGCGACCAAAGGTCGCACCCTTGAGCCAGAGCGGCAGGCGTATCATCACGCTACTGCAACAGCCCTTTTTGACTTCGGTTGGCACGTATCGACCGAGGCATTTTTCCACTGCCGTGGGATGCAATGATGAGCAATCAGATTCCGGTACACGACGTCACGCCGCCGAGCAAGAACGCGAACAACAGCGTCGACCTTTATGCCTCACGAGAAAAAATCTACACCCGTGCCTTCACCGGCGTGTTCCGCAATCTGCGGATGCTTGGCGGTGCGGCGTTGTTTCTGCTGTATTTCGGCACGGTGTGGCTGAACTGGGGCGGTCACCAAGCGGTGTGGTGGAACCTGCCGGAGCGCAAGTTCTTCATTTTCGGCGCGACCTTCTGGCCACAGGATTTCATCCTGCTCTCGGGGCTGTTGATCATCGCCGCGTTCGGCCTGTTCTTCATAACTGTCTATGCCGGGCGCGTCTGGTGCGGTTATACCTGCCCGCAGAGCGTGTGGACGTGGATTTTCATGTGGTGCGAAAAGGTCACCGAAGGCGACCGCAACCAGCGCATCAAGCTCGACAAGGCGCCGATGAGCGCCAACAAATTCCTGCGCAAACTGGCCAAGCATTCGCTGTGGCTGCTGATCGGTTTTGTCACCGGCATGACCTTTGTCGGCTACTTCTCGCCGATCCGCGAACTGGTCATCGAGTTCTTTACCGGCCAGGCCGATGGCTGGTCGTATTTCTGGGTCGGTTTTTTCACCCTCGCCACGTACGGCAATGCCGGCTGGTTGCGTGAGCAGGTGTGCATCTACATGTGCCCGTATGCGCGCTTCCAGAGCGTGATGTTCGACAAGGACACGCTGATCGTTTCCTACGACCCGCGCCGTGGCGAAAGCCGTGGGCCGCGCAAGAAAGGCATCGACTACAAGGCGCTGGGGCTGGGCGATTGCATCGACTGCACGATGTGCGTGCAGGTCTGCCCGACCGGCATCGACATCCGCGATGGCCTGCAGATCGAGTGCATCGGCTGCGCTGCGTGCATCGATGCCTGCGACAGCATCATGGACAAGATGGATTACCCGCGCGGGCTGATCAGCTACACCACCGAACACAACCTCTCCGGGCAGAAAACCCATAAACTGCGACCGCGCCTGATCGGCTACGCCGTAGTGCTGCTGGCGATGATCAGCCTGTTGGTCGCCGCGTTCTTCATGCGCTCACTGGTCGGTTTCGACGTCAGCAAGGACCGCGTGCTGTACCGCGAAAACGCTGAAGGCCGGATCGAAAACGTCTACAGCCTGAAGATCATGAACAAAGATCAGCGCGATCACACTTACCTGCTGGAAGCCGAGGGCCTGCCGGACCTGCACCTGCAAGGCAAGCGCGAGATCAAGGTGGCCGCCGGCGATATCGTCAGCATGCCGGTCGAGTTGTCCAGCGCACCGGAACAACTGCCATCGAGCACCAACGAGGTGAAATTCATCCTCAAGGACGCCGATGACAACAGCGTCCACGTTGAAGCCAAGAGCCGATTCATCGGCCCACAAATCCGTTGAGAGAATTTTGAACATGCCCGCTGCAAACGCCGCAAGTCCCTGGTACAAGCACCTCTGGCCGTGGATCATCATCGCGATTCTGGCCTGCTCGGTGGCCTTGACCCTGTCCATGGTGACCATCGCGGTGAACAACCCGGACAATCTGGTCAACGACAACTATTACGAAGCGGGCAAAGGCATCAACCGTTCACTGGATCGCGAGCTGCTGGCGCAAACCCTGAAACTGCGTGCAGTGGTGCATCTGGATGACGTGACCGGGGAAGTCGATTTGCGCTTGAACGGTGACAGCCAGCCGCAAACCCTGGAACTGAACCTGATCTCGCCGACCCAGCCGGAGAAGGATCGCAAGATTGTTTTGACCCGCAGTGGCAGCGAGAGCGGGCGCTACATCGGCCAGTTGAGCGACAAGGTCGAAGGGCGGCGCTTTGTCGAGTTGCTCGGCAGCCAGGATGAGCACGTGTGGCGCATGTTTGAAGAAGAGCTGGTCAGCCATGACAAGGAACTGCTGCTGGGTGATGAGCCATTGCAGGGTGCGGAAGATCTGAAAAAATAAGCCTTTTACTCTGATCGTTCCCACGCTCTGCGTGGGAACGCAGCCAGGGACGCTCCGCGTCCCAGCCGAAGCGGACGCGGAGCGTCCGGGGAGGCATTCCCACGCGGAGCGTGGGAACGATCATCGGAACGCGCACCATGACCAGCCCAACCCCCTGCTACCACTGCGCCCTGCCCGTCCCGTCCGGCAGCCGCTTCACCGCCGTCGTCCTCGGGCAGGCCCGCGAATTCTGCTGCCCGGGCTGTCAGGCGGTGGCCGAAGCCATTGTCGCCGGTGGTCTGGAAAGCTATTACCAGCATCGCAGCGAAGCGTCGGCCAATCCCGAAGCGCTGCCGGTGCAACTGACGGATGAACTGGCGCTGTACGACCGCGCCGACGTGCAGCAACCCTTCGTGCGCCACGAAGGCGATCTGGCCGAAACCACCCTGTTGATGGAAGGCATCAGTTGCGCCGCTTGCGGCTGGCTGATCGAGAAACACCTGCGCACCCTGCCCGCCGTCGCCGAAGCGCGGTTGAACCTGTCCAACCATCGCCTGCACGTACGCTGGGCCGACGCACAATTGCCGCTGAGCCAGATCCTCGCCGAACTGCGCCACATTGGTTACGCTGCTCACCCCTATCAGGCCGACCGCGCCAGCGAACAACTGGCCAGCGAGAATCGCCTGGCCCTGCGCCAGCTCGGCGTCGCCGGGTTGCTGTGGTTTCAGGCGATGATGGCGACCATGGCCACCTGGCCGGAATTCAACATCGATCTGAGCCCGGAGCTGCACACAATCCTGCGCTGGGTCGCGCTGTTTCTCACCACACCCATCGTGTTCTACAGCTGCGCGCCGTTCTTCAAAGGCGCGATGCGCGATTTGCGTACCCGCCACCTGACCATGGACGTGTCGGTGTCGCTGGCGATCGGCAGCGCTTATATCGCCGGGATCTGGACGTCGATCACCGGCGTCGGCGAGCTGTACTTCGATGCGGTCGGCATGTTCGCCCTGTTTCTTTTGGCCGGACGCTATCTGGAACGTCGCGCCCGCGAACGCACCGCTGCTGCCACCGCGCAACTGGTCAATCTGTTACCGGCCTCGTGCCTGCGCCTGGATAGCGATGGCCAGAGCGAACGCATCCTGCTCAGCGAGTTGCGTGTAGGCGAGCGGATTCTGGTGCAGCCGGGCTCGATTCTGCCGGCTGACGGCAAGATCATCGACGGCCAGTCGAGCATCGACGAATCGCTGCTGACCGGCGAATACCTGCCACAGCCACGCACGCTCGGTGATGCGGTCACTGCGGGCACGCTCAACGTCGAAGGCGCATTGACCGTCCAAGTGCAGGCGCTGGGACAGGACACGCGTCTCTCCGCGATCGTGCGCCTGCTCGATCGCGCTCAGGCGCAGAAACCGCGTCTGGCGGAAATCGCCGACCGCGCCGCGCAATGGTTTTTGCTGCTGTCGCTGATTGCTGCGGCAGTGATCGGCCTGCTGTGGTGGCAGCTGGACTCAGCGCGGGCGTTCTGGATCGTCCTCGCCATGCTGGTAGCGACCTGCCCGTGCGCGCTGTCATTGGCGACGCCGACCGCCCTCACTGCCGCCACCGGCACCCTGCACAAACTCGGCCTGCTGCTGACACGCGGCCATGTGCTGGAAGGCTTGAACCAGATCGACACAGTGATCTTCGACAAGACCGGCACGCTCACTGAAGGCCGCTTGGTGCTGCGCTCGATTCGCCCGCTCGGCGCGCTCGACAGCGAGCAATGCCTGAGCCTTGCCGCTGCGCTGGAAAACCGTTCGGAACACCCGATTGCCCGCGCTTTCGGGCGTGCGCCGCTGGCCGCTGAGGACGTACACAGCACACCGGGGCTTGGCCTGGAGGGCGTGGTCGGTGAGCAACGCTTGCGCATCGGTCAGGCCGAATTTGCCTGCGCCCTGAGCGGCGCGGCACTGCCGTCAATGCCTGATGAAGCCGGACAATGGTTGCTGCTCGCTGACACCCACGGGCCGCTGGCGTGGCTGGTGCTCGATGATCGCCTGCGTGACGATGCCCCCGCTCTGCTCGCGGCTTGCAAAGCGCGGGGCTGGCGCACCTTGCTGTTGTCCGGCGACAGTTCGCCGATGGTCGCCAGTGTCGCCGCCGAACTGGGCATCGACGAGGCTCGTGGCGGCTTGCGCCCCGATGACAAACTGCAAGTGCTGCAACAACTGCACACGGAAGGACGCAAAGTGTTGATGCTTGGTGACGGCGTCAACGACGTGCCGGTACTGGCTGCGGCCGATATCAGCGTGGCGATGGGCTCGGCCACCGATCTGGCGAAAACCAGCGCCGATGCGGTGTTGCTGTCCAACCGCCTCGACGCCCTGGTACAAGCCTTCACACTGGCGCGGCGCACGCGCCGGGTAATCATCGAAAACCTGCTGTGGGCGGCGCTGTACAATGGCCTCATGTTGCCGTTCGCCGCCCTCGGCTGGATCACTCCGGTGTGGGCGGCGGTCGGCATGTCGATCAGTTCGCTGACCGTGGTGCTCAACGCCCTGCGCCTGACTCGCCTGCCGAGCGCGCCGGCCGCCGGCAGCCCGACCCAAACCCGCCCGCTGCCGGCCTGAGCCGCGCGGGCCTGGAGTTACCGATGCCAGCTCTCTATGTGATGATTCCCGCTGCCTTGCTGATCGTCGCCATCGCCGTGTACATCTTCTTCTGGGCGGTGGACAGCGGCCAGTACGACGACCTCGACGGCCCGGCACACAGCATCCTTTTTGACGATCAGGATCCCAACCACACCGCTGCGGTGGACGAAGCCAACGCCGGCAAACCGGACGACAAGGCGCCACCCCATGCTTGAACTGGCGCCCCTGCTGGTCTCGGCGCTGATCCTCGGTCTGCTCGGTGGCGGCCATTGTCTGGGCATGTGCGGCGGCCTGATGGGCGCGCTGACCCTGGCGATTCCCAAGGAGCAGCGCAGCCGGCGCTTTCGTCTGTTGCTGGCGTATAACCTGGGGCGGATTTTCAGTTATGCCACGGCGGGATTGCTCATCGGCCTGGCCGGCTGGGCAGTCGCCAACAGCCCGGCGGCGCTGTTCATGCGCGTACTGGCCGGGTTGCTGCTGATCGCTATGGGTTTGTACCTCGCCGGCTGGTGGAGCGGGTTGACGCGTATCGAAGCGCTCGGGCGTGGCTTGTGGCGTTTCATTCAACCGGTGGCGAATCGCTTGCTGCCGGTTTCCAGCCTGCCGCGTGCCTTGCTGCTCGGCGCACTGTGGGGCTGGCTGCCGTGCGGGCTGGTTTACAGCACCTTGCTGTGGAGCGCGAGTCAAGGCAATGCGCTGGACAGTGCGTTGCTGATGCTCGCTTTCGGCCTCGGCACCTGGCCGGTGCTGCTCGGCACCGGGCTGGCGGCTGAACGGGTGACGGCGATCTTGCGCAAACGCAGCGTGCGCATGGCGGGGGGCTTGCTGGTGATTCTGTTTGGCTTATGGACCCTTCCCGGCCCGCATCAGCATTGGCTTATGGGCCATTAAATGTGTGACGCGGCCTTCGCGAGCAGGTTCGCTTTCACAGGTCTTGAGTACGCTGCAAATCCAATGTGGGAGCGAGCCTGCTCGCGAAGACGCCCGCACGAACAACACAAATCCTCGCCGTTGATGCAAATCAAGATGCCCTGTAACGCCCTCCCCTAGACTCGCCACACTGCCAGCCTATCCGGGGGAATGCCCGCATGCTCGACGCCATTCGTTGGGACTCTGATCTGATCCGCCGCTACGATCTGGCGGGGCCACGCTACACCTCGTACCCGACCGCCGTGCAATTTCACGGTCAGGTCGGCACTTTCGACCTGTTCCATGCCCTGCGCGACAGCCGCAAGGCGCAGCGGCCGTTGTCGCTGTACGTGCATGTGCCGTTCTGCGCGAACATTTGTTACTACTGCGCTTGCAACAAGGTCATCACCAAGGATCGCGGCCGTGCGCAGCCGTATCTGCAACGGCTCGAGCAGGAAATCCAGTTGATTGCCTGCCACCTCGACCCGGCGCAAACCGTCGAGCAGCTGCATTTCGGTGGCGGCACACCGACCTTTCTCAGCCACGACGAATTGCGCCAGCTGATGGCGCACCTGCGCAAGCATTTCAATCTGCTCAACGATGACTCGGGCGATTACGGCATCGAAATCGACCCCCGCGAAGCCGACTGGTCGACCATGGGCCTGCTGCGCGAACTGGGTTTCAATCGGGTCAGCATTGGCCTGCAAGACCTTGACCCGGCGGTGCAGCGCGCAGTCAATCGCCTGCAAAGCCTGGAAGAAACCCGCGCGGTGATCGATGCGGCGCGCACTTTGCAGTTTCGCTCGATCAACATCGATCTGATTTATGGCCTGCCGAAGCAGACACCGGACAACTTCGCCCGCACCGTCGAGGAAGTGATCAGTCTGCAACCGGATCGCCTTTCGGTATTCAACTACGCACACCTGCCGGAACGCTTCATGCCGCAACGGCGGATCAACAGCAGCGACTTGCCGAGCCCGGCGCACAAGCTGGAAATGCTCCAGCGCACCATCGAGCAACTGACCGCTGCCGGCTACCGCTACATCGGCATGGACCACTTCGCCCTGCCTGATGACGAACTGGCGATTGCCCAGGAAGAGCACACCCTGCAACGCAACTTCCAGGGCTACACCACCCACGGCCATTGCGACCTGATTGGCCTGGGCGTGTCGGCGATCAGCCAGATCGGCGATCTGTACTGCCAGAACAGCAGCGACCTCAACGCGTATCAGAACAGCCTGGCCAGCGCGCAGCTGGCGACCAGTCGCGGCCTGGTGTGCAACGCTGACGACCGCTTGCGCCGCGCAGTGATCCAGCAACTGATCTGCAATTTCAAACTTGAGTTCGCCGAGATCGAGCAGCAGTTCAACATCGATTTTCAAGGCTACTTCGGCGCGCTCTGGCCGCAGTTGCAAGGTATGGCCGAGGATGGCCTGATCAGGTTCGAGCGCGAGCGCATCGAGGTGCTGCCGGCTGGCCGATTGCTGGTGCGCTCGGTGTGCATGGTCTTCGATGCGTACCTGGAGCAGCAGAACCGCCAGCGTTTCTCCCGAGTGATTTAAGGCTTGGTCAGCAACGAGCCGACCTTGAGGTTCTGATCAGGGTTGAGCGCCGACTGGTTCATGACTTTCGACAAGGAAAGGTTGGCGGTGATCAGGCCGCTGTTGAGGGCGGCGATGGCGCCACGTAATGCGGCGAGCTTGTTGATCTTTTCCTCGTTGGAGAGGGTTCTGTCTGACATGACCGCCGCCATGCGGGCTTTTTTCTCGATGATTTCTTTTTGGATCTTGCGAATCATCTTCAGCAACTGTTGGATGTTCTCCGGTAAGCCACTGTTGTCGATGTCACTGTTTTCGCCGCCGACAGCGGCGGATTTGGCGATGGCCGCGCCGGACAGCGACACTTTGACGCCCTCGACCAAGGTCGGGGTTGCCGCATTCGACAAGGCGTCGTCGCGGTCGATTGCAGCGTCGGGACCGGTTACCTCCGGCGAAGCAGCAATGCCGCTGCTACCGGGGCTTAGCGTGCCAATGGCGGTCATCGGGGCCTTCCTTGGATGAGTACTGATAGTGGGTTATCGGCCGCAGCTGCTGCGGCTTTATGTCTGTAGGACAACGCCGCCGCGTGCTGGCCTGAATGTCCTTCCGTGGGTTACCCTTACGGCTTATGTGTGTTTTCCCACAAGGATTGAAGAAATGTCCGAGCCAGTCAAACTGCGCGCTCACAACCAGGCCCACTGCAAGGATTGCAGCCTGGCCCCGCTCTGCCTGCCACTTTCTCTGAATCTGGAAGACATGGATGCGCTCGACGAAATCGTTAAACGCGGCCGCCCGCTGAAGAAAGGCGAGTTCCTGTTCCGCCAGGGCGACACCTTTGATTCCGTTTATGCAGTCCGCTCTGGTGCCCTGAAGACTTTCAGCCTGAGCGATGCCGGCGAAGAACAGCTGACCGGTTTCCACCTGCCGAGCGAACTGGTCGGACTGTCGGGCATGGACACCGAAAAACACCCGGTCTCGGCCCAGGCGCTGGAAACCACTTCGGTCTGCGAAATCCCCTTCGAACGCCTCGACGAACTCGCGCTGCAATTACCACAACTGCGCCGCCAGTTGATGCGGGTGATGAGCCGCGAGATTCGCGACGATCAGCAAATGATGCTGCTGCTGTCGAAGAAGACCGCCGACGAGCGCATCGCTACTTTTCTGGTCAACCTGTCGGCACGTTTCCGTGCTCGCGGCTTCTCGGCCAACCAGTTCCGGCTGAGCATGTCGCGCAATGAAATCGGCAATTACCTGGGCCTGGCGGTGGAAACCGTGTCGCGGGTGTTCACCCGTTTCCAGCAGAACGAGCTGATTGCCGCCGAGGGCAAGGAGATCCACATCCTCGACCCGATCCAGTTGTGCGCGCTGGCTGGCGGTTCGATCGAAGGCTGATCACGACCCGCGGTTGAGCGAATCGTTTCAGCCGCGGGTATACTGCGCCGTTTGCAGCCCTGCCAGGACACCCCGATGGTCTTCGACTCCTTCGACATCAAATCCCTGATCCGCCCCGTGATCGACTTTCCGAAACCGGGCGTGATCTTTCGCGACATCACCCCGCTGTTCCAGTCGCCGACGGCCCTGCGCCTGGTGATGGACAGCTTCGCCCACCGCTATGTCGAAGCCGACTTCACCCACATCGGCGCCATGGATGCCCGTGGTTTTCTGATCGGTTCGGTACTGGCCTATCAGTTGAACAAGCCACTGGTGCTATTCCGCAAGCAAGGTAAATTGCCGGCGGACGTGCTCGCCGAAGGTTATGCGACCGAATACGGCGAAGCGTTCCTGGAAGTGCACGCCGACAGCCTGTGCGAAGGCGATTCGGTGGTGATGTTCGATGACCTGATCGCTACCGGCGGCACGCTGATCGCAGCGGCCAACCTGATTCGCCGCATGGGCGCGCGGGTGCATGAAGCGGCGGCCATCATTGATCTGCCAGAGCTGCAAGGCTCGCAGCGCTTGCAGGATATGGGTATCCCGACGTTCTGCCTGACGCAGTTTGCGTTGACTGATAAATAATCAAGATCTAAAGATTGATCGTTCCCACGCTCCGCGTGGGAATGCCTCTAGGGACGCTCTGCGTTCCAGCTTGCGATAGGGACGCGGAGCGTCCCGGGCTGCATTCCCACGCAGAGCGCGGGAACGATCATGCATCGGACGATCTTTTGCTTTTAGAGCCCCATCTGCTTGCTGATGATTTCATTCATCACTTCCCGCGTCCCGCCGCCAATCGACAGAATGCGGTTATCCCGATACAGCCGCTCCACCAGGCTTTCACGCATGTAACCGAGCCCGCCAAGAATCTGCACGGCTTCGGTGGTGATCCGGTCCGAGGTGTCGGTGGCGAAGTTCTTTGCCATGGAAATTTCCTTGATTACGCTGTGCCCCGCCGCCATTTTTGCCGCTTGCCGATACGTGAACTCGCGCGACACTTCCAGCGCCGTGGCCATTTCGGCGAGGCGATGTTTGATCACTTGAAATTTGCCGATGGGTTTGCCGAACGCCTCACGCTCGCGCGCCCACTTGAGGCTCTCCTCCAGCGCCAATTGCGCCGTCATGTTGGCCATCAGCGCCAGCGCCAGCCGTTCGCTCTGGAAATTGCCCATGATGCAGGCGAAGCCCATGTTCTCTCCGCCAATGAGGTTTCCTACAGGCACGCGGCAATCGTCGAAGAACAATTCAGCGGTGTCCGACGCCCACCAGCCCATTTTCTTCAATTGCCGACCGACACTGAAACCCGGCGTGCCCTTCTCGATCAGCAACAGACTGATACCGCCGAACCCCGGCGCACCGGTACGCACCGCGACGGTGTAGAAATCCGCGCGCACACCGCTGGTGATGAAAGTTTTGCTGCCACTGACCCGGTAGCAGTCACCGTCACGCACGGCGCGGGTTTGCAAGTTGGCGACGTCGGAGCCGCCGCCGGGCTCGGTGACTGCCAGCGCGCTGATTTTCTCGCCGCTGAGCACCAGCGGTACCACCCGCTCGCGAACTTCAGGCCGCGCCCATTTGACGATCGGCGGCAGGCCGATATCCAGCGAACCCAACCCCGCCACCAGGCCACCAGACCCACAGCGCATCAGCTCTTCACTGGCGGCGACCTTGGCGAACAGATCGCCTTCATGGCTGCCGCCGAGCGCCTCGGGATAGCCGATACCGAGAATGCCCGCCGCACCGGCCTTGAGGTACAGCTCACGGGGAAAGCTTTCGGCTTCTTCCCACTGATTAATGTCCGGCAGGATCTCGCGTTCGACGAAACGTCTGACGCTGTCGCGGACCAATTGATGGCTGGGGTCGAAGTATTCCTGAAAGGCAGGCATGGGCGAGCTCCACGGAAGGGTTCGCCGACGTTAACCGAGCGCTTGCTTGGTTATCAATGAAATTCTGTGAATCAGATGGACCGCGGCGCGCCATTCGCGAGCAGGCTCGCTCCCACAGGGGATTTGTGAACGACACACAACCAATGTGGGAGCGAGCTTGCTCGCGAAGGCGTCAGTTCAGACGCCGCAAATTCAGAGGGAAATCGGTTTACGCCCGGCAAACGAATGCGCCAGCGTGCCGCCGTCGACCAGCTCCAGCTCACCGCCCAGCGGCACGCCGTGGGCAATCCGCGAGGCGACCAGGCCTTTGTTGTTGAGCAACTGCGCGATGTAGTGCGCCGTCGCCTCGCCTTCCACGGTCGGGTTGGTGGCGAGGATGACTTCGGTAAAGGTCCCCGCCTCTTCTATCCGCGCCATCAGTTGCGGAATGCCGATCGCTTCCGGCCCCAGGCCATCCAGCGGCGACAAGTGCCCCTTGAGCACGAAATAGCGGCCACGGAAGCCGGTCTGCTCCACCGCATAAACGTCCATCGGCCCTTCGACTACGCACAGCAGCGTGTCATCGCGGCGCGGGTCGGCGCATTGCGGGCACAGATCGTCTTCGGTCAGCGTGCGGCATTGGCGGCAGTGGCCGACGCCTTCCATGGCCTGGCTCAAGGCCTGGGCCAGACGGGTGCCGCCGCTGCGATCACGTTCGAGCAACTGCAACGCCATGCGCTGAGCGGTTTTCTGACCCACGCCTGGCAAGGTGCGCAGAGCGTCGATCAGTTGGCGAATCAAGGGGCTGAAGCTCATGGGTAAACAGTCCGACTAAACAACGAGACGCGGTTTATACCCGCGCCTCTGGCCAGCGTCAAATCCTCAGTCCTGGGCGACCCGGACCACCAGTTTGCCGAAGTTGCGCCCTTCCAGCAGACCGATGAACGCCTCGGGCGCCTGCTCCAGGCCTTCGACCACGTCCTCGCGGAATTTCACCTTGCCGTCGCGTACCCACGGCACCATGTGGCTGATGAATTCCGGCTGACGATCACCGTAATCGTCGAAGACGATGAAGCCCTGAATACGCACACGCTTGGTGAGCAATGTGCGTTGCAGTATCGGCAGGCGATCCGGGCCGGTCGGCGCTTCGGCGGCGTTGTAGCCGGCGATCAGGCCGCACAACGGAATGCGCGCCTTGGGATTGAGCAACGGCAAGACTGCGTCGAAGACATGGCCGCCGACGTTCTCATAATAAATGTCGATGCCGTTGGGACAGGCCTTGGCCAATTGCTCGGCGAAGTCGTCGGCCTTGTGGTCGATGCAGGCATCAAAACCCAGCTCCTCAACGACGTATTTGCACTTCTCGGCCCCACCGGCCACACCGACCGCGCGCAGACCTTTGATCTTCGCCACTTGCCCGACCACCGAGCCGACGGCGCCGGACGCCGCAGCCACCACCAGGGTTTCGCCTTCTTTCGGCTGGCCGATGTCCATCAGGCCCATGTACGCGGTCATGCCCGGCATACCCAGCACCCCGAGGGCCATCGACGGGCTCGGCAGGCCGGCCGGGATCGGCATGATGTTGCGACCGTCGCTGATGCTGTGGCTCTGCCAACCGGTGGCGCCAACCACCAGATCACCAGTGTGGAATTTCGGATGATTGGACTGCTCGACCCGGCTGACCGCGCCGCCAGTCATGACTTCGCCGATTTGCACTGGCGCAGCGTAGGACGGTGCGTCGCTCATACGTCCGCGCATGTACGGGTCGAGCGACAGGTACAGGGTTTTCAACAGCACCTGACCGTCCTGCAGATCCGGCAGCGCCTCGCGCTCGAGACGAAAGTTCTCCGGGGTCGGCGCGCCGGTCGGGCGCGAGGCGAGGACGAAGCGTTGATTGAGGGTGAGAGGGTCGGACATGTCAGCGTCTCCTGTGAATGGGGAATTCGGTGTATAGGGAGCAGACCTTGGTAGCGGTGGTGTGTTCGATGTTTCTTCAGTTTTGCCGAGGTGACTTCATTCGCGAGCAGGCTCGCTCCCACAGGGGAATGCATTCCAAATGTGGGAGCGAGCCTGCTCGCGAAGGCGTCAGTCCAGCCGGCATATGTCCATCAGGCAGAAACAAAAATGCCAGGCACAATGCCTGGCATTTTGTGTAGCTCATCTGCCGCCCAAAGGCGAATCAGAATGGCAGTTTCATACCCGCTGGCAGGTTCATGCCGGCGGTCATGCTGCCCATTTTTTCCTGGCTGTTGGCTTCGATCTTGCGCACGGCGTCGTTGACGGCGGCAGCGACCACGGCTTCCAGCATTTCTTTGTCGTCTTCGCTCAGGCCTTCGACCAGGCTTGGGTCGATGCTCACGCTTTTGACGTCGTGACGACCGGTCATCACCACGGTGACCATGTCGCCGCCGGCCTTGCCGGTGACTTCGGCGTTGGCCAGTTCTTCCTGCATCTTGGCCATTTTTTCCTGCATCTGCTGCGCCTGCTTCATCAGGCCGGCCATGCCACCTTTCATCATGGGAATCACCTCAAACGTACTTGGATAAAACAGCGCCCGGCCATCTTGGCCGAGCACCTTCAGTTATTAGCCTTGGGTGACCAAGGCGTCGACAGGTTCAATAGTATCGCTTCGCACCACCGCGCCGAACTGCTGAACCATCTGCTGGATGAACGGATCACCGTGGATCGATTCCTCCGCCTCACGCTGGCGATTGGCGCGGCGGCGCGAGGCGGCCTGGGCCGGGGTTTCCTGCTCAGGCTTGATCAGCTCGATGGTCAGGGTCAGCGTGCGCCCGTGGAACTGGTTCAACGCGTCGTTGAGACGACGCTGTTGCGTGGCGTTGAACAGGGCGCTGTGGGCCGGGTCAAGGTGCATCAGCCAGTGATCGCCATCGACCGCAATCAATGTGCAGTTGGCGGCGATGCTGCCGGTCATGCCGGAAATCGGCAGCTTCGGGAACAGCTCCAGCCATTGCAGGGCCAGACCGGTGGCCGGCGCGGCGGCAGGTTCCGGCTCGGGCTCAGGCTCGGGATCAGCGGCGTGTTCGCTGGCCAGTTCGTCGAGGTAGCTGTAGGCCGAATCCATGTCCGGCTCGATGTAGTCTTCATCCAGCGGCGGTTCGTCGTCCATGTCCATGCCCGGCGTAGCGGCATCGACCTCGGCGACGGACGGCTCGGGAATCGGCGCAGCGGCCCACTCCGGCGCATCCGGCACCACGCTGTCCGGGGTCGGCAGCGGCATCGGCGGCAGCTCGGGCTGCTCGCCAGCGGTTTCCAGCACTGGTTCGACGGCGGGTTGCTGAACGGGCGCAGGCTCGGCGTCGGCTTCCACCGGGTCGTTCCACGGCAGATCGACCGCGGCTTCGACGGCGACTGGCTCAGGCTCCGGTTGTGCTTCGACAACCGCAGCCACAGGTTCTGGCTCGGCAACCGGCGCCGCTACCGGTGCGGGCGCAGGTGTGGGCGCAACAGCCGCAGCGACCACCGGCGCAGGCTTCGGCGCGGCAGCCACTGAGTTTGCGGAATCAACTGTGGCCTGGCTGATCCCCACTGGCTTTAGCGGTTGCCTCGGTGCATCCGCTGTATCCGCCGGGCGGAACGCGAGCATCCGCAGCAAGACCATTTCGAAACCGCCGCGCGGGTCCGGCGCCAGCGGCAAATCGCGGCGCCCGATCAGGCCCATCTGGTAATAGAACTGCACATCTTCGGCCGGCAGTGCCTGGGCCAGGGCCAATACGCGATCACGGTCGCCGTGGCCATTGTCGACCCCTTCCGGCAGCGCCTGAGCGATGGCCACGCGGTGCAGCACGTTAAGAATTTCCGAGAGCACGCCGTTCCAGTCCGGACCTTGCTCGGCCAGATGCCGCACGGCTTCGAGCAGCGCCTTGGCATCGCCTTCGATCAGCGCATGCAGCACGTCATAGACCTGACCGTGATCCAGCGTGCCGAGCATCGCGCGCACGTCGGTCGCGAGGACCTTGCCTTCACCGAACGCGATGGCCTGATCGGTCAGGCTCATGGCGTCACGCATCGAGCCATCAGCAGCGCGGCCGAGCAGCCACAGTGCATCGTCTTCGAACGGTACGTTTTCTGCGGTCAGCACATGGGTCAAGTGCTCGACCACACGCTCGGGCGTCATGTTCTTCAGCGAGAACTGCAGGCAACGCGAAAGAATCGTTGCTGGAAGTTTCTGCGGATCGGTGGTCGCCAGGATGAACTTGACGTAGGGCGGCGGCTCTTCGAGGGTTTTCAGCAGCGCATTGAAGGAATGGCTGGAAAGCATGTGCACTTCGTCGATCAGGTAGACCTTGAAGCGCCCACGGCTTGGCGCGTACTGCACGTTATCGAGCAGTTCGCGGGTGTCTTCGACCTTGGTGCGGCTGGCGGCGTCGATCTCGATCAGGTCGACAAAACGCCCCTCATCGATCTCGCGGCACACCGAGCACTCGCCGCAGGGACTGGAGGTGATACCTGTCTCGCAGTTCAGGCACTTGGCAATGATCCGCGCGATGGTGGTCTTGCCGACCCCGCGCGTCCCGGTGAACAGGTAGGCGTGGTGCAGCCGTTGGCTGTCCAAGGCATTGATCAGAGCCTTGAGCACATGGGTCTGGCCGACCATTTCGCGGAACGAGCGTGGACGCCATTTACGTGCAAGAACCTGATAACTCATCGAAAACCGTCGCAGCGAAGGAAGCAGAAGCGGCTAATGCTAGCGGAGCAAGGGCAAAATTGCATCCGGTGTCCTCGTCTAATATGGCTAAGCTGCATCAGCAGAGGCTTTTATCAGCTCGGGATGGGGAATTACCGGAGCGTCTATGCGGTGGGCCGTGGCGGCATTGCTGGGTATCAGCCTCAACGCGATGGCAGCGCAAGCGCCGTTGCGCTTCGCCGTGCCGGACAGTTGGGCGATGCCGATGGTGCAACTGCAAGGCGGCAGACCGACCCAGGGCATTCTGCACGACGTCCTGCTCAGCCTGGCGACCCAGGTCGGCGCGCCAGCGCAATTCGTCGTCCTGCCGCGCGCGCGGGTACAGAGCGCCATGGAGCACGGCGACATCGACGTGCGCTGCTATGCCGCACAGTCGTGGCTGCCGAATCAGTCCGGCGATTACATCTGGAGCGTGCCGTTGTGGTTTCAGCGCGACCTGCTGATCAGCCGCAAGGAACAACCGGCGCAGATCAATCCCGCCCAGCTACCGCGCCAGGCCATCGGCACCGTTCTCGGCTACAGCTACCCTACCCTGCAACCGCTGTTCGACGCCGACCAGTTGCAACGCGAAGACGCGCGCAATCAGGAACAGGTACTGGAAAAGCTCCTAGCCGGGCGATATCGCTATGCGGTGAGCAATCAGTGGACGCTGGACTGGATCAATCAGCGCCTGTTGCCGGAGCAGCAGCTGCAAGGGGTCGCGGTGCTGCAGGAACAGAATATCGGCTGCTATGTGAGGAACGACCCGAACGTGCCGGTGCAGCGGATCCTGCGCACGTTGCTGCGGATGAAAATGTCCGGCGAGATCGACGACATAATCCGGTTGTACACCGGCGCCTCTTCAACCACACCCTAACCGCCTGTGGGAGCGAGCCTGCTCGCGAAAGCGGTATGTCAGGCGACACAGTTGTTGAACACGCCGACGTTTTCGCGAGCAGGCTCGCTCCCACAGGGTTGGCCGGGTCAATAACCGTGCGATTCGCGGAATTTCGGCTCGCGGCTGTGGTGATAATCGATCCATTCCACCACGTCATAAGGCAGATAGAGCTGCTGCCGGGCACGGGACACGGCGATGTACACGGCGCAGATGCGCTGATCGAACTCGTAGGCATCCTTGAATTTCTCGTTACTGAGCAACGTCCGGGTCAACAGCACGCGCTTGAACTCCATGCCGCCAGCCCGCTCGGCCATCATCAACAGGCAGGCTTTGCCCGGCTCGATGATCTTTTGGCTCAGTCGCGTCAGGTCGGCAATCATGAAGCCGTTTTGCAGTTGCGCTTCGATCCACAAAAACGCCTCGTCGAAACGGTTGGCCTCACGCACCTGCTGCCAATGAGCCATGTCGCTGAAATACGGGTGTGGTCCTTTCTCGCTGGATCCGGCGTTGTAGAAATCGCGGCGGAACAGCTCGATGGCGGTGGTCATGAAATGCTTGATGTCGTCCTGCGCTTCCCGGTCGGGGAAACTGAAGGCGCAACTGGAGTCGTGCAGATGGATGGCCCACATCATCGTGTCCCACGGTGAAGCGGTCAGCACCACGCAACCTTCGGGCGGCACGAAGGCTTGCGGGTAGTACTCGATATCGACGTCGGCGTGACGAGCGCCTTCGAACGGTACTTTGCTCTTGTGCGTATGGCGCGAGATCAGCGGATTGACCAGGCGCTCGACATTGCGCCCCGAGCGCACCGAATAGCAGATATCGCTCTGACGAACTTCACGCTTGCGCTTGGGCGCCTCGCCCGTGGCCTGCTGATACTCATCGCCGAGGGTGATCAGCACCTGCTGCCCGCGCTCGATGATTTGCAGCAACGACGCCGGCACATCCTGGCTTTCGTCGATGATCACATGGGTGTAGCGCGGCGGGACGCGGCAACCGGCCAGACTGGCGCGCTTGATCATGAGCAACGTGGGAAAACCGCTCTGGCTGGCCCAGGCCGGATTGGCTTCCAGATACACCCACAGGCGACTGGAGTATTCCAGCAGCGCTTGCGAGTCTGCGCCGGTCAAGGGCTGCTGGAAGTGCGGCAAGTGCCTGGCGGACAGCGTGTGATCTCTTGAGGCGCAGTACAGCTTGAGCACGCGCAGACAAACCTCGAGGGTGCCCGGCCCGTCGTGGTGGCGAAAGCCGAAGATATTCAGTTCCTGCGCCAGCGCCGGCTTGCTCGGAATCCGCGCGGGCGCCTTGGCCATATGAAACCGGGGGCCAAGCAGCTGGGCCTGGGCAAAGTCGAAAAACGTCTGACCAATTTCCGTGTCGTGGACCTGAACGATGTGCTTGCGCAGCGTCGCCAGTTTCGCCGGGGTGCGCGCCAGTACCAGAGTGCGTTTCGAGCGCAGGCACTCGATCAGCGCGCTGAGCATGTAGCTCTTGCCGATGCCCGCATAACCCTGCACGTGCAGGTCTTCGTCGAGGTTGGCACGGAAGGTTCGCAGCAGTTTGTCCTGCGCCGCGCTTAACCAGTGTTCACGCTCGCGTGGCGTGACCATTTGCTGGCGAAACGGGTTGTTCTGTTGCTGATGGCGGATCTTGTAGTCCACATCCCACTGCCCGCCGGGCAACAGAAATGCCTGCGCGGCGACTTCATCGGCCATGAGAAAGCGCAGGTTCAGGCCTTTGAGCGCATTGAGGCCGAAATACAATTTGCGCGAATCGAACAGACGCCGCGCCTCTGCAAGCAGTCCCGCCGATCCGGTGCGCCGAGAGGTGACAGACCAGTCAATGAGTCTGGCGAGGATCTTCTCCGCTGCGCTGGCGCTCAAATCCTGTTCCGTGGCCTGGGCGAGGTTCTGGATGACCAGCACCGCCGCCAGTTCCGGGTCGCTCAGGCTGGCCAGTGTCGCGTCACCCTCGGGCTGCAACAGCGCCGTACACGCATCATGGGTGATCGGCAGAAATACCGGGGTGGCCAAATCAAAATGTTCCGGGTGCATACAACCTCGCCGCCTGGGCTTTAATACAACACCAGATCAGTCCTGGTCATTCTCGTCGTGCATTTCATGGGACTGCGGCAAGTTTCCCTCACGGCTGGACTCGGGGCTGATCCGCAGTTCGAAGGAGTAGCCGCCGAGCGTGCCGGACATGCCGCGTCGATCTGCGCCGCCAGCCAGCGGCCCCGCTTCAATCTGCGCCTGCACTTCGTAGAGGGCCATTTCCAGCAGTTTGCGCAGGTGTTCAGGGTTTTGCGCGCTGGCATGCAGTTGCAGGTCGTACTGGCCGGCCACCGATTCAGCGAGGGCGGGCTGGTCCTGCACCGCGAGCGGCTGCGCAGTTTCTTCAGCCGCGTTGAACACGGTCGAAGCCGCCAGAATCGCAGCGTGCTCCTCATCCATCATGTCGAGCACTCGCGACAACTCCAGCGTGCGCTCGGGCTGATCCTGCATCTGCGTTTTGACTTCCAGACGCCGCATCTGCCATTCGCGCAGTTTTTCCCGGGTCAGATCGTCGATTTCACCCACTTGCCTTACCTCTCAATGCCAGGCGAGGGAGTATGCCACTGTTCGCCGTCGACGGCCGCACGGGTACCGGGGCGCTGCGCGGCTGAGCCGCGCGTTTCTGATGGCGGATCAACGCCACTGGCCAAATCGCAGGCATAAAAAAACCGCAGTGGGCGAAACCCATGCAGTTCTCTTTGAATTCTCGGTAGGTTCGTTAAGGTGGTGCCCCCACCAGCCACACCCCGGCACACAATGTTCCCGCTGTGGCTGCTTCCTTCCGGATCTGACCAGGTTCACGGGTAATCGTTGCGGGGGGACCGATGGGGTCACCATAACGACGCTTGCCTGTCGGCGAGCCGCGCCATTGTACCTGTCTGAGATGAACTTACAACCGTTGGTTGCAGATAAAAAACCTGAACGGCTTCAAGGACATAAACATCACGGCCTGCGACACCTACAAGGCCAGCACCTCATCCGCCCTGCCGCCCGCCTGCTGGATCACCAGATGAATGAAGTGCAACTTGGCGATCGCCGCCGCCGGCAGTACGAACGGGTAAAAATCCGGCTGGCCCATGCTGCGCGACAGTTCGTTGAGCATGCCGGCCAGTTCGATCCACGCATTGACGAATGACAGGAAAGCGCCACCGCCGGGATGCTCGGGGTCGTACAGGGTGCTGGTGGGAAACGGCTGATAGTCGAAGTCCATTTCCCGCGCGCTCATGCCGAAGCCCAGCGCCGTGTCGACCGCATCCATCATGTGCAGGTAATGCGCCCAGGTTTCCGCCCAGTCTTCCCATGGATGCATGGTCGCGTAGGCGCTGACGTAGTGCTGCGGCCAGTCCAGCGGCGCGCCTTGCTGGTAATGCCGGTCCAGAGCCTCGGCGTAACTGGCGCGTTCGTCGCCGAACAGATTGCGGAACGCGTCCAGCCAAGGGCCGTTGGCGATGAGGCGATCCCAGTAGTAGTGGCCGACCTCATGGCGAAAATGCCCGAGCAGCGTGCGGTAAGGTTCGTGCATCGCCGCCCTGACCTGCTCACGGTGAGCGTCGTCGGCCTCTTTGATGTCGAGGGTGATCAGGCCATTGGCGTGGCCGGTCATCGGCGCATTGCCTTCCAGGTCAACACCGATGAAGTCGAACGCCAGCCCGGTTTCTTCATCGGTGGTTTTCGGGATGACCGGCAAGCCGAGGGTGATCAGTTGCGCGACCAGTCTGCGCTTGGCGATTTCGACCTTGCGCCAGCGTTCGGGATTTTCCGCGACGGACAGGTCGGGAATGGTGCGGTTGAGGCTGCAAGCGATGCACAAGGTGTCGTGATCGTTGGCCGGCAGCAGCCAGTTGCACGCGGCGGGCATGTCGAGGTTGGCGCAGCGGCGGAACAGACCGGCGTCGGGATCAGCGTCGAGCGTCCAGGTGCCCTCTTCCGACCCCGGCTGCAGCGAGGTCAGGCGACTTTCTTCAGGTTGATAGCCGAGCAAGGCGTTACAGGCCAGGCACTGACTGTTGCGAAAGAACAGCGACTGGCCGCAACGGCACGGCCAGACTTTGCTGTTGCGCGAGGATCCGGCCACGAACGGCGCGATGATGCGGGAACTGAGCTGCTCGAAAAAACGGTGCATGGCGATCTCTCCCTGGGACTGGCCAAGACTAGATCATCCTGAAGACAACATCGTTCCAACCCATAACCGCGCAGCCGGGTGATAGCACCATTGTGGTGAGGGGATTTATCCCCGCTCGACTGCGCAGCAGTCGCAAAAAACCGCACACGCGATACAGATGAAATGATCGGTCGCAGGGTTTTGGGGTCGCTGCGCAACCCAGCGGGGATAAATCCCCTCGCCACGGGTGTCGCCGAACGGGGATAAATCCCCTCGCCACAGGTGTCCATCCGGACAGGGATAAATCCCCTCGCCACAGGGGTTCGTCCGGTCAGACAGGGACGCCGTGGGTTTTGAGGAAAGCGATAAACGCTTCTTCGTCCATGACCTTCACGCCCAGCTCGTTGGCCTTGGTCAGTTTCGACCCGGCACCCGGGCCTGCGACCACGCAATGGGTTTTCGCCGACACCGAACCGGCGACCTTGGCGCCCAGGCTTTCCAGATGCTCCTTGGCCACATCCCGGCTCATCAGTTCGACCTTGCCGGTCAGCACCCAGGTTTCGCCGGACAGCGGCAGACCTTCGACGACTTTTTTCTCGCTCTGCCAATGCATGCCGAAATCGCGCAGCTGCTGCTCGGCCCGCTCGGCCAGTTGCCGATGCTCAGGCGAGGCGAAGAACTCGCGCACCGAGTTGGCCTGCTTCTCCGGCAATGCCTGGCGCATGTCCAGCCAGTCAGCGTTCATCACCGCTTCCAGCGAGCCGAAGCGATCGGCGAGTTTCTGCGCACCGCCGGGGCCGACGAAGGGAATATGCAGTTTGTCGAGCAAGCCGCCCAGGGTGGTACTGGCGGCGAATTCGGCGCCCAACTCGCCTTGATCCTGAATCTGCAAACCATGGCCGAGCAATTCGCTGATGACCTGCTGGTTGTGCGCGTCCTCAAAGAAACTGTGGATCTCGTGCGCCACTTCCAGGCCGACATCCGGCAGGTAGGTCAGCACATGCGGCAAGGCCTGTTGCACGCGCTCCAGCGAACCCAGCGAGCGCGCCAGCACCTTGGCCGTCTCTTCGCCGACATCGGGAATGCCGAGGGCGTAGATGAAACGTGCCAGGCTCGGTTGCTTGCTGTCTTCAATGGCTTTGAGCAGCTTGTTGCTCGATACCTCGGCGAAGCCTTCCAGATCGACGATGTCGTCGAATTTCAGCGCATACAAATCAGCCGGCGAACTGACCAGGCCTTCGTCGACCAGTTGCTCGACGCTCTTGTCGCCCAAGCCTTCGATGTCCATGGCCCGGCGCGAGACGAAGTGAATGATCGCCTGTTTCAGTTGCGCACCACAGGCCAGGCGGCCGACGCAGCGATACACCGCACCTTCACTGAAGGTTTCCTTGCCCTTGCTGCGCTTGACCAGTTGCGTACGCTCCACGTGGGAGCCGCACACCGGGCAGCTTTCAGGAATGGCCACCGGGCGCGCGTCATCGGGGCGACGCTCGGTGACTACCTGCACCACTTGCGGAATCACATCACCGGCGCGGCGAATGATCACCGTATCGCCAATCATCAGGCCCAGACGCGCGACTTCGTCCATGTTGTGCAACGTGGCGTTGGCCACGGTGACGCCGGCGACCTTCACCGGTTTCAGACGCGCCACCGGAGTCACCGCACCGGTGCGGCCGACCTGGAATTCCACGTCGAGCAGCTCGGTAAGTTCTTCCATCGCCGGGAATTTGTGTGCGATCGCCCAGCGCGGCTCGCGCGCACGAAAGCCCAGTTCACGCTGGTCGGCAATGCTGTTGACCTTGAACACCACACCGTCGATTTCATAGGCCAGCGAGTTACGGCGCTCGCCGATGTCGCGGTAATACTCCAGGCACTCATCAATGCCCTTGGCCAGCTTCAGTTCGTGACTGATCGGCATGCCCCACTTCTGCAACTGCTTGAGGTTACCGATGTGGGTGTCGGCGATATCGTGAGATACCTGACCGATGCCATAGCAGCAGAATTCCAGCGGACGATTGGCGGTGATCTTCGAGTCGAGCTGGCGCAGGCTGCCTGCTGCCGCGTTGCGCGGGTTGGCGAAGGTCTTGCCGCCGATTTCCAGTTGCGAAGCATTGAGGCGCTCGAAACCGGCCTTGGACATGAACACTTCACCGCGCACTTCCAGCGTCGCCGGCCAGCCTTCGCCGTGCAGCTTCAGCGGAATATTGCGCACGGTACGCACGTTGACGCTGATGTCCTCGCCAGTGGTGCCATCGCCCCGGGTGGCGCCGCGCACCAGCAGACCATCCTGATACAGCAGGCTGACCGCCAGGCCATCGAGCTTCGGCTCGCAGCTGTATTCCACCGCCGCGCTGCCACCAAACAGATCGCCGGCCGGCACGTCGAGGCCTTCGTTGACGCGGCGATCGAACTCGCGCATGTCGGATTCTTCGAAGGCGTTGCCGAGGCTGAGCATGGGGATTTCGTGGCGCACCTGAGTGAACGCAGTCAACGCCATGCTGCCGACGCGCTGGGTCGGCGAGTCGCTGGTGATCAGTTCCGGGTTGGCCGCTTCCAGTGCCTTGAGCTCGTGGAACAAGCGGTCGTACTCGGCATCGGGAATGCTCGGCTCGTCGAGAACGTGATAGCGATAGTTGTGCTGATCCAGCTCAGCGCGCAGCTCTAGAATGCGGGTTTTGGCGGCGGTCATGGGTGTTCTCTCATAAAGCAAAAGAGCAGCCGAGGCTGCTCCAGTTTTATTCCATTATCGGCGGCGGTGCCAGAAGATCGCAGCCTCGTTGCACTCGTCAGCTCCTACAGTTATCGCGGTCCTCTGTAGGAGCTGCCGAAGGCTGCGATCTTTTGATTTGGCCTTAGCGCTTCTGGGTCAGGGCGCGGCGTTCGAATTCGACGATGCGCTGACGGTAGTGCTCAATCGTCTGCGCAGTCAGTACGCTGCGCTGGTCGTCTTTCAGTTCGCCGTTCAGTTCCTGGGACAGCTTGCGGGCTGCCGCGACCATCACGTCGAAGGCCTGCTTCGGATGACGCGGGCCTGGCAGACCGAGGAAGAAGCTTACCGCCGGGGTGCTGAAATGGTCGATGTCGTCCAGATCAAAAATGCCCGGCTTGACCGCGTTGGCCATGGAGAACAGCACTTCGCCGTTGCCGGCCATGCTTTCGTGGCGGTGGAAAATGTCCATCTCGCCGAAACGCAGACCGCTTTCGAGAATGTTCTGCAGCAGCGCCGGGCCTTTGAAGCCGGCCGGGTCGCGGCAGATCACGCTGATCACCAGGACTTCTTCGGCTTGCGGCTGATCTTTTTCCGCCACGGCCGCTGCAGGCTTGCTGTCTTCGGCGAAATCGTCATCGCGGCTGCTGAAGCTCGGGCCGCCGTCCAGATCGAGGTCGAGGTTCAAGTCGCCCTGCGCCGGGCCGTTGCTGCCGCGCTTGCCACGTTTCGAACCGGATTCACGCGGCTCGCGGGCTTCGCGGTTGGGCATGCTCACCGACGGCAGATCGTGCTCGTCCAGTTGCGGCTCTTTGTGCGTATCCAGGACGCGGGCCGGGCCCAACAGCTCGGCGCTGGTGTCCTCGTCCGGCAGATTGGACAGGCTCCGGTCGAGACGGAATTTCAGCTTTCCCTTGCCGCCGCGCATACGGCGCCAGCCATCGAAAAGAATACCGGCTATCACAATGATGCCGATGACGATCAGCCACTCGCGCAGACCGATTTCCATGTAATCCCGTGCCTCTATAAAAAATGCTGAAAAATAAGGGGTTTACACTGCGTAAACCGCTTTAAAACGTGGCGCCAACTCTATGTTCTGACAGGCGTTTTGCCCACGTATACGAAAAATTGACATTAAACTAGCACGACCAAAGACAACTTTACACCGTCTGTCTCATTTGGCTTGCGCGAATATGTCGATTGGCCATCCAGCCGGTGTCAGTAAAAAGTCCTACAGACCTCCAAAACTATTCCGACGTCACACCGACTCAGGCGTCCACCATCGCCATTGCCTCCTCGACATCCACCGCCACCAGTCGCGAACAGCCCGGTTCATGCATCGTCACACCCATCAACTGCTCGGCCATTTCCATGGCGATCTTGTTGTGGGTGATGTAAATGAACTGCACGGTCTGCGACATCTCTTTGACCAGGCGTGCGTAGCGTCCAACGTTAGCGTCATCCAGTGGCGCGTCAACCTCATCGAGCATGCAGAACGGCGCCGGGTTCAACTTGAAGATGGCAAAAACCAGGGCCAGTGCAGTCAGGGCTTTTTCGCCGCCGGAGAGCAAATGGATGGTGCTGTTCTTCTTCCCGGGCGGCTGCGCCATGATCGTCACCCCTGTATCGAGTAGATCTTCGCCCGTCAGTTCCAAATACGCGCGCCCGCCACCGAAAACTTTCGGGAAAAGTGCCTGCAAACCACCGTTGATCTGATCAAAGGTATCTTTGAAACGGTTGCGGGTTTCCTTATCAATTTTGCGGATGACGTTTTCCAGGGTCTCCAGCGCCTCGACCAGATCGGCGTCCTGCGCATCCAGATAACGTTTACGCTCCGATTGTTGCGTGTATTCATCGATGGCCGCGAGGTTGATCGCACCCAGGCGCTGAATCCGTGCGTTGATGCGTTCGAGTTCTTCTTCGGCTTCGCGTTCACTGGCTTGTGCGGTCAATGTGGCGAGCACGCCGTTGAGATCGTAGCCATCTTCGAGCAATTGATCCTGCAAAGCCTTGCGCCGTACGGTCAGCGCCTGCCATTCCATGCGTTGCTGTTCGAGCTGGCCGCGAATCAACTGCGATTGCTGCTCGGCCTGGGTGCGGCGCTTTTCCGCGTCGCGCAATTCCCGATCGGCGTCTTCCAGGGCGATCTGCGCGGTCTTGAGCTCTTCATCGACGGTCATGCGCTTGTCGAGCAACTCTTCGAGTTTCAGACGCAGCTCTTCCAGCGGCGCCTCGCCCTCCTCCAGATTCAGACTCAACTGTTCGCGCTTTTCAGTCAGGCGCTCGGCCTGCATTTCCAGACGTTCCAGCGCCTGGCGCGTGGAGTCGTGCTGGGCGCGCAACGAGCCGAGACGCACGGCCAGTTGATGGGCGTGATCCTTGTGCTGCCGCGCTTCCTGACGCACGCGATCGAGGCGCTCGCGCAGGCTGTCGCGCTGGGCCAGCAGCAACTCGCGCTGCTCGGTGTCGAGCGCCATGGCGTCCAGTGCTTCCTGCAATTGCATGCGCGCTTCGCCGACCTGTTCGTGCTCAAGCTCGCGCTGTTCGGCGAGTTCGACCAGTTCTTCATCGAGACGGGTGCGGCGCAATGTCAGTTGCTCGGCCTTGGCCTTGCCGGCGGACAATTGTGCTTTCAGTTCGCCTTGCTGGCGCGCTTCGTCCTGCAGCAAGCGGCGCAGATGTTCGCGGCCGTTTTCCTGCTGGCGCTGTTGCGCGCGCAGGGTTTGCAGGCGGGTTTCCATGGCCTCGACCGTGGCTTCGCGCTCTTCACGCTCCAGTTGCAGGTCTTCGATTTCCTGGCCACGGGCGAGCATGCCGCTTTCCGCTTCGCTGGCGCGACGTACGCGTAAAAAGTGTCGACCGACCCAGTAGCCATCGCGACTAATCAGGCTCTGCCCGGCGCTCAACTGACCGCGCAAGGCCAGCGCCTGTTCAAGGCTGTCGACCGGTTTGACCTGACCAAGCCACGGCGACAGATCGATCTGCGCCTCGACTTTATCCTGCAGACTGCCCGCCACCCGCACGCCATCGCTGGCCGGGCTGAGCAGGCGCAAATCGCCCTGGGTGAATCCGGACAGATCGAAGCCGCTGAAATCGTCGACCAGCACCGCTTGCAGATCGGCGCCGAGCACGGTTTCCACCGCCAATTCCCAACCTGCCTCGACCTTCAGACCTTCGGCCAGACGCGGGCGCTCGGCGAGATTGTGTTCCTTCAACCATTCAGCGGTGCCGGTGCCCGGATCGAGCGCGGCTTGCTGCAAGGCTTCCAGCGACGCCAAACGACCGTTGAGCCGCTGCAGATCGCCCTGCGCCTGCTGCTGTGCGGTCAACGCTTGCTGTAATTCCTGACGCAGTTGTTCAAGCTTTTCGACTTGCGCTTCTTCGCTGGTCTGTAAATCTTCGAGGGTCGCTTCGGACTCGGCGAGCTGCTCGTTGAGCGCTAGGATCGCCGCGTCTTCCGGGTCGGCGGACAGCAACGCGCGCTCTTCAGCGAGGCGCTTCTGTCGGTCAGCCAGACGCTCCATGCTGCTTTCCAGCTGCTGGATCCGCGACTGCTGCACTTCAGCCTGACGGCGCGGTTCGGCAGCGGTCAGGTTGAAAGCATCCCACTGCTCCTGCCAGCCGTGCATGGTGGTTTCGGCTTCTTCGAGGGCCGCAGCGGCTTCCTCGGCGGCGGCACTGGTGACTTCCTGCTCGGGGGTGAGCATGTCCAGTTCTTCGCCGAGGGTCAGCAGCAACGTGCGGTCGTGGCCCAGGTGCGACTCGGTTTCCAGACGCGCGCGCTCGGCTTCTTTCAGATCGTCCTGCAACTGGCGCAACCGCTGCTGGCCATGCTGAATGCTCTGCTCGACCCGGGCAATGTCACCGCCGACCGAATAGAAGCGGCCCTGCACCAGATTGAAGCGCTCGGACAGGTCGTGGTGACCGTCGCGCAGGCGTTCGATGGCCGCATCAGCGTTACGCTGTTCAGCGACCAGTGCTTCGAAGCTGACTTCCTGATTGCCGATGATCGACTCACGCTGGCCGACCTGCTCGTTGAGATCCTGCCAGCGCAGGGCCGACAGTTGCGCCTTGAGCTGACGCTCTTCGGCCTTGAGTTCCTGATACTTTTTCGCCGCCTCGGCCTGACGGTGCAGGCGCTCGAGCTGGCGCTCCAGCTCTTCGCGCAGGTCGGTCAGGCGGGCGAGGTTTTCGTGGGTGCGGCGGATACGGTTTTCAGTCTCGCGGCGACGCTCCTTGTACTTGGAGATGCCGGCGGCTTCTTCGATGAAATTGCGCAGGTCTTCGGGCTTGGATTCGATCAGCTTGGAGATCATCCCCTGTTCGATGATCGAGTAGCTGCGCGGGCCGAGGCCGGTGCCGAGGAAGATATCGGTGATGTCGCGCCGACGGCATTTGGTGCCGTTGAGGTAATAAGTGGTCTGGCTATCGCGGGTAACTTTGCGGCGGATGGAAATTTCCGCATAGGCCGCGTATTCGCCGAGCAGCGTGCCATCGGAGTTGTCGAACACCAGTTCGATGCTCGCCTGGCTCACCGGTTTGCGGCTGGTCGAACCGTTGAAGATGACGTCGGTCATAGACTCGCCACGGAGGTTCTTCGCCGAACTTTCGCCCATCACCCAGCGCACGGCGTCGATGATGTTCGACTTGCCGCAACCGTTCGGCCCGACGACCGCCGCCATGTTACTGGGGAAGTTCACCGTGGTCGGGTCGACGAAGGATTTGAACCCCGCCAGTTTGATGCACTTCAGCCGCACGCTCAGGCAACCGTCAGCGCAGACACCACCAGATCGCAGCTGCGCTGGGCATACGCCGTGAGCACGATGCGGATCTGCGGCAAATCACGGGCGAGTACGGCGGCGAGCAAGCGTTCGAACAGTTCGAGGAATTCGCTCATTTCCGCCTTGCGCTGTTCGAGGGCGAGGAAATACGCGCGGCTCATCGCCGGCTGGAGGTTCTCGACGGTTTCTTGCAGGTACGGATTGTTGGCAAACGGATAGGCGGCGCGCATCACCGCAAAGCTGTCATCGACGAAGCTGCGGATGTCGCCGCGTTCGTAATTGGCGGTCAGGCGCTGCTGGATCTGCACGAACGGCGCCATGTCCGACTGCACTTGCCAGCCATTGGCCACCGAATTGCCGAGCAGGATGTACAGCTCGCTCATCAGCGTGCACAGGCTCCGCACCTTGTGCGGCGTCAGCTCGGTAACGTGGGCGCCACGACGCGGCAGGATCGCGATCAGGTGACGGCGCTCGAGGATCAGCAAGGCTTCGCGGACCGAACCGCGGCTGACGTTGAGCGCCAGCGTGACCTTCTGTTCCTGGATGCGCTCTCCCGGCTTCATTTCGCCACGAATGATGCGCTCGGCGAGGTGGTGAGCGATTTGCTCGGCGAGGCTGTCCGGCGCCTTGAACGTCATGGTTGTCCTTCAAACTCTATCGATCTGCACAAGCGGCGCAGTGTAGCGCAAATGCGCGGTCATGGCGGAGTGCCCACTCAGCGGTTTTTGGCACGAATCCCGCAAAAAAGCGCCGTGACCGATGAAGGTCAATACTGAATAGACACGCTGTTGATCGACGAAACGGATTTTCCTGACCTTTAAGTCAGAAAACCATTGACCGAAAAGTCAGACCTGCTAAATTCGGTTCACGTCGGTTAACAACAATAATGAGTCTGCGAGGCCTTCCGTGATCCAGTTTTTACTTAACCAGGAACTCCGTAGCGAGCACGCCCTGGACCCGAATCTGACTGTGCTCAATTACCTGCGCGAACACGTGGGCAAGCCCGGCACCAAAGAAGGTTGCGCCAGCGGTGACTGTGGCGCCTGCACCGTGGTGGTTGGCGAGTTGCAGACCGATGACACGGGGCGTGAACATATTCGCTATCGCAGCCTCAACTCGTGCCTGACTTTCGTCTCGTCCTTGCACGGCAAACAACTGATCAGCGTTGAAGACCTCAAGCACAAGGGCGAACTGCACAGCGTGCAGAAAGCCATGGTCGAGTGCCACGGTTCGCAGTGCGGCTTCTGCACCCCCGGTTTCGTAATGTCGTTGTTCGCTCTGCAAAAGAACAGCGACGCGCCGGATCAGGCCAAGGCTCACGAAGCGCTGGCCGGCAACCTCTGCCGCTGCACTGGCTACCGCCCTATTCTCGCCGCTGCCGAACAATCCTGCTGCGCCAAGCCTGCGGATCAGTTCGACGCCCGCGAAGCCGAGACCATTGCCCGCCTCAAGGCCATCGCGCCGACCGATATCGGCGAACTCAACAGCGGCGACAAGCGCTGCCTGGTGCCGCTGACCGTCGCTGACCTGGCCGATCTCTACGACGCTTATCCACAAGCGCGGCTGCTCGCCGGCGGCACCGATCTGGCGCTGGAAGTCACCCAGTTCCACCGCACTCTGCCGGTGATGATCTATGTCGGTAACGTCGCCGAAATGAAGCGCATCGAAACCTTCGATGACCGCATCGAAATCGGCGCTGCCACCGCCCTCTCCGACTGTTACGAAGCGTTGAATGCCGAATATCCGGACTTCGGCGAATTGCTGCACCGCTTCGCCTCGTTGCAGATCCGCAATCAAGGCACCCTCGGCGGCAACATCGGCAACGCCTCGCCGATCGGTGACTCGCCACCGCTGCTGATCGCCCTCGGCGCGCAGATCGTGCTGTGCAAAGGCGAAACCCGCCGCACCTTGAACCTGGAAGATTACTTCATCGACTACCGCGTCACCGCGCGCCAGGAAAGCGAGTTCATCGAAAAAATCATCGTCCCGCGCGCCAGCGCCGAGCAGTTGTTCCGTGCCTATAAAGTGTCAAAGCGCCTGGACGACGACATCTCCGCCGTCTGCGCTGCCTTCAATCTGCGCGTGGAAAATGGCGTGATCAGCGACGCGCGCGTGGCCTTCGGCGGCATGGCGGCGATTCCGAAACGCGCTGCGCACTGCGAAGCCGTGCTGCAAGGTGCACCGTTCAACAACGCGGTGATCGAACGCGCCTGCGCCGCGCTGGCCGAAGACTTCACGCCGCTCTCGGACTTCCGCGCCAGCAAGGAATATCGCCTGCTCAGCGCGCAGAACCTGCTGCGCAAATACTTCATCGAACTGCAAACACCGCACATCGAGACTCGGGTGACCGCTTATGTCTAATCATCACGCCGTAGAGAAGACCCAGGCTGAATTGGCCGAATTGTTCGCCAAGGATCTGACCACCGGTGTCGGCCGCAGCGTCAAGCACGACAGCGCCGCCAAGCATGTGTCCGGTGAAGCGCAGTACATCGACGATCGCCTGGAATTCCCCAACCAGTTGCACCTGTATGCGCGCCTGTCGGACCGCGCCCACGCGAAAATCCTCAGCATCGACACGTCGCCGTGCTACGCCTTCGAAGGCGTGCGCATTGTCATTACCCACGAAGACGTGCCGGGCCTGAAAGACATCGGCCCGCTGATGCCGGGCGACCCGCTGCTGGCCATCGATGACGTGCAGTTCGTCGGCCAGCCGGTGCTGGCGGTCGCGGCGAAAGACCTGGAAACCGCGCGCAAGGCAGCGATGGCGGCGATCATCGAATACCAAGATCTGGAACCGGTGCTCGACGTCGTCGAAGCCCTGCGCAAGCGCCATTTCGTGCTCGACAGCCACACCCACCAGCGCGGCGACTCGGCCTCTGCACTGGCCACGGCTGAACACCGTATTCAGGGCACGCTGCACATCGGCGGCCAGGAGCACTTCTATCTGGAGACACAAATCTCCTCGGTGATGCCCACTGAAGACGGCGGCATGATCGTCTACTGCTCGACGCAGAACCCGACCGAAGTGCAGAAACTGGTCGCCGAAGTGCTCGACGTGTCGATGAACAAGATCGTTGTCGACATGCGCCGCATGGGTGGTGGTTTCGGTGGCAAGGAAACCCAGGCCGCGAGCCCGGCGTGCCTGTGCGCGGTGGTCGCGCACCTCACCGGCCAACCGACCAAGATGCGCCTGCCGCGCGTCGAAGACATGCTGATGACCGGCAAGCGCCACCCGTTCTACGTTGAGTACGACGTCGGTTTCGACAGCAGCGGCCGTCTGCACGGGATCAACATGGAGCTGGCCGGCAACTGCGGCTGCTCGCCGGACCTGTCCGCCTCGATCGTTGACCGGGCGATGTTCCACTCGGACAACTCCTACTATCTCGGCGATGCCACCATCAACGGTCACCGCTGCAAGACCAACACCGCCTCGAACACCGCTTACCGTGGCTTCGGTGGCCCGCAAGGCATGGTCGCCATCGAGGAAGTGATGGACGCGATTGCCCGGCACTTGAAGCTCGACCCGCTGGCGGTGCGCAAGGCCAACTACTACGGCAAGACCGAGCGCAACGTCACCCATTACTACCAGACCGTCGAGCACAACATGCTCGAAGAGATGACCGCCGAACTGGAAGAAAGCAGCCAGTACGCCGAGCGCCGCGAAGCGATCCGTCGCTACAACGCCAACAGCCCGATCCTGAAAAAAGGCCTGGCGCTGACACCGGTGAAATTCGGCATTTCCTTCACCGCCAGTTTCCTCAATCAGGCCGGTGCGCTGATCCACATCTACACCGACGGCAGCATCCACCTGAACCACGGCGGCACGGAAATGGGTCAGGGCCTGAATACCAAAGTCGCTCAGGTCGTGGCGGAAGTGTTCCAAGTCGAAATCGATCGTGTGCAGATCACTGCGACCAACACCGACAAAGTGCCGAACACCTCTCCGACCGCTGCTTCCAGCGGCGCCGACCTGAACGGCAAAGCCGCGCAGAACGCAGCGCAGACCATCAAGCAACGCCTGGTCGAATTCGCCGCGCGGCACTACAGGGTCAGCGAAGAAGACGTCGAATTCCGCAACGGCCACGTGCGGGTGCGCGAGCAGATTCTGACCTTCAAAGCGCTGATCCAGCAGGCGTATTTCAATCAGGTCTCGCTGTCGAGCACTGGTTTCTACAAGACCCCGAAAATCTATTACGACCGCAGTCAGGCGCGTGGGCGTCCGTTCTATTACTTCGCTTTCGGCGCAGCCTGCTGCGAAGTGATCGTCGACACCCTGACCGGCGAGTACAAGATGCTGCGCACCGACATCCTGCACGACGTCGGCGCCTCGCTGAACCCGTCGATCGACATCGGTCAGGTCGAGGGCGGTTTCGTCCAGGGCATGGGCTGGCTGACCATGGAAGAGCTGGTCTGGAACAACAAAGGCAAGCTGATGACCAACGGCCCGGCCAGCTACAAGATCCCGGCGGTGGCGGACATGCCGCTGGATCTGCGAGTGAAACTGGTGGAAAACCGCAAGAACCCGGAAGACACGGTGTTCCATTCCAAAGCCGTCGGTGAACCGCCGTTCATGCTCGGCATCGCCGCTTGGTGCGCGATCAAGGACGCGGTGGCGAGCCTCGGTGATTATCAGCATCAGCCGAAGATCGATGCGCCGGCCACGCCGGAGCGGGTGTTGTGGGGCTGCGAGCAGATGCGCCAGCTCAAAGCGGTGAAGGCTGTGGAAGCTGAAACCGAGCTGGCTCCGCTCTAGGACCGAGGCGCGGCCATTCGCGAGCAGGCTCGCTCCCACATTTGGAATGCATTGCCAATGTGGGAGCGAGCCTGCTCGCGAAGAGGCCGGCACAGACAACGAAGATGTCGAGGTGAACATGTACAACTGGATCGACGCCCTCGCCGACCTGCAGAATCAGGGCGAACCCTGTGTGCTGGTGACGATCATCGAAGAACTCGGTTCGACGCCACGCAACGCCGGCTCGAAAATGGTCGTCAGTGCCGACCGCCTGTTCGACACCATTGGTGGCGGGCATCTGGAATTCAAAGCCATGCAGATCGCCCGCGAGATGCTCGCCAGCGGCAAGCAGGACACCCATCTGGAGCGCTTCAGCCTCGGTGCCAGCCTCGGCCAGTGCTGCGGTGGCGCCACGGTGTTGCTGTTCGAACCCATGGGCCAGGTGCAAGCACAGATTGCCGTATTCGGTGCCGGGCATGTCGGGCGCGCCCTCGTGCCGCTGCTGGCCGGCCTGCCCTGCCGGGTGCGCTGGATCGATTCGCGCGAGGCCGAGTTCCCTGAACACATCCCCCACGGCGTGCGTAAAATCGTCAGCGAAGAGCCAGTGGACGAAGTCGATGACCTGCCCGCCGGCAGCTACTGCATCGTCATGACCCACAACCATCAGCTCGATCTGGAACTGACCGCGGCGATTCTCAAGCGCAACGATTTCACCTGGTTCGGCCTGATCGGCTCGAAAACCAAACGCGCCAAATTCGAACACCGCCTGCGCGATCGTGGTTTCGACCCGAGCGTGGTGCAGCGCATGCGCTGCCCGATGGGCATCGGCGAAGTCAAAGGCAAATTGCCTGTGGAAATCGCCATCTCCATCGCCGGCGAAATCATCGCCACTTACAACGCCAATTTCGGCCAGCACAGCGCCCGCGCCGAACCGATTGCCCGACTGCTGCCCGCCTCGCGCCGCAGTCAGGCCGCCAAACTCAAAGCCTCAAACTGATTAGAGAACCCTCATGCCTCTGACTCGCAAAGCCTACCGCGCCGCCATCCTGCACAGCACCGCCGACCCTGCCGAAGTCGGTATCGAAGCCTCCTATGAATATTTCGAGGACGGCCTGCTGGTGATCGACGATGGCAAGATCAGCGCCCTCGGCCACGCCAGCGAACTGCTGCCAACCCTGCCGGCAGATATCGAGATCAACCATTATCAGGATGCGCTGATCACACCGGGCTTTATCGACACACACATTCACCTGCCGCAGACCGGCATGGTCGGCTCCTACGGCGAGCAACTGCTCGACTGGCTGAACACCTACACCTTTCCCTGCGAAAGCCAGTTTGGTGATAAGGCTCACGCCGACGAAGTGGCCGATATTTTCATCAAGGAACTGCTGCGCAACGGCACCACCACGGCGCTGGTGTTCGGCAGCGTGCATCCGCAATCGGTGAATTCGTTTTTCGAGGCCGCCGAGAAGCTTGATCTGCGCATGATCGCCGGCAAGGTGATGATGGACCGCAATGCCCCGGATTATCTGGTCGATACCGCCGAATCCAGCTACGTCGACAGCAAGGCGCTGATCGAGCGCTGGCACGGCAAGGGTCGCTTGCACTATGCGGTGACGCCGCGTTTTGCGCCGACCAGCACTCCGGAACAACTGACCCTGGCCGGGCAATTGCTGACGGAATATCCGGATCTGTACATGCAGACCCACATCAGCGAGAACCTCAAGGAGATCGAGTGGGTCAAGGAGCTGTTCCCGGAGCGCAAGGGCTACCTCGACGTCTACGATCACTACCAATTGCTCGGCGAACGCTCGGTATTCGCCCACGGCGTGCACCTGTGTGACGAAGAATGCGCGCGCCTGGCGGAAACCGGCTCGGCGATCTCGTTCTGCCCGACCTCGAACCTGTTCCTCGGCAGCGGCCTGTTCAACCTGCCGATGGCCGAGAAACACAAGCTCAATGTCGGCCTCGGCACCGACGTCGGCGGCGGTACCAGTTTCTCGCTGCTGCAAACCCTCAACGAAGCCTACAAGGTCATGCAACTGCAGGGCGCGCGGTTGAGCCCGTTCAAGTCGCTGTACCTGGCGACCTTGGGTGGTGCGCGGGCGCTGCGCCTGGAAGACAAGATCGGTAACCTGCAACCGGGTTCGGATGCCGACTTCCTGGTGCTGGATTACAACGCCACGCCGCTGCTGAGCTATCGCTTGAAACAGTCGAATAACATCGCCGAGACGTTGTTTGTGCTGATGACCCTGGGCGATGACCGCACCGTGGCGCAGACGTATGCAGCGGGGGCGCTGGTGCATCAGCGCTAGGTTTTCCTGCACTGATCGTTCCCACGCTCTGCGTGGGAATGCAGCCCGTGACGCTCCGCGTCACTGGACGCGGAGCGTCCCTAGAGACATTCCCACGCGGAGCGTGGGAACGATCATCCCCGGTGGTGTTTACCCCGGGGGATTTTTATTGCCTGTCAGATCGCCTTCGCGAGCAAGCTCGCTCCCACCTTTGAAATGCATTCCCCTGTGGGAGCGAGCCTGCTCGCGAAAGCCGCGACTCGGTTTCAGATCAGAGCTTGGCCGCTGGACGCCCCGGCTTCTTGGTCTGCAACAAATGCGAGAACACCGCATGCAGATCATCCGACGCGCCTTCCTCGTCGAGGTTGAGCTTGCTGTCGATGTGATCCATGTGATGCATCATCAGGTTCACCGCCAGTTCGCCGTCGCGCTTTTCAATGGCGTCGATCAACTGGGTGTGTTCGTCGTACGAACAATGCGAGCGGTTGCCGCTTTCGTACTGGGCGATGATCAGCGAGGTCTGCGACACCAGGCTGCGCTGGAAGCTGATCAACGGTGCGTTCATTGCCGCTTCCGCCAGCTTCAGGTGGAATTCACCCGACAGACGAATACCGGCACCACGATCGCCACGGGAGAAGCTGTCGCGCTCGTCGTTGACCATCTGCCGCAGTTCGGCGATCTGTTCGGCAGTGGCATGTTGCACCGCCAGTTCAGTGATCGCCCGCTCGACCAGACGCCGGGCGAGAAACACCTGACGCGCCTCTTCAACGCTCGGGCTGGCGACAACGGCGCCACGATTCGGCCGCAACAGCACCACGCCTTCATGGGCCAGACGCGACAGTGCGCGGCGAATGATGGTGCGGCTCACCCCGAAGATTTCCCCCAGCGCTTCTTCGCTCAACTTGGTGCCGGGCGCCAGACGCTGTTCGAGGATGGCCTCGAAGATATGCGCGTAGACAATATCGTCCTGGGTTCCGCTGCGGCCGGCTTTGCCTGCTCGCGGTTGTTTCTTGAGGGGTTGCAACTGTTCGTTCATGGGCACTCGAGTCGGGAAAACTGCGGCGAATAGACCGTGACTGTAATACGGCACAGTAGGTCGCTGGCAAGTATCGCGTAAAAAACAGCGCGATTGTACACAATGAATGGTGGCAACACGACTGTACGGCTGTTTGCGCCTGCGGCTGTATTGCAACGCTGGGTTACGTTTGAGTTTAGGCTTGATCGCAGAATCCGCTGCATGACCGCAATCCCTCGTGGGAGCGAGCCTGCTCGCGAAAGCCATTCCACATTCACTATGAATGTTGACTGACCTACCGCTTTCGCGAGCAGGCTCGCTCCCACAGAGGTTCTGTGTTGTGGCGGACATCTCCATTGGTATAAGGAACACCGCCGTCATGACCGACGCCACCCACGCCCGCCTGCGCCCTCTCGCCGACACCTCGCCTTCCGCCATCGTCGCCGGTTTCATCGCGATGATGACCGGTTACACCAGTTCGCTGGTGCTGATGTTCCAGGCCGGGCAAGCGGCCGGCCTGAGCAGCGGGCAGATTTCCTCGTGGATCTGGGCGATTTCGATCGGCATGGCAGTGTGTTCGATCGGCCTGTCGCTGCGCTATCGCACACCGATCACCATCGCCTGGTCGACCCCCGGCGCGGCGTTGCTGATCACCAGCCTGGGCGGCGTCAGTTACGGCGAGGCGATCGGCGCCTACATCACGTGCGCGGTACTGGTGACGATCTGCGGCCTGACCGGCAGCTTTGAACGGCTGGTGAAAAAGATCCCGGCCTCTCTGGCGGCGGCCTTGCTGGCAGGGATCCTGTTCAAGATCGGCAGCGAAATCTTCGTCGCCGCGCAACACCGTACCGGTCTGGTGCTGGGGATGTTCTTCACTTATCTGCTGGTCAAGCGCCTGTCACCACGCTATGCGGTGCTTGCAGCGCTGCTCATTGGCACTGCGCTGTCGGGCTTCATGGGGCTGCTGGATTTCAGCGGCTTTCACCTGGAAGTGGCCACCCCGGTGTGGACCACGCCGCACTTCTCCCTGGCCGCGACCATCAGCATCGGCATTCCGCTGTTCGTGGTGGCGATGACCTCGCAGAACATGCCCGGCATCGCCGTGCTGCGCGCCGATGGCTACACCGTCCCGGCCTCGCCGCTGATCACCACCACCGGCATCGCCTCGCTGCTGCTGGCGCCGTTCGGCTCCCACGGCATCAACCTCGCGGCCATCAGCGCGGCGATCTGCACCGGCCCGCATGCCCATGAAGATCGCAACAAGCGTTACACCGCAGCGGTGTGGTGCGGGGTGTTCTACGGGATTGCCGGGGTGTTCGGCGCGACGTTGGCGGCATTGTTTGCGGCGTTGCCCAAGGAACTGGTGCTGTCGATTGCCGCCCTGGCGCTGTTCGGCTCGATCATCAATGGCTTGAGCATTGCCATGAGCGAGGTGAAGGAACGGGAAGCGGCGTTGATCACCTTTATGGTCACGGCGTCGGGGCTGACACTGTTTTCCATTGGTTCGGCGTTTTGGGGGATTGTGGCGGGGGTTTTGACGCTGGTGATTCTGAATTGGCGCAGAGCTTAAGATCAAAAGCCCCTCACCCTAACCCTCTCCCAAAGGGAGAGGGGACTGACCAAGGTGCTCGGAAAATATACGCCGACGAGGGATACCAAGTCGAACTCACATCCCGAAAAGCCCACAAATCGGCCCCCTCTCCCTCGGGAGAGGGCTGGGGTGAGGGGCGAATCCACCACCAAACCCAAGCCGTACCACCCAAACCCCAGACGAAAAAAAACGGCGACCCTCAGGTCGCCGTTTTTTTCAGTATCACTTGGCCGCGTTGATCGGCTTTTCCGGATACCACACGTCCAGCAGCGGGCTGACTTCGTACTTGGTCAGCTCGGAGCGGTTTTTCAGCCAGGCTTCAACGGCAGCGCGCTGCTCTTCGTTGACCGAGCCACGCTTCTGCAGGCACACCAGACCGAAGTCGTCGCCGCCAACATAACCCAGACCGTTGGCTTCCATGGCTTCTTTGATGAATGCTTCGAGGAAAGCGTCAATGGCTTCTTCGGACAAGTCTTCTTTGAAGTCCAGGTTCAGTTCGAAACCCAGCTCTTGAAATTCATCAACGCACAGTTTTTTGCGCAGACGCTGGGAACGGTTAGTCGCCATTGGAACAATCCTCTTAAGTAATAACGGCCGGCACTTTACCAGTTTAAGCCGGCGATTGCCCGACTCTCTGGTCGCTGCGGCCGACCGCCTGTAAAAAAATAAGCGATTGGCCGGGCCTGACACGGCACAAGCTGTTACAGCTTGGGGCATAATGCCGACACTTTCATGACCACTGAGGGCCTTTTCATCCATGTCCTCGTCTTTTTTCCCCTCTTTTGCAGGGTTTTATTGCATATGATCAAATCGTTGCGTCCACTGTTTCTCGCCGGCCTTCTTCTGCCTCTGGCCCTGCCTGTCTCCGCTGCCACCATCAACACTTCCCTCACCCCGAACGTCGAAAAAGCCCTCAAGGCCAGCAAGTTGCAGCCCACTGCGCTGTCGCTGGTGATGGTGCCGCTCGACGGTCCGGGCACGCCGACCGTGTTCAACGCCGACGTCTCGGTCAATCCGGCCTCTACGATGAAACTGGTCACCACTTACGCGGCGCTGGAAATGCTCGGCCCCAACCATCAGTGGAAAACCGAGTTCTACACCGATGGCGACCTGAGCGGCGGCATTCTCAACGGCAACCTCTACCTCAAGGGTGGCGGTGACCCGAAGCTGAACATGGAAAAACTCTGGCTGCTGATGCGCGACCTGCGCGCCAACGGCGTGACCCAGATCACCGGCGACCTGATCCTCGACCGCAACTTCTTCGTGCAGCCGCAATTGCCGGAATTCAACGATGACGGCAACGACGACAACAAGCCGTTCCTGGTCAAACCCGACTCGTTGCTGGTCAACCTCAAGGCCCTGCGCTTCGTCGCGCGCAATGACGGTGGCCGCGTACTGATTTCGGTTGAGCCGCCGATTGCCAGCATCCGCATCGAAAACACCGTCAAAGCCCTGCCGTCCAAGCAATGCACCGGCGGCGTGCGCTACAACCCGGTGCCGCAGGCCGATGGCAGCGTGACCGTGACCGTCGGCGGCCAGTTGGGCGAAGGCTGCAGCTCGCAGACTTACCTGTCGCTGCTCGACCATGCGACCTACACCGCCGGCGCCGTAAGGGCGATCTGGAAGGAACTGGGTGGCAGCATCCAGGGCAAGGATCGTCTGGCACCGACGCCGAGCAGCGCCAAACTGCTCGCCCGCGCGTACTCGCCGGATCTGGCCGAGATCATCCGCGACATCAACAAATACAGTAACAACACCATGGCCCAGCAGCTGTTCCTCAGCCTTGGCCAGCGTTTCCGCAACGATGCCGACGGTGATGACGCCCGGGCTGCGCAGCGCGTGGTGCGTCAGTGGCTGGCGAAGAAAGGCATCACCGCGCCGCATCTGGTGATGGAGAATGGCTCTGGTCTGTCGCGGGCCGAGCGGGTCAGCGCGCGTGAGATGGCCAACATGCTGCAAGCCGCCTGGCACAGCCCGTACGCCGCCGAGTACATCAGCTCGCTGCCGATTGCCGGCACCGACGGCACCATGCGCAAACGTCTCAAAACCACGGCGATGCGCGGCGAAGCCCACGTCAAGACCGGCACCCTGAACACCGTGCGCGCGATCGCCGGTTTCAGCCGTGATGTGAATGGCAATACCTGGGCAGTGGTAGCGATCCTCAACGACAAGGCCCCGTTCGGCGCCTCGTCGGTGCTCGATCAGGTGCTGCTGGATCTGTACAAACAGCCGAAACTGCCGCAGACCGCTTCGGTGCTGTAACCCAATCCAAGCCACACCACAAAACCCTGTGGGAGCTGGCTTGCCAGCGATAGCGGACTGTCAGTCACCGAATATGCTGACTGGAATAACCCTATCGCTGGCAAGCCAGCTCCCACAGGCTTGTGGTGTATCGAGCATCAGCGGCTCAGCTCATCTCCCGCTCAACCCGATCCCGGCCATTCTGCTTCGCCGCGTAGACCCCTGAGTCGGCGCGCAGCAACAATGCATCTGCGCCCTCCCCCGGGCGCCAGCTGGCGATGCCGAAACTGGCGGTGACCAAGCCGACCACATCCACCGGCGCGCTGCGCAAACCTTCCCACAACTCCATCGCCAGCATATAGGCGTGTTCGCCGTCGATGTCCGGGCACAGCACCATGAACTCTTCACCGCCCAAACGGCAGAACACGTCGGTACGGCGCAGGCGATGGCCGATCCGCTCGCAGACTGCCTGCAGCACGCGGTCGCCGACGGCGTGGCCGAACTGATCGTTGATGCGCTTGAAGTGGTCGATGTCGAGCATGATCACCGACAACTCACCGCCGCCACGCTCGACCCGGGCCATTTCGGTGGTCAGGCGTTCCTGGAAATAGCGGCGGTTGTGAATGCCGGTCAGCGAGTCGGTGATCGACAACGCGCGCAATTCCTCTTCCACGCGCTTGAGATCGGAGATATCCGAGATATAACCGTGCCACAGCACTCCGCCGCCCGGCAGCTCTTCCGGTGTCGCCTCGCCGCGCACCCAGCGCAGACCGCGCTCGGGCAGTTGCACGCGGTACTCTTCGCGCCAGGGGCTGAGGTTTTCCGCCGATTCGCGGATCGAGCTGCGCACGCGAATCGCATCCTGCGGGTGGATACGACTGAAGATCGCCTCGGAGTCGAGCAGCAGCACATCCGGCTCCAGCTCGTAGATTTCGCGGATGCCATCGCTGGCGTAGATCACGCTGAAGCGTCCGTCGAATTCCATCTTGAATTGGTAGATGCCACCGGGAACATGGGCGCTGAGCTTCTTCAGCAATGTGTCGCGTGCTGCCAGCACTTCGTGCACGCGTTTGCGCTCGGTGATGTCGATGCAGATCGCCAGATGACCGACCCACAGGCCTTGCTCGTCAAGCACCGGGGTGGCGAGCATGTTCACCGGCAGATGACTGCCATCGCTGCGCACCAGGGTCCATTCGCGTGCCTCGTGGCCGCCGACCTCGCCGCCCTCGACCAGCATCGCGTGGCAAGTCGGAATGCTTTTGCCGTAGCGCGCACTCAACTCGGCCGAACGCGCCGCCAGTTCCCGTGGTAAATGCAGGTTCTCCAGGGTCATGCGCCCAACGACTTCGGCGCTGCTGTAGCCGAGCATTTGCTCGGCGCCGGGGTTGAAGGTGTTGATCACCCCGCGCAGGTCGGTGGCAATGATCGCGACCTGAGTGGCGGCATTCAGAACGCCGCGCAGTTGACCGTGGGTGCCGCGCAATTCCTGCTCGCGCTCGTGCAACTCCTGGGTGCGCACCTCGACCAGGCGCACCGCGCGCTGGCGCTGGCTGACCAGCACGTAAAGCAAAGCGCTGAGCAGTGCGCTGAGCAAGCCACCAAGAATGATCACGCTGCCCACCGACGAATGGTTGGCCTGCATGAACGCTTCGCTCGGCAGGATATCGACCTGATAGTCGTGATCGGCCATGCGCAGCAAGCGCGTCGCCGCCAGTTCGCCGGGCACCGCCTCGTTGCTCGATTCGAACAGCGCCTCGTGCTGATCCTGGGTCGACAGGTCGAGAATGCGCACCGACAGGTAATCGTGCAGGGCATCGGGCAGTCCGTCGGCGAGCAACTGGCGCATGCTGATCACCGCCATCACATAGCCGAACGGCTGCGACTCTCCAGCGCGACTGACCGGCGCCAGCAGCAGCACACCACGCGCATACGACGGCTCGATCCCGACCAGATGCATCGGTTGCGACACCGCCATGCTGCCGAGCTGGTCGGCGCGTTGCAGGGTTTCGCGGCGCAAGGGTTGGGCGAGCAAGTCGTAGCCCAGCGGTGGCGCCAGTCGGCTTTGGGTCTGCGTGTAGAGCACCGGCACGTATTCATCGCGCGGCGGCGCCAGTTGCAATTCGCCTTTGGCGTCCAGTTCGCGAATGGTGAACTCGCTCAGGCCTTCGTCACGCACCTGCTGTTCAAACGCGGCCCGTTCAGCACCGCTGACTCGCGGCGCGTAAGTGTAGGCTTGGGTGCGCAGCAATAAGGGTCGGGAGTACCCGTCGAATTCGGCGCGGGACACTGACTCGGAATTGGCGAAGAACCGCCGCAGACTATCGAGACGTTGCTCCTGGTCCTGAAAACGTTCGGCGATGCGGCTGTAGCGTTCGTTGGCCAGCAGTTGGAAACGCTGACGCGATTGTTGCTGAAACTGGTTGAAGGTGCCCCATGCGAGCAGCCCGGTGAGAATCCCGCCGGCAAGCAACACCAGCAAAGCGACCAGCCATGCTGAGACGTCTTCACTGATGAAACCGAGGATTTTCGGGCGCACGGGGTGCAACGGCATAAGCACGACTCACTCCGCCAGATTTGCGGGAAAACCCCATTGGCGGTGTGTGAGTTATAGCTATTAGCCACTAATTTAGCTAGCACCGCTGGATCCACCGAGCCGTTAAAAATCAAGGCTCTGTGGATCCAACCAGTGAAAGCGTCAACGAGCCGTGATTTTCCAGGCGCGGTGGATCTTGGTATTGCGGGCGAAATCCGGATCAATGGTCTGCGCACTGATTTCCTCGACCGCATAACGCTCGGCGAGGTTTTCCTCCAACTGGAACTTGCGGAAGTTGTTGGAGAAATACAGCACGCCACCCGGTGCCAGCCGCGCCATCGCCAAGTCGATCAACTGCACCTGATCGCGCTGCACATCGAAGATGCCTTCCATGCGCTTGGAGTTGGAGAACGTCGGCGGGTCGATGAAGATCAGGTCGTATTCGTCACGGCTGCTTTCCAGCCACGCCATCACATCGCCCTGCTCCAGACGGTTCTTGTCCGAGAAGCCGTTCAGCGACAGGTTGCGCCGCGCCCAGTCCAGATAGGTTTTCGACAGGTCGACGCTGGTGGTGCTGCGAGCGCCGCCCTTGGCCGCGTGCACGCTGGCGGTCGCGGTGTAGCAGAACAGATTGAGGAAGCGTTTGCCGGCCGCCTCTTTCTGAATGCGCATACGCATCGGCCGGTGATCGAGGAACAGACCGGTGTCGAGGTAGTCGGTGAGGTTGACCAGCAACTTCACGCCACCTTCATTGACCTCGACGAACTTGCCCTGCGCCGCCTGACGCTCGTACTGCTTGGTGCCGCTCTGCCGCTCGCGGCGCTTGACCACCACGCGGTTCTTGTCGACGTTCAACGCCTGCGGAATGGCCGCCAGCGCATCGAACATGCGCGCCGAGGCTTTTTCCGGGTCGATGGATTTCGGCGCGGCGTATTCCTGAACGTGCACCCAGTCGTGGTACAGGTCGATGGCCATCGCGTATTCCGGCATGTCGGCATCGTAAACGCGGTAGCAATCGATGCCTTCGCGCTTGACCCACTTGCCCATTGCCTTGAGATTTTTCTGCAAGCGATTGGCAAACATCTGCCCGCCTTCGCTCAGGCGCGGCTGCTCGATCACTGGCGCCGGGGCTGGTGTCGGCTTGATCGGGTTGCCGTTCTTGTTGAACTTGCGCTCTTGCGGCTCATCCGGGGCCTGATCGTAAGCCGCTTGCTCGCGCTCGGCCTGACGCTGTTCCGGGGTGCGGCGCTCGCCAGTGACGAACTGATCCGGCAGAACCTTGATCAGCAGCAGTTTGCACGGCAGCGCGCCGTTCCAGAACGAATACTGCTTATGGCTGCGGATACCCATGCGCTTGCCCAGATCCGGGGCGCCGGTGAACACCGCCGCTTCCCAGTTCAGGCAGGCCTGACGCAGACGCTCGCCCAGATTCTGGTAGAGATACAGCAGGCTGGCTTCGTCACCGAGACGCTCGCCGTACGGCGGGTTGCAGATCACCAGACCTTTCTGGTTCTGGTCCGGGCGCGGCTCGAAGGTCGCCACTTCGCCCTGGTAGATCTTGATCCACTCGCTGAGGCCGGCGCGTTCAACGTTGTTGCGGCCTGGCTGAATCAATCGTGGATCGGCTTCGTAACCGCGAATCCACAGCGGCGGTTTGGCCAGACCGGCGGCGGCACGCTCGACGGCTTCTTCATGGAGTTTTTTCCACAGTGCCGGCACGTGACCGAGCCACGCGGTAAAGCCCCACTGCTCGCGACGCAGGTTCGGCGCCATGTCGGCAGCGATCATCCCCGCTTCGACGAGGAACGTACCGACACCGCACATCGGGTCAGCCAGTGCGCCACCTTCGGCGGCAATGCGCGGCCAGCCGGAACGGATGAGGATTGCCGCCGCGAGGTTTTCCTTCAGCGGCGCCGCGCCCTGCTGCAAGCGATAGCCGCGCTGGTGCAGGCTGTGGCCGGACAGGTCGAGGGACAGAATCGCTTCGCCGCGATCCAGACGCAGGTGAATGCGCAGGTCCGGGTTGAGTTTGTCGATGGATGGACGATCGCCCTGCGGCGTGCGCAGTTTGTCGACGATGGCGTCTTTGACTTTCAGCGCGCCGAAGTGGGTATTGTCGATGCCCGAGCCGTGGCCGCTGAATTCAACGGCCAGGGTGCCGTCGCTGAGCATGTGATCCTGCCAGTCGATGTCGAGCACGCCGTGGTAGAGGTCTTCGGCGTCCTTCATCGGGAAACGCTTGAGCACCAGCAACACGCGGTTGGCCAGACGCGACCAGAGGCACAGGCGATAGGCGGTTTCCATGGTCGCCATGCCACGCACGGCGGAGGTGTGCTCGCGCGCTTCTTCAAGGCCAAGCCCGACGGCTTCCTCGATGAGCAGGCCTTCAAGGCCTTTGGGGCAAGTGAGGAAGAGTTCGAAACGATCGGACATGGTAATTCCAGAGCCTTTGGCTAGTGGGCCGGCAACGCATTGCCGACCCGGTTTTCAATCAGGCGCTTTTCTGAAAGAGCGCCCGCGTGGCACGAAGGTGTGCCGTTCCATCCCCGCTGCTCGGGTTAAAAGAGCTTAGATGCCGGGACAGATAAAAAAGTTGGTGCAACAAAAAGACTGAAAGCGACCCTTCGTCGAATATTACCCAAGCGCAAACGTGGGTCATTCTCACTAAAGGATTAACCCCCTGAGTCAGCGGGGCGCCGATCATACCGGGGTTTGCGCATTGAACGTTGGATAAATACGCGGTTACTTATCGCCATAGCATCCTTTACGTTACGTGCTTATGACAAAACGATCATTCCCTCGGTGTGACTCATTGGTTAGAACTGAGCACAGGTTGACGTCGCAACGGCGTCAACACCTTGGCTCGCCACGCCGGCAGCGAGCCGCACGATGGCAGGTTTTTTCTGCCAGACCTCAATTGAGGTCAACGCGACACTACAGTCAACAAGTGAGGGAAACACCCTATGAGAAGACTTAAGCGTGATCCGTTGGAAAGAGCATTTTTGCGCGGATATCAATATGGCGTTGGTGGCAAATCCCGTGAGCTTTGCCCATTTACTCTACCGTCGGTACGTCAAGCCTGGATCAACGGCTGGCGAGAAGGACGCGGCGACAACTGGGACGGTATGACCGGCACTGCGGGAATCCACAGACTCAACGAACTTCACGCCGTCGGCTGACACAGGGCATTTATTCCGACACGACAATCTGAATTTGCAATGAATTAACCACGCACGTCCTTCCCGGACGGCGGGCTACGGCCCAGGGGCTCCTTCGAGGAGCCCTTTTTAATGCCTGCAAAAAGGGTTAACCGGGTTCCACGTGACGAGGGGATTTATCCCCGCTCGGCTGCGCAGCAGTCGCGAATTCGGAATTTCAATTTAACTGGCATATCAATGTGCAAGGTTTGGGGCTGCTGGGCAGCCCAGCGGGGATAAATCCCCTCGCCACAAAGGCCCCCCAACGCCTCGGCAATCCTCAGCGCAACGCGGCGATCGCATCCACCGATTCACGAATCAGCGCCGGGCCTTTGTAGATGAAGCCCGAATAGATCTGCACCAGGCTCGCGCCAGCAGTGATTTTCTCCGCCGCGTGTTTGCCCTCGGTAATGCCGCCCGCGGCAATGATCGGCAAACGCCCGGCCAATTCGCCCGCCAGCACTTTCACGGTGTGGGTGCTCTTCTCACGCACCGGCGCACCCGACAGACCGCCCGCCTCGTCGCCATGCTCCATGCCTTCGACGCCGACACGGCTCAAAGTCGTATTGGTGGCGATGACCGCGTCCATGCCGGTTTCGATCAACGCCTGGGCAACCTGCGCAGTTTCTTCGTCGGTCATGTCCGGCGCGATCTTGATCGCCAGCGGCACATGCTTGCCGTGACGCAGGGCCAGTTCGGCGCGACGGGTGGCCAGATCAGCGAGCAATTGCTTGAGCGAGTCACCGAACTGCAGGCTGCGCAGGCCCGGGGTGTTTGGCGAGCTGACGTTGACGGTGACGTAGCTGGCGTGGGCGTAAACCTTGTCCAGGCAGATCAGGTAATCGTCGACCGCACGCTCGACCGGAGTGTCGAAGTTCTTGCCGATATTGATGCCCAGCACGCCCTGGTATTTCGCCGCAGCGACCCGCGCCAGCAGGTTATCCACGCCAAGGTTGTTGAAGCCCATGCGGTTGATGATCGCCTCGGCTTCCGGCAGGCGGAAGATTCGTGGTTTCGGGTTACCCGGCTGCGGACGCGGGGTCACGGTGCCGATTTCGACAAAACCGAAACCCAGTTGCGCAAAGCCATCGATAGCCGCGCCGTTCTTGTCCAGGCCTGCCGCCAGCCCCACCGGGTTCGGGAACTCCAGCCCCATGACGGTCACCGGCATTTTCGCCGGCGCCTTGCACAGCAAGCCGTTGAGGCCCAAACGTCCACCCGCGCCGATCAGATCCAGCGACAGATCGTGGGAGGTTTCCGGGGAAAGTTTGAACAACAGCTGACGGGCCAGGGTGTACATGGGCGGCAATGACTCGGGCGGCGAAAAGAGGCGGCGATTATAGCCGGGCATCGTCCCCCGGCGCGAGGCGCCTGCGCGAATCAGGCGACTGGCATATGCCTTGCACCACCCCGCTCATCAGTCTGCCGACCAATGACGGCGCGCAGGCCAGAACAATGGCGTCGTCCCCGGGTTTTGCCTGCGCAGAATCCGGGACGACGTTTTTTTTGAGGTAGCGTATGAACGAAACGTCCTTGGGGCCTCTGGCCTGGGTCAATGGCAGCGATGCGCCGGAAAAGAGCGCGATCAATCTCGGCTTCATGGCGCTGAGCGACTGCGCCTCGGTGGTGGTCGCCGCCACCCAGGGCTTCGCCCAGCCCTACGGCCTGACCCTGAACCTCAAGCGTCAGGCGTCATGGGCCAACCTGCGCGACAAACTGGTCAGCGGCGAACTGGATGCCGCGCACAGCCTGTACGGACTGATTTACGCGGTGCACCTGGGCATCGGCGGCGTCGCCCCCACCGACATGGCAGTGCTGATGGGCCTGAACCAGAATGGCCAGAGCCTGAACCTGTCCCATGGTTTGCAACAGGCTGGCGTGAACAGTCCTGAAGCGCTCGATCGGCACGTGCACCAAAGCCGCGCAAAACTGACCTTCGCCCAGACCTTTCCCACCGGCACCCATGCGATGTGGCTTTATTACTGGCTGGCGAGCCAGGGCATTCATCCGTTGCAGGACGTCGACAGCGTGGTCGTGCCGCCGCCGCAAATGGTTGCGCACCTGCAAGCCGGGCGCATCGACGGCTTTTGCGTCGGCGAACCGTGGGCGGCCAGCGCCGTGCAGCAGGATCTCGGTTTCACCCTGGCGACCAGCCAGAGCATCTGGCCCGACCACCCGGAAAAAGTCCTCGGCTGCACCCGCGAATTCGTCGAGCAATATCCCAACACTGCGCGGGCGCTGGTGATGGCCATTCTTGAGGCCAGTCGCTTCATCGAAGAAAGCCCGGAAAACCGCCGCAGTACCGCGCAATTGCTCAGCGCTGCGGAGTACCTCGACACCCCCGCCGCGTGCATCGAGCCGCGTTTCATGGGGGATTACGCCGACGGCCTCGGCAATCGCTGGCAGGATCCGCATGCGCTGCGTTTTCATGGCGATGGCGAGGTCAATCTGCCCTACCTTTCCGACGGCATGTGGTTCATGACCCAGTTCCGTCGCTGGGGTCTGTTGCGCGAGGATCCGGATTATCTGGCCGTCGCCCGCCAGGTTCAGCGTCTGGATCTGTACCGCGAGGCAGCGAGCGCTGTCGGTATTGCGGCTTCGCACGCCGACCTGCGCAGCAGCCAGTTGCTCGATGGCAAGGTCTGGGACGGCAGCGATCCGGCGGGCTATGCGCGCAGTTTCAAGCTGCACGCGTTGAACGACGCCGCCCCGCTTCTCGCCCAGCGCTGACAGGAGACCGCGAACATGTTGCGCATTCTGCTGATCAACGACACCGCGAAAAAAGTCGGACGCCTGAAAGCGGCGCTGACCGAGGCCGGCTTCGAAGTGATCGACGAGTCCGGCCTGACCATCGACCTGCCGGCGCGCGTCGAAACGGTGCGCCCGGACGTGATCCTGATCGATACCGAGTCACCGAGCCGCGATGTCATGGAGCAAGTGGTGCTGGTTAGCCGCGACCAGCCCCGGCCGATCGTGATGTTTACCGACGAACATGACCCGGGGGTGATGCGTCAGGCGATCAAGTCCGGGGTCAGTGCCTACATCGTCGAAGGCATTCACGCACAACGGTTGCAGCCCATTCTCGACGTGGCGATGGCGCGCTTCGAGAGTGACCAGGCCTTGCGCGCGCAATTGCAGGCCCGTGACCAGCAACTGGCCGAGCGCAAGCGCATTGAACTGGCCAAGGGTTTGCTGATGAAGATGAAGGACTGCAACGAGGAAGAGGCCTATACGCTGATGCGCCGCCAGGCGATGAGCCGCCAGCAGAAGCTGATTCAGGTGGCGGAGCAGATCATTGCCATGAGTGAGTTGCTGGGCTGAAATTTTCGCTGCAAATCAAGAGCCCCTCACCCTAGCCCTCTCCCGGAGGGAGAGGGGACCGACCGCGTTGTCTTGCGCTGTCCGCCGACCTGAACGACCGAGTCGATTATGGATTCACTCGAAATCGTTCAGATCGGCAAATGATTCGGCCATCCCCCGCTCGGTTCCCTCTCCCTCTGGGAGAGGGCTAGGGTGAGGGGCTTTTGCTTTTCAGCTGTTGGCACAAATCTCGCTAAGTAAACCGCACAGGTAACCAACGGCGGTTGCCCCACCTACGACAAAGACGTCGCTCACCCCGTTCGCCCCTCGGCGAATCAGGTAGCGGCGTTTTTGCGTTTTGGCCCCACAGAACGGGGCCGGTGGTGCGGCCGTGAGGCGCTCCACCTGCTGTGCATGACTCCTTTCGAGACTCTTTTCAGCCGAGGTGCGCGATGAATTCAAGCTTCTGGAAATCCGGCCATACCCCGACCCTGTTCGCGGCCTTCCTGTATTTCGACCTGAGCTTCATGGTCTGGTACCTGCTCGGCCCGCTGGCGGTGCAGATTGCCGCCGACCTGCACCTGACCACCCAGCAGCGCGGACTTGTCGTCGCCACGCCGATTCTGGCCGGCGCGGTGTTGCGCTTCGCCATGGGCATGCTCGCTGATCGCTTGTCGCCCAAGACCGCCGGGCTGATCGGCCAGGTCATCGTCATCTGCGCGCTGTTCGGCGCCTGGAAACTCGGCATCCGCAGTTATGAACAGGCGCTGATCCTCGGCTTGTTCCTCGGCATGGCCGGCGCATCATTTGCCGTGGCGCTGCCGCTGGCCTCGCAGTGGTACCCGCCCGAGCACCAAGGCAAAGCCATGGGCATCGCCGGTGCGGGCAACTCCGGCACCGTGTTCGCCGCGCTGCTGGCGCCAGTGATTGCCGCCGCGTTCGGTTGGAGCAATGTTTTCGGTTTCGCCCTGATCCCGCTGGTTTTGACCTTGGTGCTGTTCGCCCTGTTGGCAAAAAACGCCCCGCAGCGGCCAAAACCGAAAGCCATGGCCGACTACTTCAAGGCCCTCGGTGATCGCGACAGTTGGTGGTTCATGTTTTTCTACAGCGTCACCTTCGGCGGCTTCATCGGCCTGGCCAGCGCCCTGCCCGGTTACTTCAACGATCAATACGGTCTGAGCCCGGTAACCGCCGGCTATTACACCGCTGCATGCGTGTTCGGCGGCAGCCTGATGCGGCCGCTGGGTGGCGCGCTGGCCGATCGCTTCGGCGGCATCCGCACCTTGCTGGCGATGTACACCGTCGCTGCGATCTGCATCGCAGCGGTGGGCTTCAATCTGCCAAGTTCCTACGCGGCGCTGGCGCTTTTCGTCTGCACCATGCTCGGCTTGGGCGCCGGCAACGGTGCGGTTTTCCAACTGGTGCCACAGCGTTTTCGTCTGGAGATCGGCGTGATGACCGGGCTGATCGGCATGGCCGGCGGTATTGGCGGCTTCGCCCTGGCGGCCGGCATGGGCGCGATCAAGCAAAGCACCGGCAGCTATCAACTGGCGCTGTGGTTGTTCGCCAGCCTCGGTGTGTTGGCGTGGTTTGGCCTGCACGGCGTCAAGCGTCGCTGGAGAACCACCTGGGGTTCGGCGGCAGTAACGGCGGCGCGGGTCTGAGGCCTCAATGGCCCTGCAACTGAGCTTCGCCGAAGCCAGCGCCACCGGCCCGCGCGCGGAGAATCAGGACGCCCTGCGCTCGGTGACACCGGCGCCGGCACTGGCGGTGAGCAAGGGTTATCTGTTCGCCATCGCCGACGGCGTCAGCCAATGCGCCGATGGCGGCCTCGCCGCGCGTTCGACCTTGCAGGCGCTGGCGCTGGACTACTACGCGACGCCGGAAACCTGGAGCGTGGCCCAAGCGCTGGATCGCCTGCTGCTCGCGCAAAATCGCTGGCTGCAGGCCAACGGTGGTGGGCAACCGCTGTTGACCACGGTCAGCGCGCTGGTGATGCGCGGTCGACGCTTCACCCTCGCCCACGTCGGCGATTGCCGGATCTATCGCTGGCACGCCGAGCGCTTGCAGCGCATCAGCGAGGATCACGTCTGGGAGCAACCGGGCATGCAACACGTGCTCAAACGTGCGCTCGGGCTCGATCAGCATCTGGTCCTGGATTTCCTCGACGGCGAACTGCGTGAGGGTGAAAGCTTCGTGCTGCTCAGCGACGGCGTCTGGTCGACCCTGGGCGATACCGCAATCGCGGCGATTCTGCGTGATCAAGCGGATCTGCCCAGCGCCGCGCAAACCTTGGTCAACGCCGCGCATCTGGCCGGCAGTCAGGACAACGCCAGTGCCCTGCTGGTGCGCGTCGATGCGCTGGGCGAAGCGAGCATTGGCGATGCGCTGGTGCAATTGCAGCAATGGCCACTGCCGCCAACGCTGAAACCCGGGCAAGCGTTTGAAGGCTGGCAGGTGCAAGGCATCATCGGCCAGAGCCAGCAATCATTGCTGTATCGCGTGCTCGATAGTCAGGGCCAGCCTTGGCTGTTGAAGACCTTGCCGACGCGCCTGGCCGACGATCCGCAAGCCGGGCAGGCGCTGCTGTCGGAAGAATGGTTCCTCAAGCGCGTGGCCGGCCGGCATTTTCCGCAAATCCATGCCTGCACTCAGCGTCAGCATTTGTACTACGTCATGCGCGAATACGCCGGGACGACGCTGGCCGAAATGTTTCAACTCAACGGCCCGTTGCCATTGGCGCAGTGGCAGGACATCGCCGAACGACTATTGCGCGCGGTCGGGCTGCTGCATCGACGGCAGATTCTGCATCGCGACATCAAACCGGAAAACCTGCTGTCAGGTGACGACGGCGAGCTGCGCCTGCTGGATTTCGGTCTGGCTTACTGCCCGGGACTGTCGGAGGACGCGCCGTCGACCCTGCCGGGAACGCCTAGTTTCATCGCCCCGGAAGCGTTTCGCGGCGAACCACCGAGTGCACAACAGGATTTGTATTCTGTCGGTGTCACTCTCTATTACCTGCTCACCGGGCATTTTCCCTATGGCGAAATCGAAGCGTTCCAGCGGCCCCGATTCGGCGTGCCGGTGAATGCCAGTCGCTATCGCCCGGACTTGCCGGACTGGCTGGCGCAAAGTCTGGAACGCGGCGTCGCCGCCGATCCGCAGCAACGCTTCGAAACCGCTGAAGAGTGGCTGCTGGTGCTGGAACAGGGTGAGCGGCAAAGTTTGAGTGTGCGGCCCCGGCCTTTGTTGGAGCGGGAGCCGTTGAAGGTCTGGCGGACCATGGCGTTGCTGGCGTTGCTGGGGAATGTAGTGCTGCTGGTTTTGTTGTTTCACAGTTGAATCGCGCCGCGCCATTCGCGAGCAAGCTCGCTCCCACAGGGCATTTGTGTCGTTCGCAGACACCTTGTGGGAGCGAGCCTGCTCGCGAAGGCATTCGGTGTGACACCGCTTAACCCCAAGAATTAACGCGCCACGAACGAGCAACACGCCTCGATTCGGTGCAAAAAACCTCCTGTCACAACCCGAACACCCAATAAAACCGCGTCCACCCAAGTTGGCACAACCACTGCATTACCCTTTTCACCATACATAAAGCCCAACCTTCAACGACGAAGGCTGCGCTTCCCGAGAGAACGGGACCAGGACAAAGGCGTCCTCGCTAGGCAACTAGCGGGACGCCTTTTTTTGTTTGCGCGAAATTTGTCGAGCAAGGCCCGACGGCCCACCAGAGGCCAGCCGCAGCTCCCGGAGAACCTGATGAAAAAACTCAAACTGGTGATGATCGGCAATGGCATGGCCGGGGTGCGTACCCTGGAAGAACTGCTCAAGCTGAGCGACGAGCTCTACGACATCACCGTCTTCGGCGCCGAACCGCACACCAACTACAACCGCATCCTTCTGTCGCCGGTGCTGGCCGGCGAGCAGACTTTCGAAGAGATCGTCCTCAACGACCTCGACTGGTATCTGGAAAACAACATCAAGTTGCTGCTCAACCGTAAAGTGGTGGAGATCGACCGGGTCAAACGCCGAGTGATTGCCGAGGACGGCACCGAAGCCGAGTACGATCGCCTGCTGATCGCCACCGGCTCGACCCCGTTCATCCTGCCAATCCCCGGCAACACTTTGCAGGGCGTGATCGGCTATCGCGACATCGCCGACACCCAGGCCATGATCGACACCGCCAGGACCCACAAGCACGCCGTAGTCATCGGCGGCGGCCTGCTCGGCCTCGAAGCGGCCAATGGCCTGATGCTGCGCGGCATGCACGTGACCGTGGTGCACCTCGGCGAATGGCTGCTGGAGCGGCAACTGGACAAGACCAGCGGCCAGCTTCTGCAATCGGCGCTGGAATCCCGTGGTCTGCACTTCCGCCTATGCGAACAGACCCAAGCCCTGCACGATGCCGGCAATGGCCGGGTCGGCTCGGTGCAGTTCAAGAACGGCGACATCATTCCTGCCGATCTGGTGGTGATGGCCGCCGGCATCCGCCCCAACACCGAACTGGCAGAAAAGGCCGGCATCCCGTGCAATCGCGGGATTCTGGTCAACGACACCCTGCAAACCTACGACCCGCGCATCTACGCAATCGGCGAATGCGCCAGCCATCGCGGCATTGCCTACGGCCTCGTTGCACCGCTGTTCGAACAGGCCAAGGTCTGCGCCAATCACCTCGCGCAACTGGGTTTCGCTCGCTATCAGGGTTCAGTGACCTCGACCAAATTGAAAGTCACCGGCATCGACCTGTTCTCCGCCGGCGATTTCATGGGCGGCGAAGGCACCGAGACCATCACCCTCTCCGACCCGATCGGCGGCGTGTACAAAAAACTGGTGATCAAGGATGACGTGCTGGTCGGCGCCTGTCTGTACGGCGATACGGCAGATGGCGGTTGGTATTTCCGGCAGATTCGTGAGAATCACGCCATCGGCGAGATCCGCGATCACCTCATGTTCGGCGAAAACGCTTTAGGCGACGTAGGACATCAAGGCCAGGACAAAGCCATGGTCATGGCCGACAGCGCCGAAGTGTGTGGCTGCAACGGTGTGTGCAAGGGCACCATCGTCAAGGCGATTCAGGAACACGGCCTGTTCAGCGTCGATGAAGTGAAGAAACACACCAAGGCTGCCAGCTCCTGCGGTTCCTGCGCCGGCCTTGTTGAACAGATCCTGATCAATACGGTGGGTGGCGCGGCCGACGTCAAACCGAAAAGCGAAAAAGCCATCTGCGGTTGCAGCGACCTCAACCACGGGCAGATTCGTCAGGCGATCCGCCAGGAACACCTGCTGACCATCGCCGAGACCATGAGTTACCTGAACTGGCGCACGCCCAATGGCTGCGCGACCTGTCGCCCGGCGCTCAACTACTACCTGATTTCCACCTGGCCGGGCGAGGCCAAGGACGACCCGCAATCGCGTCTGATCAACGAACGCGCCCACGCCAACATTCAGAAGGACGGCACCTATTCGGTGGTGCCGCGCATGTGGGGCGGCGTGACCAATCCGTCGGAACTGCGGCGTATCGCCGATGTGGCCGACAAGTACAACGTGCCGATGGTCAAGGTCACTGGCGGTCAGCGCATCGACTTGCTGGGGATCAAGAAACAGGATCTGCCCGGCGTCTGGAAAGACCTCGACATGCCGTCCGGCCACGCCTACGGCAAATCCATCCGCACCGTGAAAACCTGCGTCGGCAGCGAGTTCTGCCGCTTCGGCACGCAGAACTCGACGCAACTGGGCATCGAACTCGAGCACGACCTGTTCAACATGTGGTCGCCGCACAAAGTGAAGCTGGCCGTGTCCGGCTGCCCACGCAACTGCTCGGAAGCGGGCATCAAGGACGTAGGAATTATCGGCGTCGACTCCGGCTGGGAGATGTACATCGGTGGCAACGGCGGGATCAAGACCGAAGTCGCCGAGTTCTTCGTCAAGCTCAAGACTGCCGAGGAAGTCCGTGAATACAACGGCGCGTTCCTGCAGCTCTACCGCGAAGAAGCCTTCTACCTCGAACGCACCGTGCACTACCTGCAACGGGTCGGCATGGAGCACATCAAGAAGAACGTGCTCGAAGACGCCGAGCGGCGCAAGGCCCTGAATGAGCGGCTGCAATTCTCCCTGTCGTTCGAACAGGACCCATGGAAGGAGCGGCTGGCGCAGCCGCAACTGAAGAAAGAATTCGACGTGATCCCCGTGAAAAACCTGGAGGTGCCGGCATGAACTGGCTCGATATCTGTGCGCTGGAAGAGATCAACGCCCTCGGTTCGCGGATCATTGCCGGACCGAAAGGTGACATCGCGATTTTTCGTACAAGCGACGACGAGGTTTTCGCCCTCGATGACCGCTGCCCGCACAAGGGCGGCCCGCTGTCGCAGGGCCTGATCTATGGCAAGCGCGTGGCCTGCCCACTGCACAACTGGCAGATCGACCTCGAAACCGGCGAAGCTCAGGCGCCGGACATCGGCTGTGCCCATCACCATCCGGCGCGGGTCGAGAATGGCCGGGTGCAACTGGCCCTGCGGGACGCCATCTGATGAACCGCCAGACGACCGCCTCGACCTGCTGTTACTGCGGGGTCGGCTGCGGCGTACTGATCGAGCATGACGGCGAGCGCATCCTCGGCGTCAGCGGCGATCCGGCGCACCCGGCCAACTTCGGCAAACTGTGCAGCAAAGGCTCGACGCTGCACCTGACCGGCGACCTCGCCGCCCGCGCCTTGTACCCGGAACTGCGCCTGGGCAAAGGCCTGGCGCGCAGCCGTACTGACTGGGATACCGTCCTCGACCACGCGACCAACGTGTTCGCCGAAACCATCGCCGAGCACGGCCCGGACAGCGTGGCGTTCTACATCTCCGGGCAGTTGCTCACTGAGGACTACTACGCCTTCAACAAACTGGCGCGGGCGCTGGTCGGCACCAACAACATCGACAGCAATTCGCGGCTGTGCATGTCTTCGGCGGTGGTCGGCTACAAACGCAGCCTCGGCGCCGACGCGCCGCCGTGCAGTTACGAAGACCTGGAGCTGAGCGACTGCGTGATGATCGTCGGCAGTAACATGGCCTACGCCCATCCGGTACTTTTTCGCCGGCTGGAGGAAGCCAAATCCCGTCGCCCGCAGATGAAAGTCATCGTTATCGACCCGCGTCGCACCGACACCTGCGATCTGGCCGACCTGCATCTGGCGATTCTTCCGGGCACAGATGTCGCGTTGTTCCATGGGATTTTGCATCTGCTGCTGTGGGAAGACTGGATTGATCGCGATTTCATCAAGGCGCACACCGAAGGCCTCGTCGAACTCAAAACGCTGGTCCGCGATTACACCCCGCAAATGGTTTCGCAGCTGTGCGGCATCAGCATCGAGCAACTGCAGCAATGCGCGCAATGGGTCGGCACTGCGCCGAGCTTCCTGTCGCTGTGGTGCATGGGCCTGAATCAGTCCACCGCCGGCAGCGCGAAAAACAGCGCGCTGATCAATCTGCACCTGGCCACCGGGCAAATTGGCCGGCCCGGTGCAGGACCTTTCTCTCTCACCGGTCAGCCAAATGCGATGGGCGGGCGGGAAACCGGCAGTCTGTCCAATCTGCTGCCGGGTCACCGCGATGCCGCCAACCCGGAGCATCGCGCCGAGGTGGCGGCGTATTGGGGCGTGGAGAGCTTGCCCGAGGCGCCGGGCCTGAGCGCCATCGAGCTGTTCGAAAGCCTGCGCAGCGGCAAAATCAAAGCACTGTGGATTGCCTGTACCAACCCGGCGCAATCGATGCCTGATCAAAGCGCAGTCCGCGCAGCGCTTGAGGCCTGCCCGTTTGTGGTGTTGCAGGAAGCCTTTCGCACCACCGAAACCGCTGCGTTTGCCGACCTGCTGTTACCCGCCGCCAGTTGGGGCGAGAAAGAAGGTTCGGTGACCAACTCCGAGCGGCGCATTTCCCACGTGCGCAAAGCGGTTGTCGCACCGGGCGAAGCGCGGCCGGACTGGGCAATCACGGTGGATTTCGCACAGCGTCTGGAGAAACGTCTGCGCCCCAAGCAGCCAAGCCTGTTCGCTTTCGATCAACCTTCGCAGTTGTTTGATGAATTCAAAGCGCTGACCCGTGGGCGAGACCTGGATCTGTCCGGGATCAGTCATGCCTTGATCGACGAGATCGGTCCGCAGCAATGGCCCTTCCCTGCCGGCGCCCGCCAAGGCACGCCACGCTTGTACGGCGACGGCATTTTCCCTACGGCCAATGGCCGCGCGCAGTTCATTGCCGATCCGTACCGCGCCGCCAAGGAACAACGCGACGCGCGCTTCGCGCTGACTTTGATCACCGGTCGCCTGCGTGACCAGTGGCACGGCATGAGCCGCACCGGCACCGCCGCGCAATTGTTCGGCCACGTCAGCGAAGCCGTGCTGAGCCTGCACCCTGACGAAATGCGCCGGCACCGCTTGCAGCCCGGTGATCTGGTCAATCTGAAAAGCCGCCGTGGCGCAGTGATTGTTGCGGTCGGCAGCGACGACAGCGTGCGTCCGGGCCAGGCGTTCCTGCCGATGCACTGGGGCGATCGCTATCTCAAGGGCGGCGTCAACACGCTGACCTTGCCGGCGTTTGATCCGCTGTCCAGGCAACCGGAGCTCAAGCACAGCGGCGTGCGTCTGGAGGCAGTCAATCTGCCGTGGCAACTGTTCGCCTTGATTGAGGGTGATGTTCAACGGCATTTCGAGACGCTACGACCGCTGTGCGAGGCGTTTTCCTACGTCAGCCTCAGCCTTGTCGGTCGTGAGCGGCCAGCGCTGCTGATACGCGCTGCACACGGCCAGGCGCCGGATCCACAGCTGCTGGGCGAGATCGACCAGTGCCTGTCACTGCTGGATGGCCCGGTTCTAGCCTATGACGATCCGCGTCGCGCCATTGGCAAGCGCGTGCGCATCGAAAACGGCCGTATCACCGCCATTCGCCTGGCCGGCGAAACCCTTGCGCAACACTGGTTGCAGAGCCTGTGGCTGGAGGGCCGCGCCGACCAACAACTGCGGCGCTGGCTGCTCGCGCCGATGAGCGCGCCGCCGGGCACTGTCGGAGCGATCGCCACCGACAAGACCTTGTGCAATTGCGAAAACGTCAGCCTCAACGCAGTCTGCGCCGGCATTCGCCAGGGCCTGGATCTGCAAGGCCTGAAAAACAATCTCCGATGCGGTACGCAATGCGGTTCCTGCGTGCCGGAAATCAAGCGTCTGCTGGCTGCCGAAGCGCGGCCGGTCGCGGTCATTTAACGAGGACAACACCATGAATGCGAAAGTCTGGCTGGTGGGCGCAGGCCCTGGCGATCCGGAGTTGCTGACGCTCAAAGCGGTGCGCGCATTGCGCGAGGCCGATGTGGTGATGATCGATGATCTGGTCAACGACGCGGTGCTGGAGCACTGCCCGGCTGCGCGGGTGATCCCGGTGGGCAAACGCGGCGGCTGCCGTTCGACGCCGCAGGCATTCATTCATCGCCTGATGCTGCGTTATGCGCGCCAGGGCAAATGCGTGGTGCGCCTGAAGGGCGGCGATCCGTGCATTTTCGGCCGCGGTGGCGAAGAAGCGCAGTGGTTGCGCGAGCGCGGGGTTGAAGTGGAACTGGTCAATGGCATCACCGCTGGACTGGCCGGGGCGACCCAGTGCGATATTCCGCTGACGTTGCGGGGCGTGGCGCGCGGAGTAACGTTGGTGACTGCGCACACGCAGGATGACAGCCAGTTGAACTGGCAGGCGCTGGCGCAAGGCGGGACGACGCTGGTGGTTTACATGGGCGTGGCCAAGCTGGGCGAGATTCGTGATCAGCTGCTGGCCGGAGGGATGGCGGCGGATACGCCAGTGGCGATGATCGAAAACGCCTCTTTGGCGCATCAGCGTGAATGTCGCAGTGACCTGAGTGCGATGGCTGAGGATGCCTCGGCGTTTGAATTGAAAAGCCCGGCGATTCTGGTGATTGGCGCAGTGGTGGCCGCTGCTCAAGAGCAAAAGATCGCAGCCTTCGGCAGCTCCGGGACGGCGTACAACGTGCAGGCGCTTTAAGCGTCAAAGCCAAATCGTAGACAAAGAAAAGCCCGGCCTGAGCCGGGCTTTTCCATCAGCGGCAGCTAATTACTTAGCTTGAGCTTCAACCTGCGCTTCTACGCGACGGTTTACAGCGCGGCCAGCGTCAGTTTTGTTGTCAGCAACTGGGCGGGATTCGCCGTAGCCAACAGACTGAACGCGGGACGATTCAACACCGTACTGGTTGGTCAGAACTTGCTTAACGGCGTTTGCACGACGCTCGGACAGTTTCTGGTTGTAAGCGTCAGGACCGACGGAGTCAGTGTGACCTTCAACAGTAGTGGTGGTGGATGGGTACTGCTTCATGAAGTCAGCCAGGTTCTTGATGTCGCCGTAGCTGTTTGGCTTGACTACCGACTTGTCGAAGTCGAATTTCACGTCCAGCTCAACACGAACAACTTCAGCAACTGCTGGGCAGCCATCAGCGTCAACGGTTACGTTGGCTGGGGTGTCCGGGCACTTGTCAACGTTGTCGCAAACGCCATCGTTGTCGCTGTCGGAGCAGACTTCAGCAGGTGCTGGAACTGGAGCAGCAGCTGGCTTGGAGCCGCCACCGAAGTTCACACCGATACCGACGCTAGGAGCCCACTCGGTGTCGCCCTGGTCGATGTTGTACTGAGCTTCAACGCCGGCACGGGCGTAGAAGTTCTCGGTGAAGTACAGCTTGGCACCGCCGCCAACGTTGGCGAAGGTGGAACGGTTACGACCGTTCGAACCGTTCTGGTCGATGCTCTGGTCAGAGAAACCGGCCGAAACGTATGGACGAATCATGTCGCCTGGGTTGTTGAAGTGGTACAGAGCGTCCAGAGCGGTGTTAGCGCCTTTGACGTTCTTGCCATCGTCGGCACGTACGTTGTGCACTTCGTCGTAGCCCAGACGCAGTTCAACGTCGTCGGTCAGGAAGTAACCGATCGAACCGCCGAACAGGTTGCCGTTGTTCTTGAAGTTACGAGCGCTGTCGAATTGTTCTTTCTTAGCGAAGCCTTCGATTTCAACTGCGCCTTGGCCTTGTGCCAGAGCGCCGAACGAAGTGGCGGCAATCAGAGAACCAATGGCCAAGCCCAAGGTGTTTTTCAGTTTCATCCGTTAAATCCCCATCTGGTGATTGTGAAGCAGTCCCGCAAACCGGGGGACAACTCGGCGGCAAGTCTATCAGAACTTGCCTACACGTAAGAGATATTTGCGCTGAACTAAGTTTCAGCAATGCCTGCAAATTTCTCACGCAATTTATCTAGAGCGCGTTTGTAACGCATTTTTGTCGCACTCAAACCCATGTGCATGATGTCTGCGATCTCCTGAAACTCCAGCTCTGCGACAAATCGTAGCACCAGAATTTCGCGGTCAATCGGATTCACATACACCAGCCAGCGATCAAGCCCACCCTTCTCCTCCGGCTTCGGCGCCTTTTCTTCAGACGCTTCTTCAAGAGGGTCCAGACTGAGAGCGTCCATCAAGCGACGCTTACGCCGTTCCTTCCGATACTGCGTGATGCATTCGTTGTAAGTGATGCTGTAAAGCCAGGTTTTGAACTTCGATTTCCCCTCGAAGTTCTTCAGGCCGTACAGCACCTTCAGCATCACTTCCTGACAGACATCGTCTGCGTCGCGATCGTTCCCAAGATATCTCGCGCAGACGTTAAATAATGTTCGCTGGTAACGCCGCATCAACTCTTCGTAGGCGCGCGTTACGTGAAACAGCTCGGTATGCGAGCGCGCGACCAACTCCTCATCAGAGAGCTCGCGGGGGTCGTAGCGCGTGGATAGCGGTTGGGCTTTATTCAAAACAAGTCGTGCCGACAGTCAGGTCAATGTCCGCCACAACCAGCCTCGGCTGGCATTTTGCGGCGGCATACATTAGCAGGGTTTGCCGGTTTAGCGGCTACTCACATGCTGTTCCAGCAGGATCCGATTGGAGAGAGAGACTAGCTCACCCTCATCGGTCAGCAATGTGGTTTTAACCGTGCCGATCTCTTCGATCTGGCCTTCGACCTCGCCAACACGCACTTGTTGCCCAACCTCGTACAGCTCACGCACATAGATTCCCGCAAGAATCTGACCGGCAATTTCCCGGCTTCCCAAACCCATGGCCAGCGCAACTGCCAGACCAACGGTAATCAATACGATAACAATCACATGGTTCAGCAGGTCGGTCTTGACCTCGAGCTGGCTGATCGCAACCGAGATGCTGATGATGATCACCAGCCCCTGCGCGATCCGCCCCAACCCCGAAGCGTAGTCCAGGCCTACGCCTTCTGCTGCGCCGCGCACCAGCCCGTTGGCCAGTTGCGCCAGCAGGACCCCGACCAGCAACACCAGCGCGGCGCCGAATACTTTCGGCAGATACAACGCCAGCATGTCCAGCGTAGCTGAAACTCGCTCGAGGCCAAGGGATTCTGCCGCAGAAACCAGAAAAATCAGCAGAACGAACCAGTAGACGATTTTACCGATCAGCGTCGAGATCGGCACCTGCAGCCCGGCGCGCGACATCAGCTTGGTCAGCCCGGTGCCGCCCATCAGGCGATCGAGGCCCAGTTTTGCGAGCAATTTGGAGAGCAAGGTGTCGAGCAGCTTGGCCACGACGAAACCCAGCAGCAGCACAACCAGTGCGCCGAACAGGTTCGGAATGAAGTTAGCGACTTTGGTCCACAACGCAGTCATTGCAGTGACGAGGCTCTGAGTCCAGAGATCAAGTTCCATATTCAATCAGCCTTATCAGCAGTGCGAGCAGTGGTTTTACGAAGACGGGAAACCGGCGAGACATGCGCCGAGCCATTGTTCAGGGCGATCATCAGCGCGGGCAGCCAGCGGCCCAGCAGGCTGAACAGATCACCGGCGCCGACCTGGCGGTTGGCGGTTTTGAGTACGCGGCCCAGGCACGCATCGTCGTCGCGGCTGGACGGCGAAGCGTTGAGCATGTCGCGCAAAGACTGTTCAAACGGATCGTGCATACGCACCTCTCGTGATGTCTGTGAAAGACGCGGGCAGATTTACTCGGGTCACATGCGCCATGTTCACACCCAGCGCAATCGACGGAACAACCACCACTGACCGAACGCCAGGGCGAGTACCGTCAAGCAGGCAATCAGGAAACCATACGGGCTTTCAGCAAACGGAATACCACCGACATTGATGCCGAGCAGACCGGTGATGAAACTCATCGGCAAAAAGATGCAGGTAATGATGCCGAAGCGATACATGGTGCGGTTCATGTGCACGCTCAAACGCCGGTCTTCGGCCTCCAGCACAAGCCCTACGCGCTCTCGGGTCAATTCGAGCTCTTCCAGATAACGGGTCAGGCTGTTGTTCAATTCGTTCCAGTAGTCGGCATCGTCTTCGACGAACCACGGCAGTTTGATCCGCGTCAGCTGTCCGAAAATGTCCCGCTGCGGCGCAAGAAAACGCTTCAGCCCGGCCGCTCTGCGACGGATGTGCAAAATCGCCCCATGCTCGGGGGTATACCGTTCGTCGGCGTCGAGTTTTTCTTCCTCTTCATCCACCACTTCCGACAGGCACGTGACTAGATCCTGCACTTTGTTGGTGAGGAACTGCGCCAGATACAGCATCAATTCCGAGGAAGTTCTTGGCCCTTTGCCCTCACCCAGCAGCGCCAGCAACTCATCCGTAGCGCGCAACGGACGCAAGCGCAGGGAAATCACTCGCTGAGCCGAGGCGAAAATCCGCACCGAGACCATATCTTCCGGCTCGGCGCCCGGGTTGAGATTGACCCCGCGCAGAAACAGCAGCAGCTCGGAGTCGGGCAATGGCAACAGACGCGGGCGGGTATTCTCTTCCAGCAACAGATCGCAGGTGAATTCATTGAGCCCGCTGGATTTGCGCAGCCAGGTCTGGGTCTGCGGATGGCTGCGATCCCAGTGCAGCCACAGGCTTTCATGGGCCAGCAGCTGCAAATCGTCGAGCTCAGTCCGGGCTATCGAACGCGCACCGCCCTTGCCGTCCAGCACCAGGGCATGCACCAGCCCCCATTGCGCGTTTTCTTCCTCGAACATCCGCATCCCTTGTCGAAAAGCTTATTCAGGCATTTTCAGCGGGCTCGGCGACACGATCACGCCGTTGTTGTCCGCATAAATGTACTGGCCCGGGTGGAACGTCACGCCGGCGAAAGTCACCGGGACGTTGAGGTCGCCAATGCCGCGCTTGTCGGTTTTCATCGGATGGCTGGCCAGCGCCTGCACGCCGAGATCGGTCTGGGCGATGACGTCGACGTCACGGATGCAACCGTAGATCACCAGCCCTTCCCAACCGTTCTGCGCGGCCTTGGCGGCGATCATGTCGCCCAACAGGGCGCGGCGCAGCGAACCGCCCCCATCAACCACCAGCACTTTGCCTTTGCCATTGAGTTCGGCCTGCTCCTTGACCAGCGAATTGTCTTCGAAGCACTTGATGGTCACGATTTCGCCGCCGAAGGAATCCCGGCCGCCGAAATTGCTGAACATCGGTTCCAGCACCTGCACCAGCTCCGGGTAGGCGTCGCACAGGTCAGGCGTAAGGTAATGTTCCATCGAAAAACTCCTGTAACAAGGAAGACGATCAAGGATGCCGCATTCTGATGAGACGAGTTCCGGCGGTCGCTGTTTACCTTAGTCCATGCCATGGTCGCTGAGCGAACCTGAACCGCAGCTGAAACGTTATCGCTAAACAGTCACGAAATATGACCGGAACCGCACAATGCGTCATATCTTAGCCGCAAGCCAGGCTGAACGGAACGCCCCTCACACCGCAGCGGCCAGATCCGTCGTCTGCGCCAGCAACGGCGTCTGCTGATCGTTCAACCAGCGCGCCACCAGCGGCCACACCTCAGCCTGCGCCGCTTTGCTCACCAACATTTCGACATGACCGAAATTATCCGAGAAGCCCTGCTCGCGGCCCAGATTGATGAACTGCTTGCACTCTGAGCCGATCTGCTCGAACAGCTTGCGGCAGGCCCACGCCGGATCCTGATGATCGCCCGCTGCCGTCACCGCCAGCACCGGCACCTGCACCTCGGCAAGACCGGCCCACCAATCCTTGTCCTTGTCGCCGAAGCGGCCGAACAAGCCGTACCAGCGCATGCTTTCGATGGCCAGGCCGATCGGCTCGTCTTCCGGGCCGCGTTTGAGGCGTGAGCCGGACAACTGCGCGAAACGCTTGAGAATAAAGCGCCCGCCCCACTCCACCGGTGGGATTTTCAACGGCCAGTAGGTGCGGCTGACCTGGGTGCCGAAAAACGCCGCCGAGGCCACGGCCGGTTCGCCGAGATATTCGCCACCGAGCGCCGCCGCCAGGGTGATGCCGCCCAGCGAATGGCCGATCCAGTGCGGGATCTGTCCGCTCTGCTCACGCACGAACGCGGCAATCGCCGGCAGATCGTAGCGGGCATAGTCGGCCACGCGGTTGCGCCGGTAGTCCTCATTGCGCTGGGACAGGCCGTGACCGCGCATTTCCGGAATCCACACGTCGAAGCCCAGCCGCGTCAGATACGCGCCGAGCCCGAGGCCTTTGGGGGAAAACCAGAAGCGCCGATTGGAAAAGCTGCCGTGCAACAGAATCACCGGCACGCCGCGTGGCGCCGTGTCATCGGCCATCCCCAGGCGGGTGACGGCGATCTCCACGGACCAGTCCGGGCTGTTGCCGGGTTTCAATCGATAGACGTCTTCGCTCAGATCGCCGCGCCGTTCGGCGCTGATCAGCGCGACAGGAAACAGGTTGCTGCTGCTTTGCATAATGCTCTTGCACAAAAAAGGGCGGCATCCGTTGGAGCCCGCCCTACTTCAATCTCAAGGCCCGCTCCCACATGGGGCGCGGGCCAATTACATACAGATCAAGCCTGACCTTCGGCGAGGAAGAACCAGGTTTCCAGCACGGTGTCCGGGTTCAGCGACACGCTTTCGATGCCCTGTTCCATCAGCCACTTGGCCAGATCCGGGTGGTCCGAAGGACCCTGACCGCAGATGCCGATGTACTTGCCGGCCTTGTTGCAGGCCTGAATGGCGTTGGCCAACAGCTTCTTCACCGCCGGATTCCGCTCGTCGAACAGGTGCGCGATGATCCCCGAATCGCGGTCCAGACCCAAAGTCAGTTGGGTCAGGTCGTTGGAGCCGATCGAGAAACCGTCGAAGAATTCGAGGAATTCCTCGGCCAGAATCGCGTTCGATGGCAGTTCGCACATCATGATCACGCGCAGACCGTTCTCGCCGCGCTTCAAGCCGTTCTCGGCGAGCAGATCGACCACCTGGCTGGCTTCGCCGAGCGTACGGACGAACGGCACCATGATTTCCACGTTGGTCAGGCCCATCTCGTTGCGCACGCGTTTCAGCGCGCGGCATTCGAGCTCGAAGCAATCGCGGAACGATTCGCTGATGTAACGCGAAGCGCCACGGAAGCCCAGCATCGGGTTTTCTTCTTCCGGCTCGTAGAGCTTGCCGCCGATCAGGTTGGCGTATTCGTTGGACTTGAAGTCCGACAGACGCACGATGACTTTTTTCGGCGTGAACGCTGCAGCCAGGGTGCTGATGCCTTCCACCAGTTTGTCGACGTAGAAGTCGACCGGGTCGCTGTAACCGGCAATACGCTTGTCGACGCTGTCCTTGATTTCCTGCGGCAGACCGTCGTAGTTCAACAGCGCTTTCGGGTGCACGCCGATCATGCGGTTGATGATGAATTCCAGACGCGCCAGACCAACGCCGGCGTTCGGCAATTGGGCGAAGTCGAAGGCACGATCCGGGTTGCCGACGTTCATCATGATCTTGAACGGCAGCTCCGGCATGGCGTCGACGGAGTTCTTCTTGATGTCGAAGCCCAGTTCGCCTTCGAAAATGTAGCCGGTGTCGCCTTCGGCGCAGGATACGGTCACGCCCTGGCCATCCTTCAGCAGCTGGGTGGCGTTGCCGCAACCTACCACTGCCGGGATGCCCAGCTCACGGGCGATAATCGCCGCGTGGCAGGTACGCCCGCCACGGTTGGTGACGATGGCGCTGGCGCGCTTCATCACTGGTTCCCAGTCCGGGTCGGTCATGTCGGATACCAGAACGTCGCCCGGCTGGACTTTGTCCATCTCCGAGACGTCTTTGATGATGCGTACTTTGCCGGCGCCGATGCGCTGGCCGATCGCCCGACCTTCCACCAGCACGGTGCCGGTTTCCTTGAGCAGGTAACGCTCCATGACGTTGGCCTGGGTGCGGCTTTTCACGGTTTCCGGACGCGCCTGGACGATGTATAGCTTGCCGTCGTCACCGTCCTTGGCCCACTCGATGTCCATCGGGCAGCCGTAGTGCTTCTCGATGATCATCGCCTGCTTGGCCAGCTCGCTGACTTCGGCGTCGGTCAGGCAGAAACGCGCGCGTTCGGCCTTGTCGACATCGACGGTCTTGACCGAACGACCGGCCTTGGCCTCGTCGCCGTAGATCATCTTGATGGCTTTGCTGCCCAGGTTGCGGCGCAGGATGGCCGGACGACCGGCTTCCAGGGTGCCTTTGTGTACGTAGAACTCATCCGGGTTGACCGCGCCTTGTACGACGGTTTCGCCCAGGCCATAAGCGCCGGTGATGAACACCACGTCACGGAAACCCGATTCGGTATCGAGGGTGAACATCACGCCGGCGGTGCCGGTTTCCGAACGCACCATGCGCTGCACGCCAGCCGACAGGGCGACCAGTTTGTGGTCGAAGCCCTGGTGCACGCGGTAGGAAATCGCACGGTCGTTGAACAGCGAAGCGAACACCTCTTTGGCGGCGCGGATAACGTTTTCCACACCACGGATGTTCAGGAAGGTTTCCTGCTGACCGGCGAAGGACGCGTCCGGCAGGTCTTCGGCGGTGGCGGAAGAACGTACGGCCACGGCCACGTCAGGATTGCCGGCCGACAGCGCGGCGAACGCGGTGCGGATCTCGGTGTTGAGCTTTTCAGGGAATTCGGCGTCCATGATCCACTGACGGATCTGCGCACCGGTCTTGGCCAGGGCATTGACGTCGTCGACGTCGAGCGCGTCGAGGGCCTTGTGGATCTGATCGTTCAGGCCGCTCAGTTCGAGGAAGTCACGATAGGCCTGAGCCGTCGTGGCGAAGCCGCCGGGGACCGAAACACCGGCGCCTGCCAGGTTACTGATCATCTCGCCCAGGGATGCGTTCTTGCCCCCCACATGCTCAACATCGTGTTTGCCGAGCTTATCGAGGGAAACTACGTACTCTACCAAGGTGATCTCTCCACTAACTGTGTTGGAAAAGCTCAGAAACCGGCGGCCCGGGGGAGCCTTGGCCGGTTGTATGGCCTGGACCTGGAAAATAAGTGAGAATGCGGGCCAATGGCGGCCAGCAAATCGCGCCTATCATATCCAGAAATGCTCATCAGCTTAAGGCCCAAGGTGCAAATGAAACGATCTGCTTTCTTCATCTCCGATGGCACCGGCATTACCGCCGAAACCCTGGGTCAAAGCCTGTTGGCGCAGTTCGAAAACATTACCTTCAGCAAATTCACGCGGCCCTACATCGACAGCGTGGAAAAAGCGCGGGCCATGGTACAACAAATCAACAAAGCCGCTGAAACCGACGGCTTTCGCCCGATCATCTTCGACACCATCGTCAATCAGGACATCCGTGAGATTCTCGCAACGTCCAATGGTTTCATGATCGACATTTTCTCGACCTTCCTCGCGCCGCTCGAACAGGAGCTCACCGAGCATTCTTCCTACACCGTCGGCAAATCCCATTCGATCGGGCACAACTCCAATTACATGGAGCGCATCGAGGCGGTGAACTTCGCCCTCGACAACGATGACGGCGCGCGCACCCACTATTACGACAAAGCCGATCTGATACTAGTGGGCGTGTCGCGATGCGGCAAAACGCCGACGTGTCTGTACATGGCCATGCAGTTCGGTATCCGCGCGGCCAACTATCCGCTGACCGAAGACGACATGGAACGCCTGACCCTGCCCACCGCCCTGCGCGCCCATCAGCACAAGCTGTTCGGCCTGACCATCGACCCCGACCGCCTGACCGCGATCCGCAATGAGCGCAAGCCCAACAGCCGTTATTCGAGCTACGCCCAGTGCGAATTCGAAGTGCGCGAAGTGGAAAACCTGTTCCGCCGCGAGAACATTCCGCACATCAATTCCACGCATTTCTCGGTGGAAGAGATTTCGGCGAAGATTCTCGTGGAAAAAGGCGTTGAGCGGCGATTCAAGTAGGTTTGCGGTGCCTGATCTGACGCTATCGCGGGCAAGCCCGCTCCCACAGGTTCTGAAGGCGTTCACAATTTCTGTGTTCATCACCATTCCCTGTGGGAGCGGGCTTGCCCGCGAAGAACGATAACGCGGTCCGTCAGATCACAAACAGGTCGATGAATCGATTCACCGGCGTGGCTTCAAGCCGCGCCTGATCCTCGCACAGCGCAAAAATCTCAGCGCAACGCTGGCCGGCAAACCGCGTGGCCAGGTTGGCCTTGAACTTGTCCTCCAGCAACGCAATGCCCTCGGCGCGGCGGCGGCGATGGCCGATCGGGTACTCCACCACGACGTTGTCGGTGCTGCTGCCGTCCTTGAAAAACACCTGCACGGCGTTGGCAATCGAGCGTTTGTCGGGCTCAAGGTATTCGCGGGTGAAACGCGGCTCTTCGACAATCACCATTTTTTCTCGCAGCACATCGATGATCGGATGCGCCTTGTGGAAGTCGTCTTCGTAGTGCTCCGCCACCAGATTGCCGAATGCCAGCGGCACGGCGGTCATGTATTGCAGGCAGTGGTCGCGGTCGGCGGCATTGGCCAGCGGGCCGACCTTGGAAATGATGCGGATCGCCGATTCATGGGTGGTGATGACGATGCGGTCGATCTCATGCAGCCGATTGCGAACCAGCGGATGCAAGGTCACCGCCGCCTCGCATGCCGTCTGCGCATGGAATTCGGCGGGGAAACTGATCTTGAACAGCACGTTTTCCATCACGTAACTGCCGAGCGGCCGGGAAAAGCTGAAAGCGCGTTTGTCCTCGGGCTTCAGCGCCAGATCGTTGTTGGTGTGGCTGAACAGCACGTCATAAAAGCCCCACTGCTTTGCCGTCAGAACCCCGGGAATGCCCATCTCACCACGCATGGCAATGTCGGCTAGTCTTACGCCGCGACTCGCCGCATCCCCCGCCGCCCAGGATTTGCGTGAGCCGGCGTTTGGCGCATGGCGATAGGTGCGCAGCGCCTGACCGTCGGCGAAGGCGTGGGACAGCGCCGACAGCAGCTGCTCGCGATTGGCGCCCATCAGTCGGGCGCTGGCGGCGGTCGAGGCGACTTTCACCAGAATGACGTGGTCGAGTCCAACCCGGTTGAAGGAGTTTCCCAGAGCGATCACGCCTTGAATCTCGTGGGCCATGATCATCGCTTCAAGCACATCACGCAGGGTCAGCGGCGCCTCACCGTGGGCGACGCGTTTCTGCGACAGGTGATCGGCTACGGCGAGGATGGCACCGAGGTTGTCCGATGGATGGCCCCATTCGTCGGCAAGCCAGGTGTCGTTGTAATCGAGCCAGCGGACAATGCAGCCGATATCCCACGCGGCTTTGACCGGGTCGAGGCGATAAGGGGTACCTGGGACTCGTGCACCGAACGGTACAACCGTGCCTTCGACGATCGGGCCGAGGTGTTTCGTGCATTCGGGGAAACGCAGGGCCAGCAGACCGCAGCCAAGCGTGTCGATCAGGCAATTGCGCGCGGTGTTCAGCGCCTCGGCGGATTCGGGCTTGAAGGTGAGGACGTAGTCGGCGATGTCCTGCAGGACTGCGTCGTAATCGGGGCGGTTGTTCAGGTCGACGTTGGCGCTCACGGTGGTTCTCCTGTTCGGGGAAATGAGTGGTTGGGTCTTCCTCAGGGGCTTGGCTGGTTTATGGTTCGTGGTGTCTGGTTTCTTTGTGTTGTGTCAGAGGGTAGCCCCTCACCCTAGCCCTCTCCCGAGGGAGAGGGGACCGATTGGGGGATGCCGTGGAGGTTCACCGACCTGAAAGTCCATCGCTGAATCCATAATCGTCTCGATCTCTCAGGTCGATGTACCTCGCAAGACACCTCTGTCAGCCCCCTCTCCCTCAGGGAGAGGGCTGGGGTGAGGGTAAAATGTCGAGTCAGAACGAGTCAGCAGGCACGCGGACGTAACCTTCCATGAGAACGCGTGCACTGCGGCTCATGATGGCTTTCTTCACCACCCACTCGCCATTCTCCAGCGTCGCCTCGGCGCCCACGCGCAACGTCCCGGACGGATGGCCGAAACGCACGGCATTGCGTTCAACGCCACCAGCAGCAAGATTGACCAACGTCCCGGAAATCGCCGCCGCCGTGCCGATCGCCACTGCTGCCGTGCCCATCATCGCGTGGTGCAGCTTGCCCATCGACAACGCGCGCACCAGCAGATCAACGTCACCGGCGGCAATCGCTTTACCGCTCGACGCCACGTAATCCGCAGGCTTGGCGACGAATGCGACTTTCGGCGTGTGCTGACGCTTGGCGGCTTCTTCCAGATTGGCGATCAGGCCCATGCGCAACGCACCGTAAGCACGAATCGTCTCGAACATCAGCAGCGCTTTTGGATCGCCGTTGATCGCGCCCTGGAGTTCGGTGCCGGTGTAACCGATGTCTTCGGCGTTGACGAATATCGTCGGGATCCCGGCATTGATCATGGTCGCCTTGAACGTGCCGACACCCGGGACCTCAAGCTCATCGACCAGATTGCCGGTGGGGAACATTGAGCCACCGCCGCCCTCTTCTTCCGCCGCCGGATCCATGAATTCGATTTGCACTTCGGCCGCCGGAAAGGTCACGCCGTCGAGTTCGAAATCACCGGTTTCCTGCACTTCGCCGTTGGTGATCGGCACGTGGGCGATGATGGTCTTGCCGATGTTGGCCTGCCACACGCGCACCACCGCTACGCCGTTGTGCGGAATGCGGCTGGCGTCGACCAGACCGTTGCTGATGGCGAACGAACCGACCGCCGCCGAGAGATTGCCGCAGTTGCCGCTCCAGTCGACGAACGGCTTGTCGATCGACACCTGGCCGAACAGGTAATCGACGTCGTGATCGGCGCGGGTGCTTTTCGACAGGATCACGGTTTTGCTGGTGCTCGACGTCGCGCCGCCCATGCCGTCGATCTGCTTGTCGTAGGGATCGGGGCTGCCGATCACTCGCAGCAACAAAGCGTCGCGCGCCGGGCCTGGAACCTGCGCTGCTTCGGGCAGATCCTTGAGGCTGAAGAACACGCCTTTGCTGGTGCCGCCGCGCATGTAGGTGGCAGCGATTCTGATTTGTGGTGCGTGAGCCATGGTGCTCCTTACCGAGGCATGGGACTTGAAATCCCATGCCTACACGTTGATTTAAACGGCTACCGCCGATCCTTCGAGGAAATCCTGTGCGAAGCGCTGCAACACGCCGCCGGCCTCGTAGATCGACACTTCTTCAGCGGTATCGAGCCGGCAGGTCATCGGCACTTCGACGCGCTCGCCGTTCTTGCGATTGATCACCAGCGTCAGATCCGCGCGGGGTTTGCGTTCGCCGATCACGTCGTAAGTTTCGCTGCCGTCGATGGCCAGGGTGTGGCGGTTGGTCCCGGGTTTGAATTCCAGCGGCAACACGCCCATGCCCACCAGGTTGGTGCGGTGAATGCGCTCGAAACCTTCAGCGGCAATCGCCTCGACACCGGCCAGGCGCACGCCTTTCGCCGCCCAGTCACGGGACGAACCCTGACCGTAGTCAGCGCCAGCGATGATGATCAGCGGCTGCTTGCGCTGCATGTAGGTTTCGATGGCTTCCCACATACGCATGACCTGGCCTTCCGGCTCGACACGCGCCAGCGAACCCTGCTTGACCTTGCCGTTTTCCACGACCATTTCGTTGAACAGTTTCGGGTTGGCGAAGGTCGCGCGCTGGGCCGTCAGGTGGTCGCCACGGTGGGTGGCGTAGGAGTTGAAGTCCTCTTCCGGCAGGCCCATTTTCGCCAGGTATTCGCCGGCGGCGCTGTCGAGCATGATCGCGTTCGATGGCGACAGGTGATCGGTAGTGATGTTGTCCGGCAGCACCGCCAATGGGCGCATGCCCTTCAGCGGACGGGCGCCGGCCAGCGCGCCTTCCCAGTACGGCGGACGGCGGATGTAGGTGCTCATCTCGCGCCAGTCGTACAGCGGCGCGACTTTCGGCCCGGTGTCTTCATGCACTGCGAACATCGGAATATAGACCTGACGGAACTGCTCAGGCTTGACCGAAGACTTCACCACCGCATCGATTTCTTCATCGCTCGGCCAGATGTCTTTCAGGCGAATTTCCCGACCATCGACCACGCCCAGCACATCCTTCTCGATGTCGAAGCGGATGGTCCCGGCGATCGCATAAGCGACCACCAGCGGCGGCGAGGCGAGGAATGCCTGTTTGGCGTACGGGTGAATGCGGCCGTCGAAGTTGCGGTTGCCGGAAAGCACCGCGGTCGCGTACAGATCGCGGTCGATGATCTCTTGCTGGATCAGCGGATCGAGGGCGCCGGACATGCCGTTGCAAGTGGTGCAGGCAAATGCCACAACGCCGAAACCGAGCTGTTCCAGCTCAGTGGTCAGCCCCGCTTCGTCGAGGTACAGCGCCACGGTTTTCGAGCCCGGCGCCAGCGAGGATTTGACCCACGGCTTGCGCGTCAGGCCGAGCTTGTTGGCATTGCGCGCCAACAGGCCGGCGGCGATGACGTTGCGCGGGTTGCTGGTGTTGGTGCAACTAGTGATGGCGGCGATGATCACCGCGCCGTCGGGCATTTGCCCCGGCACGTCATCCCACTGGCCGGAGATGCCTTTGGCCGCCAGATCCGATACCGCAACGCGGGCGTGCGGGTTGCTCGGGCCGGCCATGTTGCGCACCACCGAGGACAGATCAAAAGTCAGACCGCGCTCGTATTGCGCACCTTTGAGGCTGTCAGCCCACAGCCCGGTCAACTTGGCGTACTGCTCGACCAATTGAACCTGCTGGTCTTCACGACCGGTCAGTTTCAGGTAATCGATGGTCTGCTGATCGATGTAGAACATCGCTGCCGTGGCGCCGTATTCCGGGGCCATGTTGGAAATTGTGGCGCGGTCGCCGAGGGTCAGCGCTGCTGCACCTTCACCGAAGAATTCCAGCCACGCGCCAACGACTTTCTGTTTGCGCAGGTATTCGGTCAGGGCCAGGACCATGTCGGTGGCGGTGATGCCCGGTTGCAGCTTGCCGGTCAGTTCGACGCCAACGCTTTCCGGCAGGCGCATCCACGACGCGCGGCCGAGCATCACGCTCTCGGCTTCGAGGCCGCCAACGCCGATCGCGATCACACCGAGCGCATCGACGTGCGGCGTGTGGCTGTCGGTGCCGACGCAGGTGTCGGGGAACGCCACGCCTTCGCGCACCTGAATCACCGGGGACATTTTCTCCAGGTTGATCTGGTGCATGATGCCGTTGCCCGGCGGGATCACATCGACGTTTTTGAAGGCCTTTTTGGTCCAGTTGATGAAGTGGAAACGGTCTTCGTTGCGGCGATCTTCGATGGCGCGGTTCTTCTCGAAGGCCTGGGCATCGAAACCGCCCGCCTCGACGGCCAGCGAGTGGTCGACGATCAATTGCGTCGGCACCACCGGGTTGACCTGCGCCGGGTCGCCGCCCTGCAAAGCGATGGCATCGCGCAGGCCAGCGAGGTCGACCAGCGCGGTCTGGCCGAGGATGTCATGGCAGACCACCCGCGCCGGGAACCACGGGAAATCGAGATCGCGCTTGCGCTCGATCAGTTGCTTGAGGGAATCGGTGAGCGTGGCCGGGTCGCAGCGACGCACGAGGTTTTCCGCCAGCACGCGGGAGGTGTACGGCAGGGTGTCGTAGCTGCCGGGTGCAATCGCCTCGATCGCCGCGCGGGTGTCGAAGTAATCCAGCGGCGTGCCGGGCAGGTTCTTGCGGAATTCTGTGTTCATCGGGTCAGGACTCGGGTCACGGTAATTTCAAAGGGTGAGGCCAGACACCTGAGTTGCACACCGTCCACTGTGGGAGCGAGCCTGCTCGCGAAAGCGATAGATCAGTCGACATCCTTGTTGGATGCCAGTCCGTCTTCGCGAGCAGGCTCGCTCCCACAGGGTCTAGCGGGGTTCTCTGGTTCCGGGTCAGCTCACCATTCAGCGACGTTCGATTGGCACGAACTTGCGCTGTTCGACGCCGGTGTATTCGGCGCTCGGGCGGATGATGCGGTTGTTGGCGCGTTGTTCGAACACGTGCGCGGCCCAGCCGGTCAGGCGCGAGCAGACGAAGATCGGCGTGAACAGCTTGGTCGGGATACCCATGAAGTGGTACGCCGAGGCATGGTAGAAGTCGGCATTCGGGAACAGTTTCTTCTGCTCCCACATGGTCTTGTCGATGGCTTCCGAGACTGGGAACAACACCTTGTCACCGACCTCGTCCGCGAGTTTTTTCGCCCAGCCCTTGATAACCTCGTTGCGCGGGTCGCTGTCCTTATAGATCGCGTGGCCGAAGCCCATGATCTTGTCCTTGCGCTCGAGCATGCCGAGGGTGCCTTTGATCGCCTCTTCCGGCGACGAGAAGCGCTCGATCATTTCCATCGCCGCTTCGTTGGCGCCACCGTGCAACGGGCCACGCAGCGAACCGATCGCCGCCGTCACGCACGAGTACAGATCCGACAAAGTCGAGGCGCAAACGCGTGCGGTGAAGGTTGAGGCATTGAATTCGTGTTCGGCGTAGAGGATCAGCGACACGTTCATCACGTTGACGTGCAATTCACTCGGTTTCTTGCCGTGCAGCAGGTGCAGGAAGTGGCCGCCGATGGTTGGCTCGTCGCTGACGCAGTCGATGCGCTTGCCGTCGTGGCTGAAGCGATACCAGTAGCACATGATCGCCGGGAACGCGGCGAGCAGACGGTCGGTCTTGTCGCGCTGTTCGGAGAAGTCTTTCTCCGGTTCGATGTTGCCGAGGAATGAGCAACCGGTGCGCATGACGTCCATCGGGTGGGCGTCGGCGGGAATTCGTTCGAGCACTTCTTTCAAAGCTTGCGGCAGGTCGCGCAGCTTGCTCAGTTTGCTTTGATAGTCGGCCAGTTGCGCTGTTGTCGGCAGTTCGCCATACAGCAGCAGATAGGCGACTTCTTCAAATTGCGCGTCGGCGGCCAGCTCACGCACGTCGTAGCCGCGATAGGTCAGCCCGGCTCCGGCCTGGCCCACGGTGGACAGTGCGGTTTGCCCGGCTACCTGGCCACGGAGCCCGGCGCCACTGAGTACTTTTGCTTCGGCCATTGTGTTCTCCAATCTTCTTGAATTTGTATGGGGAAACTTGTGGGAGCGAGCCTGCTCGCGAAAGCGCTGGATCAGTCGACATCAATGTTGGATGTCAGTCCGTCTTCGTCGGAACGCCGCCCGGAGCCGGCTCGCTCCCACAGGGTTTTGTTCAGCCTTTCTTCTGTGCAAACAACGCATCGAGCTTCTGCTCGAACGTGTGGTAATCGATACGATCATAGAGCTCCATGCGAGTCTGCATGGTGTCGATGACATTCTGTTGCGTGCCATCGCGGCGGATCGCCGTGTAGACGTTTTCCGCTGCCTTGTTCATCGCGCGGAACGCCGACAGCGGGTAAAGCACCAGCGAGACGTCAGCGCCGGCCAGTTGTTCGGTGGTGTACAGCGGCGTTGCGCCGAACTCGGTGATGTTGGCCAGGATCGGTGCTTTCACACGATTGGCGAACAGCTTGTACATGTCCAGTTCGGTAATCGCTTCCGGGAAGATCATGTCGGCGCCGGCTTCGATGCACGCTGCCGCGCGATCAAGTGCCGATTCCAGACCCTCCACTGCCAGTGCGTCGGTACGCGCCATGATCACGAAGCTGTCGTCGGTACGGGCATCGACGGCGGCTTTGATGCGATCGACCATTTCCTGCTGGCTGACAATTTCTTTATTCGGGCGATGGCCGCAGCGCTTGGCGCCAACCTGGTCCTCGATGTGAATCGCCGCCGCGCCGAACTTGATCATCGACTTGACCGTGCGCGCGACGTTGAAGGCCGACGAGCCAAAACCGGTGTCAACATCCACCAGCAGCGGCAGGTCGCAAACGTCGGTGATCCGCCGCACGTCGGTGAGCACGTCGTCCAGCCCGGTGATGCCCAGGTCCGGCACGCCCAGCGAGCCTGCGGCCACGCCGCCGCCGGACAGGTAGATCGCCTTGAAACCGGCGCGCTTGGCCAGCAGCGCGTGGTTGGCGTTGATCGCGCCGACCACTTGCAAAGGATGCTCGCTGGCGACCGCATCGCGGAAGCGCTGGCCCGGCGTGTTCAGGTTGGAAGTCATGCATCACCTCGTTCAGTGGCTGTCTTGTTGTGGGCGCCGTCCTCGTAGTGACGGGCGATGTTGCGTTTCGAGGCGCCGATGTGGCGGCGCATCAACAATTCCGCGAGCTCGCCGTCACGGTCGGCGATGGCATCGAGAATGCGGTGGTGTTCGGCGAAGGCCTGGTGCGGGCGGTTCGGCGTGGTGGAAAACTGGATGCGGTACATGCGCACCAGTTGATACAGCTCGCCGCAGAGCATCTGCGTCAGCGTGCGATTGCCGCTGCCCTGGATGATCCGGTAATGAAAGTCGAAATCGCCTTCCTGCTGGTAATAACCGACGCCGGCCTGAAACGCCGCATCGCGCTCGTGGGTTTCCAGGACCCGGCGCAGTTCGTCGATTTCCTCGACGCTCATGCGCTCGGCAGCGAGGCGGCAGGCCATGCCTTCGAGGGATTCACGGATTTCGTAGAGTTCGATCAATTCGGCATGGCTGAGCGAGACCACCCGCGCACCGACGTGCGGCACACGCACCAGCAAGCGCTGGCCTTCCAGACGATGGATCGCCTCACGCAGCGGCCCCCGACTGATGCCATAAGTACGCGCCAGTTCCGGCTCGGAGATCTTGCTGCCCGGGGCGATTTCGCCTTTGACGATAGCCGCCTGAATGCGCCGGAAGACGTTTTCCGACAGCGTCTCGGAATCGTCGCCGCTGATGACTGGGGGATCGAGTTGATCCAGCATGATTGTCGACACCTTTAAATCCAATGCGGCAAAAACTAGCCAATAAGACCGCATCAGTCAAAGGATAAATAGGTATTGTCGACAATCGTCTAATAACCGCAGCCAATCGATCATCTATTAATGTTGGAGCGAGCTTGCTCGCGAAGGCGGCACATCAGCCGGCTTCTACATCGAATGACACAGCGCTTTCGCGAGCAGGCTCGCTCCCACAAGAGTGGCATCCCTTGCAGCTCATGGGTCGGCGCAAGCGCTGGCGCCATAAAACCACCGTGCTAGAATGCCGCCCGCATTTGCGGGTCTTTAGTACGGCTTGCCATAAAAAGCTGCCAGGCACACGCGGGGGCTTGCGCACGGTTGCGCGGGCACCTGAACCGATAACGGAACGCTGCGCACCAGGATTTATGAGACTCAAGCCTTTCCCCACCTTTTTTGCTCTGTTTTGCCTGCCGGGCCTCGCCGCCGCGGGGGAAAAAACCGTGTACGGCCTCAACGAATACGCTTCGCTTGACGGCATCAATCTCGAAGTTGCGGCCAAACTCGACACCGGGGCGAAAACCGCCTCGCTGAGCGCCCGCGACATCAAACGTTTCAAACGCAACGGTGAGTCCTGGGTACGTTTCTACCTGGCCATCGACACCGCGCATTCACACCCCATCGAACGGCCGCTGGCTCGCGTCAGCAAGATCAAGCGCCGCGCCGGCGACTACGATCCGGAAGAAGGCAAGCAGTACACCGCCCGTCCGGTGATCGAGCTGGATATCTGCATGGGTTCGGCATTGCGCAGCATCGAAGTGAACCTCACCGACCGAAGTGCGTTCCAATACCCGCTTTTGATCGGCTCCGAGGCGCTGAAACGCTTCGACGCGCTGGTCGACCCCAGTCTTAAATACGCTGCCGGCAAACCTGCCTGCACCATCGCCGCTCACACCGCCGAGTAATTTCCATGCGTTCTCTAACCTTCCACCTGAAAATCCTGATCGCCGTGCTGGTGCTGCTGGGCGTTTCGGTTACGGCCTATCAGATTTTCGTGCTCGGCATCCCGGTGACCGAAGACGCCACCGACGACCTGTGGAACATCGACGCCAAGGTCGAGTTCGTCGCCAGCACCAAGGATCCGGTGAAGATCCAGATGTTCGTGCCGCCGCTGAGCCGCGATTACGTCAGTCTCAACGAAAGCTTCATCTCCAATAACTACGGCGTAGCGGTGAACCGCATCGACGGCAACCGCAAGGTGACCTGGTCGGCCCGTCGCGCCAAGGGCAACCAGACCTTGTATTACCGTCTGGTGCTGACCAAGCGCTACACCGCGGAAAAATCCAAGGTCAAAGGCCCGACCTTCCGTGACAGCATGGTCATCGAAGGCCCGGAAAAAATCGCCGCCGAAGCCCTGCTCGCGCCGATCCGCCAACACTCGGCCGACGTCGAAACCTTTATTGGCGAGGCGATCAAGCGCGTCAACAACGTGAATGACGACAACGTCAAGTTGCTGCTGGCCGGCGATCCGTCGACCTCGCACAAAGCCAAGATCGTCGAACTGCTGCTGTCGATTGCCCACGTCCCGGTAGAAAAAGTCCACACCATCCGCCTTGTCGCCGATCAGCCCCAGACACCCGAACTGTGGCTGCGCAGCTTCAACGGCAACGACTGGCTGTACTTCAACCCGGAAACCGGTGAGCAAGGCCTGCCAACCGACCGCCTGCTGTGGTGGACCGGTGACGAAAACCTGATCACCGTCGACGGCGGCAAGAAAGCCAACGTGACTTTCAGCCTGAACAACAGCGAGATGAACGCGATTCGTCTGGCCAAGCTGACCGACGAAAACACTGACGCCAACTTCCTCGATTACTCGCTGTACGGCTTGCCGCTGCAGACCCAGCAGACCTTCATGATCATGGTGATGATCCCGATCGGCGTACTGGTAATCCTGATCCTGCGCAACCTCGTCGGCCTGCAGACCCTGGGCACATTCACCCCGGTGCTGATCGCGCTGGCCTTCCGCGAAACGCAGCTGGGCTTCGGCATTCTGCTGTTCACGGTGATCACCGCGCTGGGCCTGTCGCTGCGCTCGTATCTCGAACATCTGAAACTGCAAATGCTGCCGCGCCTGTCGGTGGTGCTGACCTTCGTTGTGGTGTTGATTGCGGCGATCAGTCTGTTCAGCCACAAGCTGGGGCTTGAGCGTGGCTTGTCGGTGGCGCTGTTCCCGATGGTGATTCTGACCATGACCATCGAACGTCTGTCGATCACCTGGGAAGAACGCGGCGCCAACCATGCGCTGAAAGTCGCCATCGGCACGCTGTTCGCCGCCTCCCTGGCGCACCTGATCATGACCGTGCCGGAGCTGGTGTACTTCGTGTTTACCTTCCCGGCGATCCTGCTGATTCTGGTCGGTTTCATGCTGGCGATGGGTCGCTATCGCGGCTACCGCCTGACCGAACTGGTACGTTTCAAGGCCTTCCTGAAGAAGGCTGACGCCTGATGTTCGGTTTCTGGAAGACCTGGAAGGCCCTCGAGGCGCGCGGCATCATGGGCATCAACCGCCGAAACGCGGACTACGTGCTCAAGTACAACAAGCGCAGCCTGTACCCGATCGTCGATGACAAGATCCTCACCAAGGAACGCGCCATCGCCGCCGGCATCCACGTGCCGGAGCTGTACGGGGTGATCTCCACCGAGAAGGAAATCGACAAGCTCGACGAGATCATCGGCGGGCGCAGCGACTTCGTGATCAAACCGGCGCAGGGCGCGGGTGGCGACGGCATCATCGTCATCGCTGACCGCTTCGAAGGCCGTTATCGCACGGTGTCGGGCAAGATCCTCGCCCACGAAGAGCTGGAGCATCACATCTCCAGCATCCTCACCGGCCTGTACTCGCTGGGCGGCCACCGCGACCGCGCACTGATCGAATACCGTGTGACCCCGGACCAGATCTTCAAGAGCATCAGCTACGAAGGCGTGCCGGACATCCGCATCATCGTGCTGATGGGTTACCCGGTGATGGCGATGTTGCGTCTGCCGACCCGCCAGTCCGGCGGCAAGGCCAACCTGCACCAGGGCGCCATTGGCGTTGGTGTGGATCTGGCCACCGGTTTGACCCTGCGCGGCACCTGGCTGAACAACATCATCACCAAACACCCCGACACCACCAACGCGGTGGACGGCGTGCAACTGCCCTACTGGGACGGTTTCATGAAACTCGCCGCCGGCTGCTATGAGCTGTGCGGGCTGGGTTATATCGGTGTGGACATGGTGCTCGATCAGGAAAAGGGTCCGTTGATTCTCGAACTGAATGCGCGGCCGGGGCTGAACATTCAGATCGCCAACGATTGCGGCCTGACCTTGCGCACTCACGCGGTTGAAGCGCGGCTGGAAGAGCTGAAGGCGCGGGGCGTTAAGGAATCGGTAGAAGAGCGGGTGGCGTTTACCCAGGAGATGTTTGGGCATATTCCTGCGGTCGAGGGCTAAAAGCTGAAAAGCCCCTCACCCTAGCCCTCTCCCGGAGGGAGAGGGGACTGACCGTGGTGGATGCGAGAGCTGCGCCGACCTGAAATACCCGGTCGAACTCCGGCCTTGAAAAGCATGAAGATCGGCTCCCTTTCCCCCTCGCCCCCTTGGGGGAGAGGGCTGGGGTGA
>NZ_RCNX01000105.1:0-59346 GCF_004307595.1 Pseudomonas sp. Sample_23
GCCGAGGTCGAGCTGACCTTGAAGAATATTCTGGACGGCACTGGCACCTATATCAGCCAGATTTGATGGCGTCTGGACAGGCCCAATCGCTGGCAAGCCAGCTCCCACAGGTTTTAGCGGCGTGCAGGCAATTTATGCAACGCAGCGATCACTGTGGGAGCTGGCTTGCCAGCGATGGGGCCGGAACTGCCGGTCCAACACTCCCCTGCTACAAAAAACCACCAATGCGCCCCGGTATTTCCCGCGCTTTGCACAAATGCCGTTAGTCGCCACCCCCCGCGATGGATTAAAGTAACGCCCCCAGCCCTGGCGTATGACGTATGCCCTCGGCCATCCCTTTCCAGGAACAGTCACCGATGGAACATCGTGAAGCGCTGCTGGCGCTGCGAACCTTTCTTTCAACGCAGATTCTCGGCCAGGAAAAACTCATCGAGCGTTTGCTCATCGCCCTGCTCGCCGACGGCCATATGCTGGTCGAGGGCGCTCCCGGTCTGGCCAAGACCAAAGCGATCAAAGAACTCGCCGAGGGCATCGAAGCCCAGTTCCATCGTATTCAGTTCACCCCCGACCTGCTGCCGGCCGACATCACCGGCACCGAAATCTACCGTCCGGAAACCGGCAGTTTCGTCTTCCAGCAAGGGCCGATCTTCCACAACCTGGTGCTGGCCGACGAAATCAACCGCGCGCCGGCCAAGGTGCAATCGGCCTTGCTCGAAGCGATGGCCGAGCGTCAGGTCAGCGTCGGGCGCAGCACTTATGAGCTGTCGCCGCTGTTTCTGGTGATGGCCACGCAGAACCCGATCGAACAGGAAGGCACCTATCCGTTGCCGGAAGCCCAGCTCGACCGTTTCCTCATGCACGTCAAGATCGGCTTCCCCGACGCCGCTGTCGAACGGCGCATCCTGCAACAGGCCCGTGGCGAGGCGTTGAATGGTGAGACCAAGCCCGAGCGTCGGGTCAGCCAGCAGGCGATCTTCGCCGCGCGCAAGGAAATCCTTGGTTTGTACATGGCCGACGCCGTAGAGGAATACCTGGTGCAACTGGTCATGGCCACGCGCAACCCGGCCAAGTTCGACCCGGAAATGGCCGAGTGGATCGCCTACGGCGCCAGTCCGCGCGGCTCGATCGCCCTCGATCGCTGCGCCCGCGCCCACGCCTGGCTGGCCGGTCGCGACTTCGTCAGCCCGGAAGACATTCAAGCGGTGCTGTTCGACGTGTTGCGCCATCGCATCATTCTGTCGTTCGAAGCCGAAGCCGCTGGCATCGATCAGGATCGCGTGGTGCAGCGGATTCTCGACGTCGTCGCCGTCGCTTGACCCCCATGAACGCCGTCCTGCCCTCCGAACCCGGTATCCGCATCAGCCTCGCCGAGCTGATCGAGATGCGTCACCGCGTGCGCGAGGTGCAACTGTTTTCCACGCCGAGTCAGCGCAGCCCGCTGATCGGCCTGCATCACTCGAAATTCCGTGGCCGTGGCGTCGACTTCGACCAAGTGCGGGTGTATCAGGCCGGTGACGACGTGCGCACCATCGACTGGCGCGTCACTGCGCGCACGCAGGAACCGCACACCAAGCTGTTCCACGAAGAGCGCGAGCGGCCGATTTTCATCATGGTCGAGCAAAGCACGCGGCTGTTTTTCGGTTCGGGGCTGATGTTCAAGTCGGTGCTGGCGGCGCAGGTCGCGGCGTTGATCGGCTGGGCCGCACTGGGGCACAACGATCGCGTCGGCGGGCTGGTGTTCGGCGACAACGAACACTACGAAATCAAGCCTCGCCGGAGCAAGCAGAGCCTGCTGCAATTGCTCAACCGTCTGGTCAAGGTCAATCAGTCGCTGCACAGCGAGCGCGAGCCGGATCGCGATGCCTTCGGCGTGGCCCTGCGCCGCGCGCGGGAAGTGCTGCGGCCGGGCAGTCTGGCCATCGTCATTTGCGACGAACGCGCGTTGTCCGACAGCGCCGAACAACAACTGAGTTTGCTGGCGCGGCATTGTGATCTGCTGATGCTGCCGCTGTCCGATCCGCTCGATCACGCCCTGCCCGCTGCCGGCCTGCTGCGCTTCGCCGAGCGTGGCGCGCAACTGGAAATCGACACGCTGAATTTCGACCTGCGCCAGACCTACCGCGCCCAGGCCGAAGCGCGGATCGCCCGTTGGGAATTGCTCGCACAAAAGCTGCGGGTGTTGCTGATGCCGTTGAGCACGCAGAGCGAAATGGTCGAGCAGATGCGCGAATTCCTGAACCCGCAGCGTCCGGGGAAAGGTCGATGAACGGCCTCGAACAACTGCAACCGCTGATCTCGCCGCCGCCGATCGCCTTCTGGCCGCCGGCGCCGGGCTGGTGGCTGCTGCTTCTGCTGTTGCCGCTGCTGGGCTTTGCCGCGTGGAAGCTGCGACGTTTCATTCCGATGAAGAAACGCCCGGTGGTGCGCGCCGAGCAACCGCTGGATCCGGTGCGCATCGCCGCGCTCGCCGAACTGGCGCAAATGCCCAAACCTTACGATGGCGCTCCGGCCGGCGCCTGGCTGCAACAACTCAACGGCCTGCTCAAACGCCTGTGCCGCAACCACTATCCGTACAGCCAGAGCCACACCCTCAACGGCCGCAAATGGCTGGCTTTCCTCGATAACCGCTGCCCCGCTGCCGGCCTGACGCGCTGGATGGTGCTGGTCGAAGGCGCCTACAAGCCGGAATGCAAACTCGATGACAAAGCCATCGCCGGCCTGACCCAAGCGGTCGACACGTGGATTCGCAAACATGTTTGAGTTCGCCTGGCCGTGGATCTTCGTGCTGTTGCCGCTGCCGTGGCTGATGCGTCTTGTCCTGCCGGTGGCCGACAGCGGCGAGCCGGCGCTCAAAGTGAGTTTCCTCGCCGACCTCGAAGGCCTCGCCCGCCGCCGCGCCCGCGCCAACTTGCCGGCCTGGCGGCAGCAGGCGCCGTTTATCTTGCTGTGGCTGATTCTGCTGATCGCCGCCGCGCGCCCGCAATGGCTCGGCGAACCGCTGCCGATAGCCGCCAGTGGCCGTGATCTGCTGGTGGCGGTGGACGTGTCCGGTTCGATGGATTTCCCCGACATGCAATGGCAGGACGAGGAAGTCAGTCGCCTGTCGCTGGTGCAGCATTTGCTCGGGGATTTCCTTGAAAGCCGCGACGGCGACCGCGTCGGCCTGATCCTGTTCGGCAGTCAGGCCTACCTGCAAGCGCCGCTGACCTTTGACCGGCGCACCGTGCGCGTGTGGCTCGACGAAGCGCGGATCGGTATCGCTGGCAAAAACACCGCGATCGGCGATGCCATCGGTCTGGCCCTGAAACGTCTGCGTCTGCGCCCGGCGCAAAGTCGCGTGCTGATTCTGGTCACCGACGGCGCCAACAACGGCGGCGAAATCAATCCGCTGACGGCCGCAAAACTCGCCGCCAGCGAGGGCGTCAGAATCTATCCGATCGGCATCGGCGCCAATCCCGAGGACAGCGGCTCGACCGGCCTGCTCGGGGTCAATCCGAGCCTTGATCTGGATGAACCGGCGCTCAAGGCCATCGCCGAAATCACCGGCGGCCAGTACTTCCGCGCCCATGACGGCTTGGAGCTGCAAGCGATCAAGGACACCCTCGACCAGCTCGAACCGGTGACTCAGCAACCGACTCAGGCACGCCCGGCGCAAGCCTTGTATCACTGGCCGCTGGCGCTGGCGTTGTGGTTGAGTCTGTTGCTGGTCGTCCGCGAACTGTGGCCGGACAATCCGCTGCAACGCCTGTTTACCAAACAACTGTATTTACAGAGTCCGCTGCCGGACTGGCGTCAGCGCTTGCAGCGTTTGCGCCTGCGGAGGCGCCGATGATCGCGCTCTGGCCGCACTGGTTCCGCCCTTGGTGGCTGTTGCTGTTGCCGCTGCTCGGCTGGCTGCTCTGGCAACTCTGGCACCGACAGAAACGCGCCGGTCGCTGGCAGATGATTCTGCCGCCAGCGTTCCATGCAGCATTGCTCAGTGGCGGCAGCGGGCGCCAGAGCAAACTGCCGTGGATCGCCCTTGGCGTGGCGTGGTTGCTGACGATTCTGGCCTTGCTCGGGCCGAGCTGGGAGCGCGTCGAACAGACCAGCCAGAAACCCGCCGATCCGCTGGTGGTGGTGCTCGAACTGACTCCGGAGATGCTCGCCACCGACTCGCCGCCGACGCGTCTCGAACAGGCGCGGCGCAAGCTGTTCGACCTGTTGCAGGCGCGCAGCGATGCGCAGACCGCCATCGTCGTTTATGCCGGCAGCGCGCACACGCTGGTGCCGCTGTCGGATGATCTGGCGACCAGTCGCAACCTGCTCGACGCGCTCAAGCCGTCGCTGATGCCGGAAGCCGGCCACCGCGCCGATCTGGCCGTGGGCAAAGCATTGGCCTTGCTCAAGCAAGGTGCGCTGGGACAGGGACGGATTCTGCTGATCGGTTCGTCGCTCAACGAAGAGGAACGGCGAGGCATTCGCCGCGCGCTCAATGGCGAGTCGACGCAACTGCTGATGCTCGGCATCGGCACCGCCGAAGGTGCGCCGATTGCCCAGGAGGACGGCAGTTTCCTCAAGGACGAGCAAGGCGCGATCCGCGTGCCGCAACTCGACAGTCCTGGTCTGGCGACATTCCTCAACAGCGTCGGCGGCGAGTATCACCCGGCGCGACTCGACGAGGCTGATCTTGGCGCCCTTGGCCTGCTCAACGGCCCGCGCAGCCTGCGCGACGACGGCCAGACCGTGCGCCTCGATACATGGGCCGATCAGGGCTACTGGCTGCTGTTGCCGCTGCTATTGCTCGCCGCTTGTGCCGGGCGCCGTGGTTGGCTGTTCTGCCTGCCGCTGCTGTGGTGCCTGCCGCAACCGAGCTACGCTTTCGACTTCGAAGACTTGTGGCTGCGCCCCGATCAACAGGGTTTGCACTTGCTCAAGCAGAAACGACCGGCCGAAGCCGCGCAGCATTTTGAAGATCATCAGTGGCAAGGGGTGGCGTTGTACGAGGCCGGCGACTACAGTGGCGCCGCTCAGCGCTTCGCCGAGGGCAGCGATGCCCGCGCCCACTACAATCGTGGCAACGCTCTGGCAAAAAGTGGCGAGCTGGAAGCGGCGATCGATGCCTACGAACAGGCGCTCGAGCTGCAACCGGATCTGCGTCCGGCGCAGACCAACAAGGCGCTGGTGGAAAACCTGCTGAAGCAGAAAAACGCCCCGCCGCCGCCCGAACCGGATAACCAGCCGAACGAACAAAGTCTGCCCGGCGATGAGCCCTCGCCCACCACCGCGCCCCCTCCGGCGGTGAGCAGTGAAACCCAGAGCCAGGCGCAACCGGCCGAGTCGGCCAGCGAACCGCCGCCGACCGCCCCGCCGCTGCCAGGCCCCAATGAAATCCCCGGCAGCAACGAGGAAGAGGAAACCGACACGGTGCCGACCCTGCGCCCGAGCGAGAACAACCTCGAAGGCGAGCAGCGTCAGGCGCTCGAGCAATGGCTGGGCAAGATCCCGGACGACCCGGGCGAACTGCTAAGGCGCAAATTCTGGTACGAACAGCAACAACATCAGGATCAGGAAAACAATCGATGACCCGCTTCACCGCTCTCTTGCTGCCCCTGCTGATCTGCACGGCCACCGCTCAGGCGGCCGAGCTGACCGCCAGCGTGGATCGCAGTCGCCTGAACTCCGGCGAGACGGTCGAGCTCACCCTCGAAACTGACGACGTCACCCAATTCGGCAAGCCCGATCTGTCGGCGCTGGAAGCGCTGTTCGAAGTGCGCGGCACGCGCCAGGTCAACCAGCTCAACACTCTCAACGGCGACAACCGCGCGACCACCCGCTGGATCATCACCCTGCTGCCGAAAGAGAACGGCAGCGTAGTGATTCCGCCGCTGCAACTGGGCGAAGCACAGAGCCAGCCGATCACCGTGCAGGTGATCGCCAGCGACAACCGCGAAGACAACAACAGCCTTGATCCGGTGTTCATCGAAGCCAGCCTCGATCAGACCAACGTCTATGTGCAGGCGCAGGCCATCCTGACGTTGCGCATTTATCACTCGGTTTCGCTCTACGACGACAGCAGCCTCAGCCCGTTGCAAATTGCCGATGCGCGCATCGAACAACTTGGTGACACGCGCACCTACGAAAAAGACATCAATGGCCTGCGCCACGGCGTGATCGAGATGCGCTACGCGATCTACCCGCAACACAGCGGCCTGCTGACGATCGCCCCGCAGACCTTCAGCGCCACGCTGGTCGATACCGCGCCATCGGCAGACGCCTCGGGGCCCAAGCCCGGCAAACTGATGCGCGTGAGCTCGGCGTCGATTCCGCTGACGGTCAAACCGAAACCGCTGACCTACCCGGTCGATGCACCATGGCTGCCGGCGCGCAACCTCAGCCTCAGCGAAAGCTGGAGCCCGGAACCCCACCACACCCAAGTCGGCGATTCCCTGACCCGCAGCCTGACCCTGAAAGTCGAAGGCCTCGCCAGCTCGCAACTGCCAGCCCTGCCCGCCACCGACGTCAATGGCCTGCGCCGCTACCCCGATCAACCGGTGCTGAGCAACCAGAGCAGCGACCGCGGCATCATCGGCAGCCGCGAAGAACGCGAAGCCCTGGTGCCGAGCCGCAGCGGCGCGATCGACCTGCCAACCGTCGACGTAGTCTGGTGGAACACCTTCGAAGACCACCTCGAACACAGCAGCCTGCCCGCACGCACCCTGCAAGTGGCGAACAACCCCAGCCTGCAAATCGACACGCCGGCCGGCACCCTGCAACCGAGTACGCCCGACAACGACACCCTGTGGTGGTGGAAACTCAGCACCCTGATCCTCGCCTGCACCACCCTGCTCGGCTTCGGCCTCTGGTGGCGCGCCCGCTGGCAACCGGCAATCCACCGCGCCGCCCAGACCGGCCCGAGCCCACGCACCCTGCTCGACGACATCAAACGCGCCAGCCAGGCCAACGACCCCCACGCCACCCGCCAGGCACTGGACGCCTGGGCGAGGCAGCAGCCGGAGACACTGGCAGACATGGCCGCGCGGTTTGTGCCGTTGTCGGACGCGTTGGATGGGCTGAACGGCGCGCTGTACAGCGAGACGGGACAGCACTGGCAGGGTGAGGATTTGTGGCGGGCGATCCGCACTATTCCCGCCGCCGAGCGCGTGCAGGATCCGGTAAGTGAGAGTGGATTGCCGCCGCTTTATCCGAAGTGAAAAGTACAAGATCGCAGCCTTCGGCAGCTCCTGCTCACAATTCGTAGGAGCTGCCGAAGGCTGCGATCTTTTGGTCTGAAAGTCTGGAATCAATAAGCGAATTTTGTTTGGACTTGTTCGCCTTCGCGGTATGACATGACGAATGATTTCCATGGCTCCCCACGTCGCATTGCGTTGGCTTTTAGTTCTTTCGCCAGAAAATACACGTCTGAAATATCAAAATCGATCTCGGCATCCGTCACTTCAATGCCGTTCTTTTCGACTGTCAACTCGGCTTCCATAAACCCTTCTCCCATCTCAATCTCGTAACGAAAAGAGTCGTAGCCGTGGACGATGCCGCCATGAACGATTCGGAAAATGCTTTTAATGACTTCTAGATCTTCGATGAGCATGCCTGTCCTTTCGACGCCCCGTGGTTCAATAACCAAATTTCGTTCGCACTTGTTCACCATCGCGATACGAGAGCACAAAGGATTTCCATGGTTCGCCCCTTACAGCTGCATTTTCGTGAAGCTTCTCCACGAGCATGTAGATTTTTGAATTATTGAAATCCGTTTCGGCATCCCATCTCTCAACACCATCTTTCTCAACGGCAAGTTCAGCTTCCATATAGTTACCGCCCCATTCGACGCTGTAGCTGAAAGCATCGTATCCCTTGACAATCCCGGGATCGACTAACTGAAAGATCTGGTTGACGAGTTCAATATCCTGAGTAATCAAGCCTTTACCTCTAGTAACTGCTTGGCTTCTTTTTAAACGTCACGGTTTTTGGCTCGCCATCTGTCGTGTACGTCAGTATGAGGTAGTCCGGCCTCCTGACCAGGTGGGATTGCCTCGCCCGAAAATCAATCCCTGGCTCCTACTCAGAGATTTTTCCGTAATCAAAACCCTTGGGGATTTTCGGCCAAGCAGGATGTTTTACCAACGCATCCAGATCGTCATAGATATCCCGAAAAAAATTGGCAAGATCCATGAAGTCCGTTCGTGAATTCAGCAACGCGGCTTTTAACATCACTTCGTTTGAGTCGGCCTTGGCGGATGCCGCTCTGGACATATTGTAGAAAGCGTTTCCTAGCCTTTCGGAAAGCTCAGACTCCCAATCCAGTTTGTAATCGGCCTCCAAACTGTTCTCATCGAAGCGACCGGTCTTTTCTTCCATCAACTCGACAATGAAATGCTTGACTGACTCTAAATCATTCATTTCAACTTTCTCCCATCGGCGACAGCCTTATCTGTTTTCTCAAAATTCTTTGATCCATCTAAATTCAACACAAACTTTACATCACCAAATTTATCGAACACCTCCAAGTGGTCTTTGTGAAGGTTATCCAAATATATCTGATCGCCTTTCTTGATATATGGAGCAATTTTCTCAGTCGCTTTATAAACGGCCTGACCTTGAAATCTCTTGGAGGTTTTTCTAGTAGCGTCGGCTAGTTCGCCGCCAAAACCCGGCTCCTTGAAGAAATCCTCCATTTTTTCAAATTTCGTAACCTGGGGTCTATCTGGTGAGGATGCTGGATCAGAGCCAGGTTTTTTTCCACCCGTTTTTTTCGTGACTTCAAGCACCCGACCGGTGGCTTTAGCACCAATCGCTTTGAACTCCCCCAACACCGCATCAATCAGAAACCGCGAAGCGACAACCCGTCCATCGCCATCGAGCGGATAGTCCTTGTTCCCCTTGGCGTGTTCGCTCTTCGCAAGCTCATTGCTAACGTCCAGGGCTTCGATTTCTTCTTCTGTGTTTTTCCCGGTGAAAAACACGGTCAGATTGAACGCCGCTTTTGACTTGTACTCCTCGATCTTTTCGCCAGCAGCAAGATTCATGATGCCGTTCGCAGCGAGGCTCAGTGCGAACTTCATCGGCCCCATTATGGCTTGGGCACCGATCGCGACCGTCTTCATCTGGTCCACTTTGTCGGCAGGCAAGGTACTGGCGTAAGTGAGCAGATCACTCACTTCGTTCAACACGCCTTCGGCGATGCTAATGCGCTCTGCCGTTACCTCAGTCTTGTCGATGACCATGGTGTCTCTGCCATTACTGGTTTCGACATCAATCGTTCCAAGGTTGCTATCAGTGTCATCTCCGAATTTTTTATCGTAGTCGGCGGCCAAGTCTGCAATTCGTTTCAAGCCCGCGCGAAGTTCGGGATCAATCGAGTCCAGTGCCGCTGGATCTAGTCCCTGGCGCACAAGGTTCTTGGTGATCGCGAGTGCCTGCTCATCACCCAGATCTTTACGCAACGTTGGAGAAACTTCGCTGATATCGACTAACTGCGCATCGATTGCGCGATTGAGATTGTTCAGAAAGTTAACGCTGGCCGTGGCCTGGTTGCGCATGTTTTCCGTGAAATGGGTGGCGCTGTCGCCCCAGCTATCCAGCGTGTCGATAGGGTGCGTGACTGCATCGATGGAACTGCTGCTCACATACAAGTCCGTACGATGTTCCTGATCCTTGGTGATCTCGTACGCCTTACTCACGTCACGATTAAGACCCGCCGTAGAGTCCTGACCGGTAACTTTGTCGTTGCGGACGGTGATCTGGCCGGTGCCCACGGTTGCGTTCAGGGTCTGCTCACGATCCTTGTCGTATTTGTACCCCTCCACTGCCCAGCTGTTTTTGTTCTCACCCTCCATGCCTTTGTTGGGTTTGTCGGCCTGGGCGTTGCCATTGGAGCTGTAGCTGCCGCTGACATTCAGGTAGTAACCGTGCTCGTTGTCTTTGCCGGTAATATTGCGGAAACCGAGAGTTCCCGTATCGAGTTCCAGGTTGCCGTTATCGGCGGTGACAACTGCGCCGTCGAGTTGAGTGTGATCTTCTGTGCGGATATCAACCTTGCTCTTGCCGCTGATAACAGTCTGGTTTTCAACCCAATTGGTTTTTCCGGTGGTTTTGCCATAACCCACCGAACCACTTGCGCCAACAAACGAACCGGTAATGCTCAAGTCGAACTCTTGCCCACTGACCTTGCCGGTGTTGGGTACTGACGAAACGGTCAAGTTGCGACCAACGTCTCCAATGACCTCATCACCACGCAAGGTAGCGCCGGCGATATTGGTATCACGCTTGCTTTCGAAGTTCAGTTTGTTGCCGGCGTACAGATAGGCTTCCTGCTGTTCGACACCTTCGCGATTCAGATCGCCAATGCCGATGTTTGCCGAACCGTAAATGCCGAATCCCTGCTGACCGAGCATGATCCCGCCTTCGGCCCCCCAACTACGGCGGTCATTGGAACTGCTATGATCGTTCTGGGCCGAGAGGATATTCAGATCGTTCGCGGCCTTCAGGGTGATATCTCGCTCGGCGGTGACGCGGGTGCCAATCAGAGTCAGGTCGTTCTTTGCATCAAGGTTGATGTTGCCACCGGCATTCAGTTGAGAAGGCGTCGAAGATTGCTGTGCCGACTCGCCTTCATTACCAACATTGCTGACGCCGACCCCGAGCTTGAAGCCGCCGGTGGTGCCGCCCTTGATCCCACCCTTGCTTTGCGTGGAATGGTCATCACTGTTTTGGGAACCATGAGCCACATCAAACGTGATGTCTTTGCCTTTGACATTGATGTCGCGACCCGCGTTGAACTGGCTACCACGGACACTGACGTTATTGCCCGCATCCAACGTGATGTCTCCGCCCGCGTTAAGGGACGACGGACTCTGCGTGACGGAGTTCTGCGTGTGGGATGAGCTAATGCTCGACGCACCGAAATGTCCGTCGAACTTTGGCCCACTGAAAAACTGATCAAGCGTATCGACCGACTTCAATACACTGGAGCCTTTGCTGACGCCATCCTCACCCTTTCCAGTGCCCTTCAGACCCTCGATGGTATTGCCGATGTTATAAGCCGTGGATATGGTCAGGCCGTTGCGCTTTATGCTGTCGAGGGTGGTGACTTCGCTCGCCTCTTCCTTCGCATCAATGTTGATGTCACGAACCGCTTTGAGATGGATATCATTCTCGGCGGTCAGATCAGAACCTTGCTGATTGATGTCGCGCCCCGCATTCACACTGATGTGACTGCCTGCTTCGATGGAACTGCCCGCTGCCGTATATCCCTTGCTGTTGACGCCATGCTGGGCGGTTTCGCTGCCGGCAAAAGTTGTGAAGGCATTGCTGTCGATGGTCTGTTTGATACCGACTGTTTTGTCTGTCTTCCAGCTGTTGCTGCGCTGCTGATCAATCGAGGCGACCACGCTGACATCACGACCAGCGTCGAGCACAGCGCTGTTATCAGCACTGATTCCGCTACCAATGATATTTATGTCACGCGACGCATTCAGCACCGCGTCGTGTCCAGCATTGATCTGGCTACCAATGCTCTCGGTGCTGGCGACTACCCGACCGCCGTTGTGTGAGGTGGCGAACGTCATATCAGCACCCGCACCAGGCGTGCCGACAGCCCAGCCAATCGCATCCTTCAGCGAAAGTCCGAGTTTCTTCTTGTATTCCTCAGATCGACTGTAGGCTTGGTCATCTGCAGACGACAGGGTGATATCGCCCGCTTTGTCCACCAGACCGGCATGCAATTCGGCGTCGTTTTTAGCGCTGATTTCACTGGCGTTCAGACGAACATCTCGCCCTCCCAGAATCACTGCATCATGCCCGGCATCCAGTTGGCTGCCTACCTGAGTCACAGTGGTCTGCAAATGGCTGCTGCCACTTTTCGACAGGCCGAAGGTGCCGGTTTTGGTTTTCTTGGTGTAGGACCCAGACTCCTCGGTGGCAGAAAGAATTGCCACATCGTTCTTGGCGCCGACGACCAGATCATTACCGGCGTTCATCTGGCTGCCAATGATGGTGACATTGCGCCCGCCATCCAGACTGACAGCGCCGTCTTCATCCTTGGAGGCGTTGACGGTCAGATCATGGCCGGCCTCAATTACCGAGCCAACGTTTTCGCTCTCATAGCTCTCCGACTGAGTGGTTTTACTTCGTCCGAACGAACCCTTTTTCTTCTTGTGGTAATAAGACGAACTCTCGTCCTTCGCCGAAGCTACGGTGATGTCCTGTTCTGCATCGAGGCTGATGTCCTCGGTCGCTTTGATGCGACTGGCAATGATGCCCAGGTCGTTGCCGGCGTTCAGCGCGATGTCGCGGCCGGCGTTCAACACTGATGATTGCTGCGTGATGCTATGGGTTTCATTCGCGCGTTTTTTGCTGCGTGAAACGTAGTCGCTCTCGTCGGCGGCCGAGGTGATGACGATGTCGTTACCTGAGTCGACGCTGAGATCGCGCTTGGCATCCAGCCGACTGGCCACGATTGCCACGTCGCGATCGGCACTGATCGACAGATCCCGCCCGGACGTTACTTCGGCGCCGTGCTGCGTGATGCTCTGATTGAGGAAACTGCTACCGCGCGCATTCGTGCTCCGGTTCTGGACCGAAGTGATATTGACGTCGCGATCCGCATCAAGCGTCATGTCCTGACCGCTTTTGAGCACACCGCCGATGTTATTGATATCGAGGCCGGCCTTGATCGTCAGATCGTTGGCTGCTTCGATTCGCGCGGCGTTGTCCAAGTAGTCACGATGGAACACGTTGCCACCCCGGCTGACATCTACGCTGTTGACGTCGCGCTGGTTGATCACGCTGCCGTTGGTGGCTGTCAGGCTGACATTCTTGCCGGAAATGATGCCGCCGGACTTGTTGATGATGTCGTTGCCGGCCTTGAGCGTCAGGCGCTCGCCCGCTTCGATCAAGCCGCTGTTGGTGAGGTCATTGCCTGCTTCTGCCCAGAGGTTGTTCGAGGCGCGCAGCGTACCCGTGTTATCGAGGTTGCCGCCGGCGATCAGGGTCACGTCACCGCCCTGAATCAGTGCCCCATTTGGCGCCAGGCGGTTATTGGCCTGCGCCAGATACAGCACCGACACCAGCACTTTTTCGCCGTTCACTTCGTGCTCTTCGAGCCAGACGATGTCATGGGTCAGTGCTGCCACTTGCTGCGCGGTCAAGGTGACGCCCATCGACAGGTTGAGCTGGCCCTTGCTGGCGATGGCGTTGTTCATCAGGTACTTGAACATCGCTTCGTCGGAGGTCTGGCCGTCGATGAAACGCTGACCGGTACGCTCGACGACCGCTTGCTGGATCATCCGCTGTTCGAAGAAACCGTCGCCCAGGCGCTTGGCGCTGTTGTCCGGGTCGTAGCCGAGCTTCTGCAGCAGGTAATCCGAACTCTCGAATTTTTCCAGGTCGGTGAGTACCGGATTGGTTTCGATCAGGTATTTGTGTGGATTGGAGCGCACGCTGGTGTCGGGCAGACCCTGCACGCGCGGCACATCGAAAGAAACGTTGCCACGATTAGGCAGTAGCACGCCTACTGGCACATCAGCGGTGGTCGTGCCGACGTTGAACTGGGCAGTTTTGTCGTTGAGGTTCACTGACGCGCCGTTGGCCAGCATCAGATCGCGATTTTTTATCGAAACCGGGTCATTGCCGTCGAACTGGAAGTCGGTTGCCTTGCGCACCGGCATACCTTCCAAATGTTTGGCGGCAGTGCCGGAAATGGAACCAATGGCCCAGGCCTGACCTGGCGCCATTGTTTGTTCGCTGCCCTCTTTGCCGCTCAGTCGGAACATGCCGTTGCCACCCACCGGCAGACTGAAACCGGGCAATGTCAGCGGATTGACTTGTTGCTGGGCGAGGTCGGGTGGCAGTTGGCTGTTGAGGCTGATGACGGCGGTTTTACCGGTGCCGCCAGCGCCGGTATTGGCGTTGCGGGAGGTGCCGGCGGCGCCTGAGCTGTAGGCCGTTTCGACACCGTTGCTGATTTTGTTACTGGCGTTGATGGTGACATTGCCGGCCGCCTGAATGATGGCCGAGGCGAAACCTGACGGATCGGAGGTGACTACTTTTTCACTGAAAACAGCGTTTTTTATGAAGTCCGGAGCTTCGGTTCTGACTCCTGATGAATAAAGAGAATCCTGGAATTTGACAGCCTGACTTTGGCTATTCAAAGAAATGATGGTCGAGCCGAACGTTTGAAACCAGTTGTCAGCCTCACCTTTGGCTCCATACCTGACGACCTTGGACACTACCCGTGAATCATCTTCGTTGGCGTTCCAGAAACGCAGATCTTTGCTGTAGTTCGCATCGTTGTACATGTTGTACACGGCAACTTCGTTCCACTGAGCAACGGAGAGCCCTCCATTGACGTATTTGCGCGAAACGTAATCGCCAGTGGCAGTACCCGAGTTTTCGAAATTAGCCACATTGATGTTGACGTTTCCGGAGGCCGCGATTGACGAGTTTGAGTTAAGAAACGATCCGCCTGTAACGTCAAAATTTTTCCCAGCAGTAATGGATGCGGCTTTGGAACTTTCCCCCTCAGAAATGCTGACCTTGTACTTCTGTTCCCAGACAAGGTGAGACGGTAGTTTGCCTCCTTGCAGATCAGTCCAGTTCGGAGGCAGTTCATCACACGAATAACAGCGCACCCCGATATCCGACCAGTACATCTGCGAAACCGTCTTGAACTGGTCCCTGCGGTTGACAATTGAATCTGCCTTGATCGAGAAGTCGCCGGCGCTTTCCATCGTCCCCGAAAGGTTTTCCACCATTGCCGCGCGATTGCCAGCATCGTCCCGCGTGATGTCGATTTCGCCCAAGCTGTAAACGTCTGATTTTTTGTTGCTGAAACTGCCCACGCGAAGCTTCATGTCGCCCCCGCTGAACAGGAATCCACCTTCATCGTTGAGCAGCGATGAGGTCGTCAATTTCATACCTGACGCGCCTGCAAGCGTTCCGTAGTTGTTAACGACTCCGGCGTTGACTATCAAATTATTGGCAGCGGTCAGGCGGCCGTAGTTGTTGACGGTCGCCAAGCCACCGCGCGCTCCTACGGTCGTATTGCCTCCGGCCGCGATACTCGTTGCGCTGGTCAGGTAGAGGGTTGAGGCGTCGAGTTGCAGGTCGCCCAGGCTGCTCGTGCGCCCATTGCCGCCGTAAGTCCCGCTCACCTGAATATCGAGCCCGCCATCACTGGCAATCAACCCCTCGTTCGTCCAGTTCCCGCCACGCCCCACCAATTGATTCGAGGCGAGCAACTGACCACTAGCCGTCTGCACGAAATTGCCGACATTCACCGTCAAGCGCCCCGCCTGGATCACGCTGCTGTTGGTCCAGCTGTCCGCGTTCAGGGTCAGGCCGCCACGGGTCACCAGTGAGCCGCCGGCGTTCATTACGTTGGTAGTGGAGATGCCGAATTCACCGAGGCCGACATGGGTCACCGTGCCGCCAGCGTTGAGCAAGCTCGGTGCGGCGAGGGTGAAGTCGGTGTTGGCGGTTTCCACCAGGCCGTTGCGGTTGTCGAACTGGCTGCCGATCTGGAAAACGGTTTTGCCGCTGCTGCCGAGGGCGCGCAGTTTGCCGCTCTGGTTGTTGAGATTGGCGGCGCGAATCGCCAGGGTGCTGGCGCTTTCGATCAGGCCACTGTTGTTGGCGAGATTGCCGCCAAGGCCAATGTCGATGAGGCTGCCGCTGACTTGGCCGGCCGTGTTGTTCATCGAGCCGGCGATGACGTTCACCTGGCCGCGCGCATAGATGCCGCCGCCGCTGTTGTCGAGGGCGTTGCCGCCGGCGTTGAGCAGGATGTCGCCGCTGTTGGCGGCGATGCGCCCGCCGTCGCTGTAGATGCCGCCCAATGCACGCAGGTCGAGGCGACTGCCTTCGATCTTGCCTGACTGGCCGTTGCGCAGCACACCGGTCAGACGGGTTTGCAGCAGACCTTTGAGGCTCGACAGCACGCCGCCTCGGCTGTCGAGGCTGGCGGCGGTGAGGTTCAGATCGCCGTTCTGCGCGATGATCTTGCCGCCCTGGTTGTCAATTGCGCCGTTGCCCGTGTTGACGGTCAGCGCGGTCATGCTTTGCACCGCACCGTTAGCGTTGTTCAGTGCGGCTGCGGTGAGGGTGGCGTCGGCGGCGCCGCTGGAAATCAGGCCATCGCCGTCGTTGCGCAACAGGCCACCGGCGGTGAGATTCAGTTGGCCGCTGCCGGCGATGGTGCCGCGCTGGCTGTTGTTCAGATCGCCGCTGGTGAGCAGGCTCAGCAGACTCTGGCTGATCATCTGGCCGCCACGGTTGTCGATGCTGGTCGAACGCGTCAGCACCAGCGGCCCGCTGCTTCCGAGCGCGCCGTTGACGTTGGTCAGCGCGCCGAGCAGGTCGAGTGTGACGCGGTCGTCGCCGACCAGACTGCCGGCGCTGTTGTTCAACGCGCCGCCGGTGAAGGTCAGGGCTTTTTTCGCGCTCAGGTTACCCGAGGCGTTGTTCAGACTCGCCGCACGGATATCGAGGGTGTCAGCGCTTTTGATCAAGCCGCCGGAGGCGTTGTTGAGTTCGCCGCCCTGCAAAGTCAGGGTTTGCTTGCCGTCGCTGGTCAGCGTGCCGGCGCTGTTGTTGAGGCTGGCGGCTTTGATGTAAAGCTCGCCCTTGCTGCCCACGCCACCCTGGCTGTGGTTGATCAGCGCGCCGCTGAGGTCAATGCTGACATTACCGAGCTGGCTGGAGATCGCGCCCCCGAGACTGTTATCGATAGTGCCGCCGGCAAGGGTCACGCCGTTCCAGCCTGAGCTCAGGCCGCCGTTGTTTTTCAGCTCGGCTGCGGTGAGGGACAGTTGCTGATTGCTGATCAGGTTGCCGCCGCGATTGTCCAGACTATTGGCGTTGAGGCTGAAGCTGTTGACGCTGGAAACCTCACCTTTCTGGTTGTTCAGGTCACGCAGGGTGGCGATGCTCAGCACGCCTTTGCTGTTGATCACGCCGTCCTGGTTATTGAGGTCACGCAGATGCGCAATGCTCAGCGCGCCTTTGCTGCTGATCACCCCGCCCTGGTTGTTGAGGTCCTGCGCGGTGGCGCCGAGGTCGATGGCAAGGCCAGCGGCACCCACCAGCGTGCCCTCCTCGTTGTTCAGGCCGGTGCTGTTGAGGGTCAGTTGTTGCGCGGCGCGGATGCTGCCCTTGTTGTGGTTGTCGAGCAGGCCATCGACGGTCACCGAGATATCGCTGTCACTGAGCAATACGCCACCATCGCTGTTGTCGAGACTGGCCGCGCGAACCTGCAACGCTGCTGCCGCGATCGTGCCTTTGATCGAGGTCAGGGCCTTGTCGAGGATCAGGCTCAGTTTCTGATTGCTCAGCACTTGGCCGCCGCTGTTGTCCAGCGATTTGGCGATCAGTTCAAAGGCCTGCTCGCTGGAAATCTCGCCACCACGGTTGTTCACCTCAGCGAGATTCTTCAGCAGCAACTGCCCTGGCGCATTGATCACCCCACTCTGGTTGTTCAGCGCACCACCGTGCAGATCGACGCTGACGCTGGCGTGGCTGCTGAACAGTTTGCCGCCCTGCTGATCGAGGCCCTGAATATCGGCAGTCAACGCATTGCCAGCGCCGAGGCTGCCAGCCGTATTGGTCACTTTGCCGGCGCTCAACTCAAGCTGATCGGCGGCGTAAATGCTCGCCTGACTGTTATTGAGTTCGCCGGTAGTGATGTGCAGATTGCTTTTGCTGCTGATCACGCCTTTCTGCTGGTTGTCCAGCGCGCTGCTGGTGAGCGTCAACGCTGCATCGGTCAACAACTGGCCGCCCCGGTTGCTGACCGCACCGCGTGTGTCGACGCTGAGCGCTTTGGCGCTGGACAGCGTACCGCCATCGTTATTGAGGCTTTGCGCATCGATCGCCAGCGCCCCTTCGCTGAGCAGACTGCCCTGCGCGTTGTTCAGCTCGCCAGAGAGGGTAATCGCGAGGTCTTGTTGCGTGGTCAGGCGAGCGCTGTTTTCCAGACTCTTGCCGACCAGCGTCAGCCCGGTAACGCCGGACAGCACGCCGTTATTGCGGTTGATCACCTCGTTGACGGTCAACGCCAGATTGCCGCCCGCCAGCATGTAGCCGCTGTCGCTGTTGTCGAGCCAGGCGCCGATCAGGCTCACGCCGGCCTTGCTCGACAGTTCACCGCTGCGGTTATCGACATGGTCGACGACCAGTTGCAGCGCCTGGGTCGAACCGACCAGGCCCTCGCGGCGGTTATCCAGACGCGCCGCCGTGAGCGTCAGGCCCTCGTCGGCGATGACCACGCCAGCCTGGTTGTCGAACAGATCGCTGACGGTGAAATCGACCTCGCCACGCCCGCGAATCTCACCGCCGCTGTTGTCGAGGCTGGCGCTGCGCGCTTGGAGGCCAGCAGAGGCGATCAGGCCTTTCACGTTGCTCAGCGCACGGTCGATGACCAGGGTGAGTTTTTCATTGCTGAGCAGCTTGCCGCCGTCGTTGTTCAGGCTTTGCGCGCTTAGATTCCAGGCTTTGGCAGCGGAGATTTCCCCGGCGCTGTTGTTCACATCCTTGAGGTTTTTTAGCAGCAGTTGCCCCGGCGTATGAATATTGCCGCGCTGGTTATCGAGCAGGCCATTGTTGAGGTCCAGGGTCAGGTCGCCGTTGCTGAACAGCTCGCCGCCGTCCTGCTGCAGCGAGGTGACGGAAGCCTGCAGGGTTTTCTGGCTGCCGATGATGCCGCCGGAGTTATCCAGATGCGCGGTGGTCAGCAACAGCGTGCCGTCCGTGGCGAGGCTGCCGCCCTGCCGGTTCTTGAACTCACCGGTGGTCAGGGTCGAATCGGCCTTGGCACTGAGGATGCCGTTGTCGCTGTTATCGAGACTGCCGCTGGTGAAGGTCAGGCCCTTTTGCGAGGCGAGCAGCCCGCCCTGATTCTGTACCCCGGCGACGCTGGTCAGTGCCATCGCTTCCAGGCTCGACAGCTTGCCCAGGCGATTGTCGAGGCTGCCGAGATTCAGGGTCATCTGCCCTTCACTGCTGATCAGGCCTTGCTGGTTATCGAGGGCATTGTCGAGGGTCAGGTTCAGTGTGTTCTGGCTGACGATCCGCCCGCCCACATTGCTCAAACCGATGCCGCTGAGCGTCGCCGCGCCTTTGCTGAAAATCAGGCCATTGGTGGCGTTGATGATCTGCGCGACTTTCAGGCCCAGCGTGGTGTCGGACAGCACCTTGCCGCCCTCCCTGTTATCCAGGCGTGCGCCATTGATATGCAGGTCGAGTTGGCTGGAAAGCGTACTGGCGCGGTTGTCGATCTGGTCGACATTGACGGTCAGGGTCTTGAGCGACCCGACCAGGCTGTCCTGGCGGCTGTTGAGAGTCTTGCCGGTGAGTTTCAGATTGCCTTCGGCAACCAGTTCGCCGGTTTGCTGCGTCAGGTTGTCGATGCTGGCGTCGATATCGCCCTTGCCGGAAATCCGTCCGGCATCGTTGATCACATCCCGGGCTTTGAGGCTCAACAGTCCGGTCGAGGTCAGCAAGCCGCCGTTGCTGTTGTTCAGCGTGCTGCCTTCGAAGGTCAGCGCTGCCTTGCTCTCGGCGCGGCCCTTGTCGCGGTTATCCAGATTATCGATCAGCAGCGTCGTCGCTTTGTCGGCGCGCAAAACACCCGCACGGTTGTCGGTGGTCGCGCTGCTGACGGTCAGGGTGTCGAGACCGGAAATCTTGCCGGCGCGGTTATCCAGGCGCGTGGCCTGCACGTCCATCGCACCGTTGGCCTGGATCAGGCCCTTGTTCTGGTTGTTCAACTGGTCGCTGATGCGCGTGGTCAGCGTGCCTTCGCTGGTCAGCTGGCCTTGCTGGCTGTTGTCCAGTTGTTGCGCTTTTATCGCTACGGCCTGTTTCGCGCCGATGCGCCCGGTGCGATTGTTGATGGCGCCGAGGGCGGTGATGTCGAGCAAACGGCCAGCGGTGATCAGGCCGGCGACGTTGTCCAGCGAGGTGACCGTGAGTACTACGTCGCTCTGGCTGCCAAGTTCACCGTTGCTGTTGATCAACTGACCGATGTTGCCGGTGAGTCTGCCATTGCTGGTGAGCGTGCCTTGATTGTTCAGCACCTGATTGGCTGTGAGGGTCAGGCTGTTGTTGCCCAGCACTTTGCCGGCGTTGCGGTTGTCCAGCGTGCCGGCGGTGATGCTCGTGGTCTGGCCGCTGAGCAGACCATTCTGGTTGTTGAGGGTTTGCGCGGCGTTGACGGTCAGGTTGCGGCTGGCGCTGAGGCTCTTGCCACTGTTGTTCAAATTCTGTGCGCGAAGGCTCAAATCACCGTTGCTGTTACGGCCGCCGTCAGCATTAACGCCGGCTTCGATGGCGCCGGCGTTGGTCAGTTGCCCACCGGCGCTGAGCACCACGCTGTCGCGGGCGGCCAAGGTCTGGCGGTTGGTCAGGTTGCCTTGGGTCTGTACGTTGAGCGACGTGCCGGCGTAAACCGGAGCTTGCGCGTCGAGGCTGGCTGCCTTGACGTTGACCGCGCCGGTAGCCGAGGTGTCGGCCAGGCTCAGTTGCCCGTTCGCATCCAGCTGAATATCGCCGCCGCTGGCGATCAGTTTGCCGTCGAGTTTCACCCCGACCCCGGCCTCGGTGCCGACCAGCTTGATCGCCCCGGCGTACATGCCGCCGAGTGCCGAGGAGTCGATGGCCAGTTGCGGTTTGGCGCTGCCGTCGTCGGCGCGTGCAGTGGCGTTGAGGCTGTCGGCGTTGACGTCGTTGCGACCGGCGACGATGGTCAGGTTCTGTGCCTGAATCTGCGCATTGATCTTGGCGCTGCGGGTGATGATTTCGAAACGGTCAATATTGGTCGCGTTGATGCCCGCGCCTTCGATAGCCACGCTGCCCTGATCGACCTGAAAGCGATCCAGTCGACCGTTTTCCACCACCGGTTTACCGGTGGTCAACGTCACCCGTGGTGCGTTGATGAAACCGCAGCCATTGCAGGTGATGCCGTAGGGGTTGGCGACGATGACCCGCGCCGACTGCCCGGCTACTTCGGTGTAACCGCGCAACTGACTCGGGTTGCCGCTGATGACTTCGTTGAGAATCGCCTGCGCCGAACCGCTGTTTTTCAGGTTCGGGTTGCCGATGACGTGCCCGCCCAGTTGCGTGTTCGAAGTTTGAGTCGCGCCGTTGTTGAGGATGACGCCCTGTGCGCCGACGTTGTAATCGTGGAACTGGTTGTGCGACAGGCCACTGGCGTTGGGCGTGGCGATGTTGACGATCGGCACGCCGTTGCCGGCACGGTCCAGCGTGGTATTCGGGTTGGCAACGACGATGCCATCGGCCTGCGCCCACAGCGGTTGCCAGAACATGACGTTGGCCAGCAGGAACGCCAGTCCGCGCTTGGGCATGCCGAGGAACTGCTCGCGTTTGGCCGTAGCGGCAGAAGGCTGGCGAGCGAGGAATGCGTACTGGCGAACGTCCATGTAGAAGATCCTGCAACGGGCAATAATCGGTCTGATCAGGTGCCATGCTCCGCAGGAAAGCGGCGCGGATGAGCGCAAAGAGTCGCTGGCATCCCTGCAATAGCGCACTAGTATCAAAATAGTGGCGCGATATTAGATGGCCACTATTTTGACGTCAATTAATGGATGCGTTGAAAAATCGATTTCGATGAGCGGTTGTGCCGGAATCCCCGTTGCACCGTTCACCGCCCGCCTGCGCGATAAGCCCCACCGGCGCAATAATCTGTAAACTCTCCCCTCTTTCGCCGCCCTCATTTCATCTGCGGCCATCACCTCTTTTCTGTAGCGGAGTCCACCTTGCGTCTGTTCCATACCTCCGACTGGCACCTTGGGCAAAACCTGCACGGCCAGGAGCGCGATTTCGAGCACGCGTGTTTTCTCGAATGGCTGCTGCGCCAGTTGCACTTGGCGCAGCCGGATGTGCTGCTGATCGCCGGGGACATCTTCGATACGGTCAATCCGCCGGTCAAAGCTCAGGAACGCCTCTACGATTTCATCGTCAGCGCTCACGAACAGCAGCCGTTGCTGACCATTGTGATGATCGCCGGCAACCATGATTCCGGTTCGCGGATCGAGCTGCCGGCGCCGTTGATGCGGCGTTTGCGCACCCATGCGTTGGGTCGGGTGCTGTGGCTGGATGACGGGCAGCTCGACGCCGAACGTTTGTTGCTGCCGCTGCCGAATGCCCAAGGAGAAATCGCCGCGTGGTGTCTGGCGCTGCCGTTCTTGCGCCCGGCGGAAGTCACTGGCGCGCATCTGGGTGACAACTATCTGCGCGGCATCGGTCAGGTGCATGAATGGCTGATCGCGGCGGCGAATGCCAAGCGCCAGCCCGGGCAGGCGTTGATCGCTATCAGCCACGCGCACATGGCCGGGGGCTCGGTGTCGGAGGATTCCGAGCGCAGCCTGATCATCGGCAATGCTGAAGCGCTACCCGCCAGCCTGTTCGGCGAAAGCATCAGCTATGTCGCCCTCGGCCATTTGCACAAGCCGCAGAAGGTCAACGGCGAGGAGCGCATTCGCTACAGCGGCTCGCCGATTCCGCTGTCGTTCTCCGAAATCGGTTATCAGCATCAGATTCTCGATGTGGTCCTCGACGGTGAAACTCTGGTCAGCGTAGAGCCGAAACTGATCCCGCGCTCGGTCAATCTGCAGCGCATCGGCCCGGCGCCGCTGGCCGAGATTCTGCTGCAACTGGCCGACCTGCCGAACATCGATCTGCTCGCCGAAACCCAACGCCAACCATGGCTGGAAGTGCGCGTGCGCCTCGATGAGCCGCAGCCGGATCTGCGCCATCAAGTGGAAACCGCGCTGCAAGGCAAAGCCGTGCGTCTGGTGCGCATCGCCGCTGAATACGCCGGTAATCGTGGCGCCGATGGCAGCGATGACGGCAGCACGCTGATCGAACTCGACCAGCTCACCCCGCAGGAACTGTTCAGCCGCGCCTGGCTCGACAACTACGGCAGCGAGGTCGACGAGCAGACGCTCAAGGACTTCGCTGAACTGCTGCAGGACGTGCAACTGGAGGGCGAGCAGCCATGAAGATTCTCGCCATTCGTTTGAAGAACCTGGCCTCGCTGGCCGGGCCGTTCGAGATTGATTTCACCGCTGAACCGCTGGCCAGCGCCGGTCTGTTCGCAATCACCGGCCCCACCGGCGCCGGCAAAAGCACGTTGCTCGATGCCTTGTGCCTGGCGCTATTTGGCGCTGTGCCGCGTCTGAACAACACCGGCCGTGATGCGAAAGTCCCGGATGCTGACGGTGAAATCGCCACTGGCGACCCGCGCACCTTGCTGCGTCGCGGTACCGGCGAAGGCTATGCCGAAGTGGATTTTGTCGGCGTCGATGGCCGCCGCTATCGCGCGCGCTGGGAAGCCAATCGTGCTCGCGAGAAGGCTGGCGGCAAGTTGCAAGCGAGCCGGCAGAGCCTGCGCGACATCGATCAGGATCAACTGCTCGCCAGCCAGAAAGGCGAATACAAAACCCAGCTGGAAGCCGCGCTGGGCCTGAACTTTGAACAGTTCACTCGCGCTGTGCTGCTGGCGCAGAGTGAGTTCAGTGCGTTCCTCAAGGCTGACGACAACGACCGCAGTGAACTGCTGGAAAAACTCACCGACACCGCGCTCTACACCCGCCTCGGCCGCCGCGCCTTCGACAAGACCAAAGAGGCCCGCGAAGCGCACAAGCTGTTGCAGGATCAGGCTACCGGCGTGACGCCGCTGGCACCGGAAGCCCGCGCCGAACTCGACGAGCGTTTCAACACCGCGCAGCAACAGATGAAGGCGCAACAAGCGCAGCTCAAACAGCTTGAGCAACAGCATGCCTGGCTGAAGGATTTGCGTCTGTTGCAGGAAGCGCAGCAAGCGGCCAGCGAACAACTGCAAACCGCGCAACAGCAATGGCAGGCCCTGGCCGGCGAGCGGGTGAAGCTGACGCGTCTGGAACAGCTTGGCCCGCAACGCCATCAGTTCGCGCGCAAGGCCGAGCTCGATGCGCTGCTGACACCACTGGCGGCGCAGATTGCCGCGCACACGCAACAACACGCGGCACTCGGGGAACGCCAGACGCAGCTGGAACAGAACCTCGACGCAGCGAAAGTCGCCCTGAGCGCAGCGCAACAACGCCAGAGCGAAAATGCGCCGTTGCTGCGTCAGGCATTCGAAGAGCAAAGCACCCTCGCCCGCCTGATCAAGGACACCGCCAGCAGTGCCGAAGCCCGGCAAGCGGCCGAGCAAGCGTTCAAGGATGGCCAGAGCGCGATTCAGGCTTTGCAGGAAAAGCAGACTGAAGTCGCCGCGCGTTTGCAACGCATCGCCGCTGAGCTTGAGCAGAGTGCCCATCTGGCGCCGTTGAGCGATGCCTGGAGCGCCTATCGCGACCGTCTGCAACAGCTGATGCTGATCGGCAACCGCTTGAACAAGGGCCAGAGCGAACTGGCGTCGCTCGAACAGAACGCCGCGCACAGTGCTGAGCAACTGGCCTCGCACAAACAGCAACTGGAAGTGCTGTTCAAAGAAGCCGGCGCAGAGCCGGACGCAGTCGCCGAACAGATCGGCCTGCTTGGCACCTTGCTGCAGGACAACCGGAAACAGCTGCGCGCAATCGAAGACCTGTCGCGCCTGTGGGCGTCTCAGCAGGATCTGGACAAGCGCAGCGCCGAGTTGCAACAACGCCAGCTCGACGCGCAGCAGCAACGCGAACGCTTGACCCAGGACGGTGTGAAAACCAAGGCCGAACTGACCGTCGCCGAGCAGACCCTCCATGTCACTCGCGAACTGCTCGAGCGGCAGCGGCTGGCGCGCAGTGCCAGTGTCGAAGAGTTGCGCGCGCAGTTGCAGGACGATCAGCCCTGCCCGGTCTGCGGCAGCAACGAGCATCCCTATCATCAGCCCGAAGCGCTGTTGCAAAGCCTTGGCCGTCACGATGAAAGCGAACAGGCCAACGCCCAGCAAGTGGTGGATCAGCTCAAGGAAAAACTGATCGAGCTGCGCGGCGAAGTCGGTGGCGTGATCGCACAACAGAAAGAGCTGCTGCGGCAACAGGAACAACTCGCGGCGCAGCAACAAGCCCTGGCCCCGAGCCTCGATGCGCATCCGCTGGCCGCGCAACTGTTCAATCAGGACGCCGACAAACGCGACGCCTGGCTCAGCCGCCAGACCGAGCAGTTGAACCAGAGCATCACTCAGGACGAACAACGCCAAAGTGCGCTGCTCACCTTGCAACAGGACGCGGCGCGCTTGTCGCAGCAATTGCGTCAGGCTGAAGTGGCGCATCAGCAAGCGGCGCAACAGCTGAGCCATCAGCAGCATGAACTCAACAGCGACCGTCAGCGCCTTGAAGAAGAACTCAGCGCGTTCGGCCCGCTGCTGCCCGCCGACACACTTGAGGCATTGCGCCTGGAGCCGGCGGCAACGTTCATGCAGCTGGACCGGCAGATTGCCGAGCGTCTGTCTCAGCTCGAGCAGCAAAGGGAAGAACTGAGCGAACAGCAGCAACGCCAGCAGACGCTGGAGAAAGAGCAGGATCGCCAGCAGCTGCGCACTCAGCAGCTGCACAGTGCCGAACAGCAATTCACGGCGTTGACCGAGCAGCAGCAAAGCTGTCAGGAAAAACTCGCGCAGTTACTTGGCGAGCACGACAGCGCCGAGCACTGGCAGCGGCAGCTGGAACACGCGGTGGAACAGGCGCGCGTCGCCGAAACCAGCACCGCTGAGGAGCTGCAAAGTGTGCGCACGCAACTGGTGCAGATCGCCGCTGAGCTCAAGGCCCAACAGGAACGCCTGCAAGCACTGCAAGCTGAAGACCAGGCACTCGCCGGCAAGATCGCCGATTGGCGCGCCAGCCATCCGGAACTGAATGACGGCGGCCTTGAAGACTTGCTGCGCTTCGACGACGCGCAAGTCGCCACGCTGCGCCAGACCCTTCAGCACAACGAAAAAGCCATCGAACAGGCGCAGGTCCTGTTGCAGGAGCGCGATCAGCGTCTGCTCGATCACCAGGCCCGGCAGGACGGCAATCTTGACGCCGAACAGCTGGACAGCGCCCTCGCCGAGCTGCAAAACCAGTTCGCCGTCAGCGAGCAGCAGTGCGCCGAACTGCGCGCCGAACAGGTTGAAGACCAGCGCCGGCAGAACGCCAATCAGGCGCTGGCCCAGCAGATCGCCGACGCCTATGCCGAGTACCAGCGCTGGGCGCGGCTCAGTGCCTTGATCGGCTCGGCCACCGGCGACACCTTCCGCAAGATCGCCCAGGCCTACAACCTCGACCTGCTGGTGCATCACGCCAACGCGCAGCTGCGCCAACTGGTCAAACGCTATCGCCTCAAACGCGGCGGCAGCATGCTCGGCCTGCTGGTGATGGACACGGAAATGGGCGACGAACTGCGTTCGGTGCATTCGCTTTCCGGCGGCGAGACGTTCCTCGTATCACTCGCCCTTGCGCTGGGTCTGGCCTCGATGGCGTCGAGCACGCTGAAAATCGAGTCGCTGTTTATCGATGAAGGCTTTGGCAGCCTAGATCCGGAATCCTTGCAACTGGCCATGGACGCGCTCGATGGCTTGCAGGCGCAGGGACGCAAGGTGGCGGTGATTTCCCATGTGCAGGAAATGCACGAGCGGATTCCGGTGCAGATTCAGGTGCGGCGCCAGGGCAATGGTTTGAGCACGCTGGAGGTGATATGAACACGCTGTATTCCTTCCGCCGCTGCCCTTACGCGATGCGTGCGCGAATGGCCCTGCGTTATGCGGGCTTGCCGGTGGAGATTGTCGAAGTCAGTCTCAAGGACAAACCGGCGCAGATGCTCGCGCTCTCGCCCAAGGGCACCGTGCCGGTGCTGAATGCCGATGGCGTGGTGATCGATGAGAGTCTGCAGATCATGCGCTGGGCGTTGGCGCAGAATGATCCGGATGATTGGTTGTTCAAGGATGATCCGGGAGCTGACGTCATCATGGACATGCTGATCGAGACGAACGATCAACGATTCAAGACTTCGTTGAACCACTACAAATACGCTGAGCGTTATCCAGAGCAACCGATGGAGGTCTATCGCATGCAGTGCGAGATGATCGCCCACTATCTGGATCTGACGCTCGCAGACCACGACTATTTGCTGGGTGACCGGCTCAGTCTCGCCGACATCGCCCTGCTGCCCTTCGTCCGACAGTTCGCTCATGTTGATCGCGAGTGGTTCGCGCAGACGCCTTATGTTCGCTTGCAGGCCTGGTTGCAGCGCTTGCTCGAATCCGAGCTGTTCATCTCGATCATGAAGAAGTAACCCTCTCTCCCTCTTGATCGTTCCCACGTTCCGCGTGGGAATGCAGCCGGGGACGCTCTGCGTCCCATTGGAACGCGGAGCGTACCTTGAGGCATTCCCACGCAGAGCGTGGGAACGATCTTCGTCAGGCCAGGGCGTTGCACATGCCCAGCGCCATGCAATCCACTTCAAACGGCCCGAGAAAATCCACCGCGACCTTGACCGGTGGATTGCCGGCCATCAGCCCCAGCGTGTTGGCGCGTTCAATGTTGTGCGCGATGTTGTGGTTGGCCTCTATGGCCCGGGCCAAACCGCCCACCGAGCCCTGGCCAAACCCCAGGAGTGAGGCGCCGTTGGTCATCAGCGCGAGGCTGGCGATGACCCAGAGTCTGTAGCCTTTCATGCGCCGCCGACTCCTGCGAGTTCGGCCCTGTCGGCCATCGCGCTTTGCGAGCGCAGTTCGAACTGGATGCCGGGGTGGGCGACGTCGATCGGGGCGTCGAAGCTGTGTTCCATCTGTGCGCCGATGCTGACGAACAGCACCACGGCCAGGTACAGACCGATGGCCAGGTAGGCGCCGCGTTTGGCGGAAGTGAGGATTGCGCTGGCCATGGTGTTCTCCGTGGGCAAAGGTTTCGATGGCCACAGAATCAATCAAAAAAGCCGAAGCAACCACTCAGGGTTTGCAATGGTGAATATCAGCTTCGTTGATTATTTAGCGGCTCTATTTGCCGGCGAGAGAAAACCTATGAGTGCAGAACGCACGCGCGCGTAGGAGCTGCCGAAGGCTGCGATCAAGATCGCAACCTTCGGCAGCTCCAACAAGGAGACGGCAATTTCAGGCTTGGGTTTTGTGATCCAGCGCGGCGTAGAAGTTGGCGCTTTGTTGTAGGTATTTCTGGGTGTAGCTCTGGGTGTGGGATTTTTTGCTGGCGATTTCGACGTTGGCACCGGCTGGCAATACCACGGTGGCAGAAATGGCGGAAGCGGCGATGACGGAGAAGAGATTGAAATTCATGGCGGTAACCCTCGTGTTCGTTTGCTTGGTTTGCCCGGCGGGCTGTGAAACAAACGTAACGCTCGAGGGTTACTCGCTTGAAATCTTTTGTAGCATTAGCCGATATCAGTGCAATTAATACAACGATGCAGGCCCCGCAGACCGGAGCCTGTGGCTTATTGTCGCACCAGGAATTTCAGATCGCTTGGCGCGTCAATCGGCAGTTTTTGCACGGTTTTGCCCAGCAGACCGGTCTTGGCATCGCGCTCGACGACGACAATCTGGTTGCTCTTCTGGTTGGCGATCAAGACGAATTTACCGCTCGGATCGAGGGCAAACTCGCGCGGGTGATCGCCCTCGACAGAGCGCTTTTGCAGCTCTTTGAGCTGACCGGTCGCCGGATCAATGCTGAACACTACGAGCTGATTGGCCGTGCCGCGATTGCTCACGTAGAGAAACTTGCCGTCAGCCGAAGCATGCAGCGCCGCGCCGGCTTTGTCCGAGGTCGGCTGGCCCGCCGCGAGATCGACCAGTTGCGTCTGGGTCAGGACGCCGTCGTTGTAGTCGAACACCGCGACCTGTGCACTCATCTCCATGGTCAGCCAAGCGTGTTTGCCATCAGCGCTGAACAGCAGATGACGCGGGCCGCTGCCGGCCGGCAAGGCTACCGAGGCGGTTTTCGCCGGGGTTAGCGGCAGGTGCGGGTTGGCCTTCGGGTCGTACTGATAGATGAAAACCTTGTCCGCGCCCAAATCATTGGAGAACACATAGCGCCCGTCCGGCGACGACACGGTCGAGTGCACGTGATTGGAAGCCTGACGCTCAGGGTTGACCCGACTGGCCGGGTGGCCGCTCATCTGCACCACCGGTTTCAGCTGGCCGTCGGCATCGACCGGCAATACCGCCAGGGTACCGCCCGGATCTTCCATCACCGAGTAGTTGCTGACGAACAGGTGTTTGGCATCTGCGCTGAGGCTGGAATGGGTCGGCTCGTTACCGAGGCTCTGCACTTGATTGATCAGGCTCAGCGCATGGGTTTTCGGGTCGATGGCGAAGCTGCTGACGCGGCCGACCGGATCGGTCTGGCCCGGGCCGTTTTCGTTGACCACGAACAGGCGTTTCTGGTCTTTCGAGAGGGTCAGCCACGAAGGGTTTTCGGTCTTGACCACTTGCAGCGGCTTGGCGTCGATCTGGCCGGTGGCACTGTCGAACTGCATGCGGTAGATGCCCTGGCTGGAACCGGCGGTGTAGGAGCCGACCAGCAATTGCAAGGTTTCGGCAGAGGCGCTGGAAAGCCCCATCGCGCCGACGCTGCCGGCCATCAGCAAAGGCCAGAAATTACGCATCTTCATTATTGTCATCCTCATCGTCGCTGCTGCTGACTACGTCGCCGACGCACACCAGACGATGCTCGCCCGTGGTCTTGGTGTCGCTGGCGTAACCGACGATCAGCCAGCTCTGCAGCGTCTCATCGAACGTCGCTTGCGCGACCTGCGCCGGGGTGAATTCCCAGTGCTTGGCTTCGCGGCCATCGATGCATTCGATGTGCAGGTTATCGTCCTCGTCGAGGGCGAATTCGAAGGCGTGCAGGCCATCGATTTCGACCATACCGCAATGTTCGAGGGCGTTGAGAAGGGTTTGGGCAGTCATGGCAAACAGTCTTTCTAGGGGGAAAGGGCCAATGATAGCCCAATGTGATCCAGAGGCCCCTGCTGGAACCTCTGTGGGAGCGAGCCTGCTCGCGAAAGCGGTGTGCCACTTGATCGTTCCCACGCTCTGCGTGGGAATGCCTCTAGGGACGCTCCGCGTTCCAATGGGACGCAGAGCGTCCCGGGCTGCATTCCCACGCAGAGCGTGGGAACGATCAACACAAAAAATCGCGGTGTTGGCTAGATCGCCTCTCGCGATGGCTTGCCATCCACCAGGCGCTGAATCCGCAGTGGGTTGGCGTTTTTCAGTGGCTCGGGCAGCAAGCTGTCCGGGTAGTTCTGGAAGCACACCGGGCGCAGGAAGCGATCGATCGCCAGCGTACCCACTGACGTGCCGCGCGCATCGGACGTCGCCGGGTACGGGCCGCCATGCACCATGGAATCGCACACTTCGACACCGGTCGGATAACCGTTGAGCAGGATGCGCCCGACCTTCTGTTCCAGCAGCGGCGTCAGTTCGGCGAATTGCTCGAAGTCAGACGGCTCGCCGATGATCGTCGCGGTCAATTGACCGTGCAGGCCGTGCAACGCTGCGCTCAGTTGTGCCTGATCGGCCACTTCGACGATCACTGTGGTCGGACCGAACACTTCTTCCTGCAGCACTTCGTCACCGTTGATCAACAGGCTGACATCGGCCTTGAACAACTGCGGCTGCGCCTGATTGCCCTGCTGCGGATTACCGGCCAGATGCTCGATGCCGCTGTGCGCCAGAAGCTTTTCCAGGCCTTTGCCATAGCTGCCGAGGGTGCCGGCGTTGAGCATGGTTTGCGCCGGTTGATCACCGATTGCAGCGGCGACTTGCTGTACAAACGCGCTGAACTGCGGCGAGCGAATACCGATCACCAGACCCGGGTTGGTGCAGAACTGACCGCAACCCTGCACCACCGAAGCGGTGAGGTCACGCGCAACGGTTTCCGAACGCGTGGCCAGTGCCTGGGGCAGGACGATGACCGGGTTGATGCTCGACATCTCGGCGAACACCGGGATCGGTTGCGGACGAGCGGCAGCCATGTCGCAGAGGGCGCGACCGCCCTTCAGCGAACCGGTGAAACCAACGGCCTGAATCGCCGGATGCTTGACCAGCCATTCACCGACGCCGCCACCGTAGATCATGTTGAACACGCCGGCGGGCATACCGGTTTTTTCTGCGGCACGAATGATCGCGTCGGCGACCAGTTCAGCCGTGGCCATGTGGCCGCTGTGGGCCTTGAACACTACCGGGCAACCGGCGGCCAGTGCTGCTGCGGTGTCGCCACCGGCAGTGGAGAACGCCAGCGGGAAGTTGCTCGCACCAAACACGGCGACCGGGCCGAGGCCGATGCGGTACTGACGCAGATCCGGACGTGGCAGCGGCTGACGATCCGGCAATGCCTGATCGATCCGCGCGCCGTAGAAATCGCCGCGACGCAGGACTTTGGCGAACAGACGCATCTGCCCGCTGGTGCGACCGCGCTCGCCCTGAATGCGTCCGGCGGGCAGCGCGGTTTCGCGGCAGACCACGGCAACGAAATCGTCGCCAAGCGTATCGAGTTCATCGGCGACCGCGTCGAGGAACTGCGCGCGACGTTCGGCGCTGAGGCTGCGATAGGTCGGGTAAGCCGCCGCGGCGGCCTTGGCGGCGGCGTCGACTTCTTCGGCCGTGGCCTGAATGAAATCGTGCGGCAGGGCCTCGCCAGTGCTGGCGTCGACCGAGTGCAGTTTGACGCTGCCGGCGGCGCTGCGCTGACCGCCGATGTAGTTGTGACCGAGAATCTGAGTCATGGGATCTCCTTAAAGGGTGCCGATGCTGTCCGGTTCAAAAGCCGCCTGAACCGGTGCGATACCGTTGACCAGCGGTGCGCCGAAGTCGGCCTGGCTGATCTCGAACGTGTCGCCCGGCTGGGTGCGGATGCCGTCGGCAAACGACAGGGTCGCAGTGCCGAAAAAGTGAATATGCACGTCGCCCGGACGCAGGAACTGACTGTATTTGAAGTGGTGGTACTCGAGGTTCGCCAGGCTGTGGCACATGTTGGCCTCGCCGCTGAGGAACTCGTTCTGCCAGAGCACTTCGCCGTCACGCAGGATTCGGCTGGTGCCGGCAAGGTGTTGAGGCAATTCACCGGTACGAAGTTCCGGGCCATAACTGCAACTGCGCAATTTCGAGTGCGCCAGGTACAGGTAATTCTTGCGTTCCATGACGTGATCGGAGAACTCGTTACCGACGGCGAAACCGAGGCGATACGGCTTGCCATCGTTGCCGATGACATACAGGCCGGCCATCTCCGGCTCTTCGCCGGCGTCTTCGGCGAACGGCGGCAGCGGGAACGGCTGCCCCGGACGCACGACAATGCTGCCGTCGCCCTTGTAGAACCACTCTGGTTGCACGCCGGCCTGCCCCGCCGCTGGTTTACCGCCCTCCACGCCCCATTTGAAAATGCGCATGGTGTCGGTCATCGCCGCTTCATCGCCGGCCTGCTGGTGCATCTTGTCCCGCGCCGAAGCACTGCCCAGATGGGTCAGACCAGTACCGCTGACCAGCATGTGCGCCGGATCCGGGTGATCCAGTGGCGGCAGGATGCGCAGGTCTTTGAGCAACTGCCCATAGTCGTGGCTGGCACCGAGGCCGAGGCTTTGCACTTGCTCCTCAAGGGAGCTGCCGGCCTCGATTGCGGCCAGGGCCAGATCACGGACACTGCGGGCGTCCTCGACTTCGCGGACCTGACCGTTGACGACCACGCCGACACGGCGCTCGCCGTTGGGTAATTCGAATTGAACCAGATGCATGATTTTCTCCTGTTCCATCAAAAACGCCGCTATCCCCCTGTGGGAGCGAGCCTGCTCGCGAAAGCGGTGTATCAGTCACCAACAGTGTTGAATGTGATGGCCTCTTCGCGAGCAGGCTCGCTCCCACAGGGGCCAGTGTTGGTCAGTCAGGTTCGGGTCGCGCCACGGGCGCTGGCGGCGAACTGGTCGACGGGCAGCACGTGCTTGCGCTCCAGCACGCGATAAACAATGCCGGTCAGAATCAGCCCGAACACCATCACGCCCGAGAGGAAGTACAACCCCGAAGCCAGATTGCCGGTGTATTCCTTCAATGCGCCGATCACGAACGGCCCGATGTAACCGCCGAGGTTGCCCACCGAGTTGATCAAGGCAATCCCCGCCGCGGCACTGGCGCCAGCAAAGAAACGCCCCGGCAAGGTCCAGAACACCGCGGTGCACGAGAACAACGCAAACGCCACCAGACACAGCGCCGCCAGTTGCGCTACCGGCAGCGACAGCCAGGCACTGAGGAACAGGCCCAGCGCTCCGAGCACATAGAGCACCGCCAAGTGGCCGTAGCGATCATTCAAACGGTCGGAGCTGCGCGGAATGATCAGCAGGCCGATGATCCCGAAAATGTATGGCACCGACGAGACGAACCCGGTGACCAGATCGCTGCCGCCGAACTGTTTGATCAGCGTCGGCAGCCACAGGCCGAGGCCATAAATGCTCAGGGTCACCGGCAGATAGAACAGTGCCAGCAACAACACGCGTTTGTCTTTCAACGCATGCAGAGGGTTGCCGTGACGGGTCTGGCCGTACTCCTGCAAGTCCTTTTTCAGCTCGCCGGTCAGCCAGTCTTTTTCCGCCTGATCCATCCACTTCACTTGCTGCGGGCCGTCCGGTAGCCAGAGCAGCACCGGCCAGGTCAGCAGGATCGCCGGCGTGCCGATGACGATGAACAGCCACTGCCAGCCGTGCAGGCCGAGGATGCCGTCCATGCCCAGCAAACCACCGGACACGGGACCGGTGATCATCATCGCGATCGGTTGCGAGAGGATGAAAAGGCCAAGGATCTTGCCGCGATGGCGCACCGGGAACCATTGGGTGATGTAGTACAGCACGCCGGGGAAGAAGCCCGCCTCGGCCGCGCCGAGCAGAAAGCGCATCACATAGAAGCTGTGCGGTCCTTGCACAAAGGCCATGCCGATGGTGATCGCGCCCCAGGTGATCATGATCCGCGCGAACCAGCGCCGCGCGCCGAAGCGTTCGAGCATCAGGTTGCTGGGAATCTCTAGAAGAAAGTAACCAATGAAAAACAATCCGGCACCGAGGCCGTAGGCGGCATCGCCGATGCCGATGTCGGCGCCCATGTGCAGCTTGGCGAAGCCGACGGCGGAGCGATCCACATAGGCGATCAGGTACAGCAGGATCAGGAAGGGAATCAGTTTCAGTGTGATGCGCCGGACAAGCCGCAATTCCTGGCTCATGAGATCGGTCTCCGATTGTTGTTTTTATAGAACCTCGGGGGACGCCTCTCGCCAAAACAGCCAGGGCCATCCCTCCGTCGAAAACGACTATATAGTAATACTAATTACCCAACAACACTTCCAAAGCGCGGATTTTGAGCTTAGATTAAGCGTCAGCTCGCAAACAATAGTCTTACAATAAGAGAATCGATCATGTCTGATAAGAAACCCACCCTGCGCTCCGCCCAATGGTTTGGCACGGCCGACAAGAACGGCTTCATGTACCGCAGCTGGATGAAGAATCAGGGCATCGCCGACCATCAGTTCCACGGCAAGCCGATCATCGGCATCTGCAACACCTGGTCGGAACTGACCCCGTGCAACGCGCATTTCCGCCAGATCGCGGAGCACGTCAAACGCGGGGTGATCGAGGCCGGTGGTTTTCCGGTGGAATTCCCGGTGTTCTCCAATGGCGAATCGAACCTGCGCCCGACCGCCATGCTCACCCGCAACCTGGCGAGCATGGACGTTGAAGAAGCGATTCGCGGCAACCCGATCGACGGCGTCGTGCTGCTCACCGGTTGCGACAAAACCACTCCAGCGCTGCTGATGGGCGCGGCCAGTTGCGACGTGCCGGCCATCGTCGTCACCGGCGGCCCGATGCTCAATGGCAAGCACAAAGGCAAGGACATCGGCTCCGGCACCGTGGTCTGGCAGCTCAGCGAACAGGTCAAGGCCGGCACCATCACCATCGATGACTTCCTCGCGGCCGAGGGCGGCATGTCGCGTTCGGCGGGCACCTGCAACACCATGGGCACCGCGTCGACCATGGCGTGCATGGCTGAAGCACTGGGCACTTCACTGCCGCACAACGCCGCGATTCCGGCTGTGGACGCACGCCGTTATGTGCTGGCGCACATGTCCGGCATGCGTGCGGTGGAGATGGTGCGTGAAGACCTGAAGCTGTCGAAGATCCTCACCAAGGAAGCCTTCGAAAACGCTATTCGTGTCAACGCTGCCATCGGCGGTTCGACCAACGCCGTGATCCACTTGAAAGCCATCGCCGGGCGCATCGGCGTCGAGCTGGATCTGGACGACTGGACCCGCATCGGTCGCGGCATGCCGACCATCGTCGACCTGCAACCGTCCGGGCGTTTCCTGATGGAAGAGTTCTACTACGCCGGTGGTTTGCCAGCGGTACTGCGCCGCCTCGGTGAAGCCAATCTGATCCCCAACCCGAACGCACTGACGGTCAACGGCAAGTCCATCGGCGAGAACACCAAGGACGCGCCGATCTACGGCGAAGACCAAGTGATCCGCACCCTCGACAATCCGATTCGCGCTGACGGTGGCATCTGCGTGTTGCGTGGCAATCTGGCGCCGTTGGGCGCGGTGCTCAAGCCGTCCGCCGCTAGCGCTGAACTGATGCAGCATCGCGGTCGCGCGGTGGTTTTCGAGAACTTCGACATGTACAAGGCCCGGATCAACGATCCGGAGCTGGACGTCGATAAGGATTCGATTCTGGTGATGAAGAACTGCGGGCCGAAGGGTTATCCGGGCATGGCTGAAGTCGGCAACATGGGTTTGCCAGCCAAGCTGTTGGCAGAAGGCGTGACCGACATGGTGCGTATTTCCGATGCACGCATGAGCGGCACCGCGTACGGCACGGTGGTTTTGCACGTTGCCCCGGAAGCCGCAGCCGGCGGGCCTTTGGCGGCAGTAAAGGAAGGCGACTGGATCGAGCTCGATTGTGCCAGCGGCCGTTTGCATCTGGACATTCCGGATGCTGAACTGGCCGCACGCATGGCCGATCTGCAAGCACCGCAGCAATTGCTGGTGGGCGGTTATCGTCAGCTGTACATCGATCACGTGCTGCAGGCGGATCAGGGTTGCGACTTTGACTTCCTGGTGGGCTGCCGAGGTGCCGAGGTTCCGCGCCACTCTCACTGACACCCCACTGATCGTTCCCACGCTCCGCGTGGGAATGCAGCCCGGGACGCTCCGCGTCCCTTTCAGAGCTGGAACGCGGAGCGTCCCTTGAGGCATTCCCACGCAGAGCGTGGGAACGATCATTGCCTACCTCAAGATTGTGCCGTGCCTGCTATGATGCGCGGCATCTCCATCGCTCAGGATCGCGCCACTCCCCATGGATTACCGCAAACCTTCCGACCGTAAAAGCATGCACTCGCGCATCGTCCAGGAACTGGGCATGCAGATCGTCTCCGGACGCTTTTTGCCCGACGACAAACTGCCCGCCGAAGCCCTGCTTTGCGAGGAGTACGCGGTCAGTCGGCCGGTGTTGCGCGAAGCCACGCGGGTGCTGGTGGCCAAGGGGCTGGTGTATTCCAAACCGCGCGTCGGCACCGTGGTCAAGGCGCGCCGCGAATGGCACATGCTCGACCCGGACGTGCTGCACTGGCTGATGCAAAGCAGCCCGCAGAATGAATTCTTCAACGTGCTGACCAGCGTACGCAGCATCATCGAACCGGCAGCCGCCGCCCTCGCCGCTCAGCATGCGACCGATGCCGACATCGCTGCGATCAACGAAGCCTACCAACGCATGGAAGCCGCGCCGACCCCGGAAGCGCTGTTGCAACCGGACCTGGACTTCCACAGCCGCATCGCCGATGCGACGCACAACGACCTGCTGGCGAACCTGTGCAACATGTTGGCGGTAGCGATCGCCGAGGCGTTGAAGCATTCCAATCAACGGCCGAATCTGCATGAACTGGCGTTGCCGAGGCACAAGGCGATTCTGACCGCCATCGAGAACCGCGATGCCCTGGGCGCCCGGCATGCGACGCTGGTGCAGCTGGATGATGCGCGCAGTGCGTTGAGTGTTGTGCTTGGCGCAGAGCTTTCTTAGGGCTTGAGATCGCTTGCCCTCACCCTAGCCCTCTCCCAGAGGTAGAGGGGACCGATTGGGGGATATTTGAGATTTACGCCGACTTGAACGTTCTGCTGTGAATCCATAACCGACTCGGTATTTCAGGTCGATATATCTAGCCGCACCCCTCGGTCAGTCCCCTCTCCCTCAGGGAGAGGGCTAGGGTGAGGGGCTCTTGATCTTGGACCACAAAAAAAGCCGCAACCCATCAAGGTTGCGGCTTTGTCGTTTCAGCCTGTCAGATCAGTGGGCAAACAGCGAATTGCCCTTCTGCCCCGCCAGCTTCTCAGGCTTGATCAGGAACTTGGCCAGCGCTGGCAGCAGCCACAGCGCACCGAACATGTTCCACAGCAGCATGAAGGTCAGCATCAGACCCATGTCGGCCTGGAACTTGATCGCCGAGAAGATCCAGGTGCACACGCCGATCGCCAGGCACAGACCGGTGAACAGCACCGCTTTACCGGTCGACTTCAGGGTCTGGTAATAGGCTTCCTGCAACGGTAGCCCGGCACGCAGGAAACTTTCCAGGCGGCTGTAGATGTAGATGCCGTAATCCACGCCGATCCCCACGCCCAACGCCACCACCGGCAGCGTCGCGACTTTCACGCCGATGCCCATGAACGCCATCAGCGCGTTGCCGAGCACCGAGGTGAGTACCAGCGGCAGGACGATGCACAGGGTCGCTGCCCAGGAGCGGAAGGTGATCATGCACATCACCGCCACGCAGATGTACACCAGAATCAGGATGGTCAGCTCAGCCTGTTTGATGACTTCGTTGGTGGCTGCTTCGATCCCGGCGTTACCGGCAGCGAGGATGAATTCCAGGCCGTCCTTGTTGTTTTCCTTGGCGAACTCCTGCACCGCGTTGACCGCACGATCGAGGGTTTCGGCCTTGTGGTCGTTGAGGAACACCAGCACTGGCGCCAGCGAGCAGCTGTTGTTGTACAGGCCATCGGCGCGGGCGATCGAGTTGTTCAGTACGTCCGGGTTGCGCGACAGGGTTTCCCATTTCAGGTTGCCCTCGTTCATGCCCTTGATCATCTGCTTGGACACGGTCACCAGCGAGATCGCCGACTGCACGCCCTCGGTGTTCTGCATCTTCCACATCAGCTGATCGATCGGCGCCATGGCTTCGTAGCGCGAGCAGCCTTCGGCCTTGGTCTTGACCATCACCACCAGCACGTCGGAACTGGTCGAGTAATTGCTGATGATGAAGTTGTTGTCCTTGTTGTAGCGCGAGTCCGGACGCAGTTCCGGCGCGCCCTGGTCGAGGTCGCCGATCTTCAGGTTCTGGCTGTACCAGAGGCCGCCACCGAAGGCGATCAACGCCAGGGCTACCGAAATCGGCGCGACTTTCGGGCTGGCGAAGTTCGACAGCAGACGCCAGAACGGATGTTCACGGTTGGCGTCCTTCTTGCTCTTGGCAATCGCGCGCTTGCTGATGCCCACATAGGAAATCGCCACCGGCAGCAGGATCAGGTTGGTGAACACGATCACCGCAACGCCGATGGACGCGCCGATAGCCAGTTCACGGATCACCCCGATGTCGATGATCAGCAGGGTGATGAAGCCTACCGCATCGGCCAGAATCGCGATCATCCCCGGCAGGAACAACTGGCGGAAGGTGCGTCGTGCAGCGGTCAGGGCGTTATCGGCCTCGCTGGATTGCAGGGCGATACCGTTGATCTTCTGCACGCCGTGGGAAATGCCGATGGCGAAAATCAGGAACGGCACCAGCATCGAATACGGGTCGAGCCCGAAGCCGAAGAAGTGCATCAACCCGAGCTGCCAGACCACCGCCACCAGCGTTGTGCTCAACACCGCGATGGTGCTGCGCAGGCAGTTGGTGAACCACAGCAGCAGAATCAGGGTGATGACGAAGGCGACACCGAAGAACAGCACCACCATCACCAGACCGTCGATCAGGTCACCGACCTTCTTGGCGAAACCGACGATGTGGATCTTGATGTTGGGGTTCTGCGCTTCGAACTTGTTGCGGATCTTGTCTTCGAGCTCATGGGAGAACTGGCGATAGTCCAGCGCCAGCAACTTGCCCTGATCCTGCGGGTCCGGATAGGCCTCGAGCAGCGGGATGTCGACAATGCTCGACTTGAAGTCGTTGGCCACCAGACGCCCGACCTGGCCGGACTTGAGCACGTTGTTGCGCAGCAGATCGAGGCTGTCCTGGGAGCCGTTGTAGCTCTGCGGAATCACTTCACCGCCGGCGAAACCCTCTTCGGTCACTTCGGTCCAGCGTACGCTCGGGCTCCACAGCGATTTGAGGCCTGAACGATCGACGCCGGAAATGTAGAACACTTCGTCGTTGATCTGGCGCAGGGTCTCCATGTACTCCTTGGAGAAGATGTCGCCGTCGGTGGCTTCCACCGAAATACGCACCGTGTTGCCCAGGTTCGCCAGATCGTTGCGGTGCTCCATCATCTTTTCGATGAAGGGATGCTGCAGCGGGATCATTTTTTCAAAACTGGTCGACGGCCGAATCAGCGTGGCCTGCCAGAACAGGAAAATGCTCACCACCAGGCAGATCAGGATCACGGCCGGACGGTTATTGAAGATCAGGCGCTCGAGAACCGTCGCCTTTTCCTGCTGAGGAGTGATCAAGGAAGTCATAGCCCCGCCTTCTTGTTATTGGTCTCGGCACCGTTTGGCTGGGTGATGTGCAAGCCACCCTGCCCGGTCAGAATCAGGTTGCCGTTGCCGGCGGCGGTGACCGACGACAGCGAAATGCGATCCGGGCGGTTGAACACGCTGAAGGTTTCGCCGTTGTCGCTGCTGCTGATCACCGAGCCGCCGTTACCGACGATGACGATCGAGCCGTCTTCCAGCAGCGTGCCGCCGGACAGGCCGAACTCCAGCGCACCGCGTGCAGCTTTGAGTTCGACCTGCTCCCAGTTGCTGCCGAAATCAGTGGAGCGATAAAGATTGCCGCGCAAGCCGTAAGCCAGCAGGGTCTGCGGCTGCGCCGTGCCGATCACGCCGAACAGTGAACCTTCGTACGGGCCTTCAAGCTTTTCCCAGGTCTGGCCGTCATCGGCGGAGCGGAACATGCTGCCGGACTCGCCGACGATAAACAGCCCGGCGTCTTTCACGGCGGCGATGGCGTTGAGGTGGAACTGGTCTTCGTTGTCGAGGCGATCGCTGACGTCTTCCCAGTGCTTGCCGCCATCGGAGGTTTCCAGCAGCGTGCCGTAGGCGCCCACGGCAAAGCCGCTGCTGGCGTCCTTGAACCAGACGTCGAGCAGCGGCGATTCGCGTGCGAGGTCTTCGAATTGTTTGGTCCAGGTCAGACCGCCGTCTGCGCTGGCGAGAATCTGTGCATCGTGGCCCACGGCCCAACCGTTTTTGTCATCGACGAAATACACGGCAGTGAGCAGTTGCCGGGTTGGCACCTTGGCCTGGGTCCAGGTTTTGCCCTGGTCATCGGAATAGACGATGTGCCCGCGATCGCCGACCGCGACCAGACGCGCGCCAGCGTGGACGACATCAAGAATCAGGCTTTTCGCGGCCTTGGCCGATTCGGTGGCATAGACCACGTCAGCCGGGGCCTCGGCGGCAATCACAGGTGCCGATAACGTGGCAAAGCCCAGCAGCGAGAGTGCTGTGGCCAGCAACGCGGTGTTGCGTAACGCCGGCGGGCGGCAACGACTCATAGACCTTCCCCTATTTATTATTGTTGGGCCATCGGGCCTTCAAGGGCGCCGCAAGGGTGCTCGGCTAGTGGCGTTTCAGAAGCATAGTCCTGAAACCCGCAATCCAGAGCCCCTTCGGAAGCTGGCTCATCCTATCGGGCTTTGCAAATGTCTGACAATCGGCGCCGCGTTATCTTTTGTTAACCGAAAGCGGCCCTCTGTAACCAAGGAATTCCCCTGTGGGAGCGAGCTTGCTCGCGAATGCGGTGTATCAGTCACCCTGTTTATTGGCTGACCCACCGCTTTCGCGAGCAGGCTCGCTCCCACAGGGTTTGTGGTGATGGGTGGTTTCGCGCCAAAGGCTGAATGCGCAGCCATTCGTAGGATGGATGACGCAATTGTCGCTGCGGGGACTTGCAGGATCGGTATTATGGTATACCATCAGACGCACAGACACTCTTAATCCCCAACGGAGCAGCTCATGAGTTTCGAAATTCGCAAGATCGTCAGCTATGTCGAAGAAACCTTCATCGAAGGCGGCAAGGCTACTGACAAGCCGGTGACCATGGTCGGCCTCGCCGTGGTGATGAAGAACCCGTGGGTGGGCAACGGTTTTGTCGAAGACCTCAAGCCGCAGATCCGCGCCAACTGCTCCGACCTCGGCGCCATGATGGTCGAACGCCTGGTCGGCATCATCGGCGGTGCCGAGAAGATCGAGGCCTACGGCAAAGCGGCGGTCGTCGGCGCTGATGGCGAAATCGAGCACGCGTCGGCGGTGATCCACACCCTGCGCTTCGGCAATCACTATCGCGAAGCGGTAAAAGCCAAGAGCTATCTGAGCTTTACCAACAAGCGCGGCGGTCCGGGCACGTCGATTCAGATCCCGATGATGCACAAGGACGACGAAGGCCTGCGTTCGCACTACATCACCCTGGAAATGCAGATCGAAGACGCGCCGCGTGCTGACGAAATCGTTGTCGTGCTGGGTTGCGCCGACGGTGGCCGCCTGCACCCGCGCATCGGCAACCGCTACATCGATCTGGAAGAACTGGCCGCCGAAAAGGCCCAGTAATCACAACAAGAAAGGCATTGCAGGAGCGCTCCATGATTCGGCTCACCGCTGAACTCACCCCGGCTGGCACCAGTTACCTGGCGACCGGCCAAGGCCAGCCCGTGGTATTGATCCACGGCGTGGGCCTGAACAAAGAAATGTGGGGCGGGCAGATTGTCGGCCTCGCCAGCCAGTACCAGGTGATCGCCTACGACATGCTCGGCCACGGCGCCAGCCCGCGCCCGGCCAGCGGCACCGACCTGCTCGGTTACGCCGATCAGTTGCTCGAGCTGCTCGATCACCTCAATCTGCCCCAGGCAGCGGTGATCGGTTTCTCCATGGGCGGCCTGGTCGCGAGGGCCTTCGCCCTGCATTACCCGGAGCGCCTGCAAAGCCTGGTGGTGCTGAACAGCGTGTTCAACCGCAGCGAAGAACAGCGTGCCGGCGTCATCGCACGCACTGCGCAGGCTGCCGAACATGGCCCGGACGCCAATGCCGAAGCGGCATTGTCCCGCTGGTTCAGCCGTGAATATCAGGCAGCCAACCCGGCGCAGATCGCCGCGTTGCGCCAGACTTTGGCCAACAACGATCCGCAGGGCTACCTGACCACCTACGAATTGTTCGCCACCCAGGACATGTACCGCGCCGACGATCTGAGTAGCATTCAGGCGCCGACGCTGATCGCCACCGGCGAACTCGACCCCGGTTCAACCCCGGAAATGGCCGAGCAACTGGCCCGACGCATCCCCGCTGCGAAGGTTGCCGTGCTGCCCGAGCAACGGCATATGATGCCGGTAGAGTCGCCGCGTCTGGTCAATCAGATGCTGCTGGAATTTCTCCAATTCGCACACGCCCGACAAAACCATATAAAGGGGATCGTTGCATGACACTCGCACGCTTCCAGATGTGCATCGGCGGAGACTGGGTCGACGCCCTCTCCGGCAAGACCTTCGAAAGCCTCAACCCGGCCTCCGCGCAAGCCTGGGCGGAACTGCCCGACGCCGATGAAGCGGACGTCGAACGCGCCGTGCAAGCAGCGCAAACTGCCTTCGACAGCCCGGCCTGGCGCGGCCTGACCGCCACTGCGCGCGGCAAACTGCTGCGCCGCCTCGGTGATCTGATCGCTGAAAACAAGGAACACCTGGCGCAGCTGGAAAGCCGCGACAACGGCAAGCTGATCCGCGAAACCCGTGGCCAGGTCAGCTATCTGCCGGAGTTCTTCCACTACACCGCAGGCCTCGCTGACAAGCTTGAAGGCGGTACGCTGCCGTTGGACAAGCCCGACCTGTTTGCCTACACCGTGCACGAAGCCATGGGTGTGGTTGCCGCGATCATTCCATGGAACAGCCCGCTGTACCTGACCGCGATCAAACTGGCCCCGGCCCTGGCCGCCGGCAACACGATTGTGATCAAGCCGTCCGAGCACGCCTCGGCGACCATTCTCGAGCTGGCGCGTCTGGCCCTCGAAGCCGGGATTCCGCCGGGCGTGGTCAACGTCGTTACCGGCTACGGCCCGAGCACCGGCGCCGCCCTCACCCGCCATCCGCTGATCCGCAAGATCGCCTTCACCGGCGGCGCGGCCACGGCACGGCATGTGGTGCGCAGCAGCGCCGAGAACTTCGCCAAGCTGTCGCTGGAGCTGGGCGGCAAGTCGCCGAATATCATCTTCGCCGACGCCGACCTGGACAGCGCGATCAACGGTGCGATTGCCGGGATCTACGCGGCGTCCGGGCAGAGCTGCGTGTCCGGTTCGCGCTTGCTGGTGCAGGACGAAATCTACGACGAATTCGTCAACCGTCTGGTCGAGCGCGCCCAGCGCATCCGCATCGGCAACCCACAGGAAGACAACAGTGAAATGGGTCCGATGGCCACCGCGCAGCAACTGGCGGTGGTCGAAGGTCTGGTCGCCGATGCCATCGCCGAAGGCGCGCGTTTGCGCACCGGTGGCAAGCGTCCGGCGGATCTCGGTGAAGGCTGGTTTTACGAGCCGACGCTGTTCGAGTGCGACCGCAATTCGATGAAGATCATGCAGGAAGAAGTCTTCGGCCCGGTCGCCTCGGTGATTCGTTTCAAAGACGAAGCCGAAGCGCTGGCGATCGCCAATGACTCACAGTTCGGCCTCGCCGCCGGCATCTGGACCCGTGACCTCGGCCGCGCCCATCGTCTGGCACGCGATGTGCGCTCGGGGATCATCTGGGTCAACACTTACCGCGCAGTGTCGGCGATGGCGCCGATCGGCGGCTTCAAGAACAGTGGCTATGGACGCGAAAGCGGCATCGATTCGGTGCTGGCCTACACCGAACTGAAAACGGTGTGGATCAACCTCTCCCAGGCGCCAATGCCTGATCCGTTTGTGATGCGCTAGGAGTCCTGCGAAATGATCGAACCCGGCATTTACAAAGACGTCATGAGCTCGTTCCCGTCCGGCGTCACGGTGGTCACCACCCTCGACCCGGACGGCGGCATCGTCGGTATCACCGCCAGCGCGTTCAGCGCGCTGTCGATCGACCCGGCGCTGGTGCTGTTCTGCCCCAACTATGCGTCCGACACCTACCCGGTGCTGCGCGACAGCAAGAAATTCGCCATCCATTTGCTCTCCGCCGAGCAGACCGCCGAAGCCTACGCGTTCGCCGGCAAGGGCAAGGAAAAGGCCAAGGGCATCGACTGGCACCTGAGCGACCTGGGCAACCCGATCCTGGCCAAGGCGACGGCGATCATCGAGTGCGAGTTGTGGCGTGAATACGACGGCGGCGATCACGCGATCATTGTCGGCGCAGTGAAGAACCTGATCCTGCCCGAGCACCCGGTGACGCCGATGATTTATCACAAGGGCAAGTTGGGTGCGTTGCCTGCCTTGACCTGATTGCCCCACCCAACTCCCATTGTGGTGAGGGAGATAAATCCCCTCACCACAGGGTTCATTCCAACAAGGGGATCTGTGTTGTGAGGAGGAATGATGAGTAACGAGAAGTATGAAAAAGGTCTGAAAATCCGCACCCAGGTATTGGGCGAAGCCTACGTGCAACGCTCGATCGAGAACGCCGACGACTTCACCCGTCCGCTGCAGGAAATGGTCACCGAATACTGCTGGGGCCATGTCTGGGGGCGTGAGGGTCTGTCGCTCAAGGAGCGCAGCATGATCAACCTGGCAATGATCTCGGCGCTCAACCGCCCGCATGAACTCAAGCTGCATGTGCGTGGCGCCTTGCGTAACGGCCTGAGTCGTGAGCAAATACGCGAAATTCTGCTTCAGGTCGGCATTTATTGCGGCGTTCCGGCGGCCGTGGACAGTTTCCGGCTGGCCCGTGAAGCCTTTGCCGAAGCCGACGCCGAGGCCTCCAGTTAACCCTCGGCTGTTTTGATGCCCGTCTGGCATGGACAGCCAAGCTCAAGAGCGGACCCCATGAAACGCCAGCCACTCGACGACAGCTTCAAGGTCAATCGCAACCCCGTTACCCTGCGCGAAATCGTGCTGGACAAACTGCGTAGCGCGATCATGAATTTCCAGCTCATGCCAGGTGATCGCCTGGTCGAACGCGACCTGTGCGATCGCCTCGGCGTCAGCCGCACGTCGGTGCGCGAAGCCTTGCGTCACCTCGAATCCGAAGGTCTCGTCGAATTCGCCGATGCCAAAGGCCCGCGCGTGGCCATCATCACCCTCGACGACGCCGTCGATATCTACGAATTGCGTTGTGTGCTCGAAGGCCTGATCGTGCAGCTGTTCACCCTGCGCGCCAAAGCCAAGGACATCAAAGCCCTGGAAAAAGCCCTCGATGACAACCGCAAGGCGCTCAAGGACGGCGAGCTGCAACAGGTGATCGACTCGGTGCAGGGCTTCTACGACGTGCTGCTCGAAGGCTCGGGCAACCATGTCGCCGCCACCCAATTGCGTCAGTTGCAGGCACGCATCAGCTATCTGCGCGCGACCTCGGTCTCCCAGGAAAACCGTCGTGGCGCGAGTAATCACGAGATGGAAAAAATGGTCGAGGCGATCAAGAGCGGCGATCCGCTGGCGGCGCATCAGGCGTGTGTCGATCACGTCCGCGCGGCCGCCGCCGTGGCCCTCGATTACCTCAAGCGCAAGCAGGAAGAGACCGGCGTCGCCGTCAAAGGTACCCCGGCGATCACCCTGCCGATCGCGCTGAAAGAACCCCGCATAGGTCAATGACATGTTCAGCCCGAGCTTTTGCCCGAAATGCGGTGGCCCTGACCTCGGTCAGCAGACGCCGCCGGGCGATACGCACGAGCGCCTGATGTGCCGCGGCTGCGGCTATATCCACTACGTCAATCCGAAGATCATTGCCGGCTGCATCATAGAGCAGGACGGCAAATACCTTTTGTGCCAACGGGCGATCCCCCCGCGCCCGGGCACCTGGACGCTGCCGGCCGGTTTCATGGAAAGCTTTGAGACCACCGAACAGGCGGCGCTGCGCGAAGTCTGGGAAGAAAGCGGCGTGCGCGCGGAAATCGTCTCGCCGTATTCGATCTTCAGCGTGCCGAAGATCAGCGAGGTGTACATCATCTTCCGCGCCATCGCCCTGGAGATCACCGGGCAGTACGGGCCGGAAACCATGGATTACAAGTTCTTCGCCCCGGAAGAGATTCCGTGGGAGCAGATCTATTACCCGGCGATCCGGCAGATTCTCGAGCGCTATATCGAAGAGCGCCAAGCGGGGGTTTACGGGATTTACATGGGTAATGATGACAGCGGCAAGATTCATTTCATGCGCTAAAAATCACCTTCCCCCTGATCGTTCCCACGCTCCGCGTGGGAATGCCTTTACGGACGCTCCGCGTTCGGCTCTGGATGGGACGCAGAGCGTCCCGGGCTGCATTCCCACGCGGAGCGTGGGAACGATCATCAGTGTGGCTTAAATTGGGTTGATGCCTTCAACGATGATGATCTCCGCCCTCGCCCATTCTTCGCGATAACTTTTCGCCTCCTGATACGCCGCCGAGCGGTAGCACGCGACGGCTGTTTCGTAGCTTTCAAACTCGATGATCACCGTACGCTGTGGCGTCTGCCGCCCTTCCAGCGCTTCACTGCGCCCGCCTCTGGCGAGAAACTTGCCGCCGAATGCGGCAATCGCCTGCGGGGTGCGCTGGGTGTATTGGCTGTAGTGCTCGGCATCGGCTATATCCACATGTGCAATCCAGTACGCCTTCATAGTGACCTCTTTGTTGATTTTGTATTATGGTATACCAATATATTTCCAACGAACCCTGAGAGTCCAGCATGGCCTTCAACAGCATCGAAGAAATCATCGAAGATTATCGCCTCGGCAAAATGGTCCTGCTGGTCGATGACGAAGACCGCGAGAACGAAGGCGACCTGCTGCTGGCCGCTGATCGTTGCACACCGGAGGCTATCAGCTTCATGGCCCGCGAGGCACGCGGGCTGATCTGCCTGACCCTGACCGACGAACATTGTCAGCGCTTGGGCCTGGAGCAAATGGTACCCGCCAATGGCAGTGTATTCAGCACTGCATTTACCGTGTCGATCGAAGCGGCGGTTGGCGTGACCACCGGCATTTCCGCCGCAGATCGCGCCTGCACCGTTGCTGCCGCCGTCGCGCCGAATGCCCGCGCCGAAGACCTGGTGCAGCCCGGCCACATCTTCCCGTTGCGCGCCAAGGAAGGTGGCGTGCTGACCCGCGCCGGGCACACCGAGGCCGGCTGCGATCTGGCGCGTCTGGCCGGTTTCACCCCGGCCTCGGTGATTGTCGAAGTGATGAACGACGACGGCACCATGGCGCGCCGCCCGGATCTGGAGCAGTTCGCGCGCAAGCACGGGATCAAGATCGGCACCATCGCCGACCTGATCCACTATCGCCTGAGCACCGAGCACACCGTCGAACGCATCGGTGAACGAGAGCTGCCGACGGTGCATGGCACCTTCCGTTTGATCACCTTCGAAGATCGCATCGAAGGCGGTGTGCACATGGCGATGGTCATGGGCGACTTGCGTCGTGAAGAGCCGACACTGGTGCGCGTGCACGTGATCGATCCGCTGCGCGATCTGGTCGGCGCCGAGTACAGCGGACCGACGAACTGGACCCTCTGGGCAGCGTTGCAACGGGTCGCGGCGGAAGGTCATGGGGTTGTGGTCGTGCTGGCCAATCATGAATCGTCGCAGGCGTTGCTCGAACGCGTGCCGCAGTTGACCCAGCCGCCACGGCAGTTCAGCCGTTCGCAATCGCGGATTTATTCCGAGGTCGGGACGGGGGCGCAGATTCTGCAGAATCTGGGAGTGGGCAAGTTGCGTCACCTCGGTCCGCCGCTGAAGTACGCGGGGTTGACCGGGTATGACCTTGAGGTGGTTGAGAGCATTCCTTTCACCGAATAACCCTGTTATCGATACTCCCCTGTGGCGAGGGGATTTATCCCCGTCGGGCTGCGAAGCGGCCCCGATTCCTGCCAACGCGATCCGCCAGAAATATCGCATGTCCCGCTTTCAGGGCTGCTCCGCAGCCCGACGGGGATAAATCCCCTCGCCACAGTTTCATTCGCTACACATTTGGATGAAGACCGGAAAGACAGATCCGCCAGATAACCGGTAAGGCAAAGTGCTTGCACAAAGTTTGGAATACCATAATATGATATTCCATAGACCGGACGGACCAAAAAACCGTCCAGCTACTGCTCCCGACAGGCGGGCAACAACGCAAGGCCCGCTCAAAAACACAACAATGAGGGCGTGAACATGGTGTTGAACAAAGCTGCAACCGCGATCTTTTTCGCGGGACTGCTCAGCGTTACCGGCCAGGCTGCAATGGCTGCCGAAAGCGTGAATTTTGTGAGCTGGGGCGGTAGCACCCAGGATGCGCAGAAACAGGCCTGGGCCGATCCGTTCAGCAAGGCCAGCGGCATCACCGTCGTCCAGGACGGCCCCACCGACTACGGCAAACTCAAGGCCATGGTCGAAAGCGGCAACGTGCAGTGGGACGTGGTCGATGTCGAAGCCGATTTCGCCCTGCGCGCCGCTGCCGAAGGCCTGCTCGAACCCCTCGATTTCAAAGTCATTCAGCGCGACAAGATCGACCCGCGTTTCGTCAGCGATCACGGTGTCGGCTCGTTCTTCTTCTCCTTCGTCCTCGGCTACAACGAGGGCAAGCTAGGCGCCAACAAGCCGCAGGACTGGAGTGCGCTGTTCGACACCAAAACCTACCCCGGCAAACGCGCCCTGTACAAATGGCCAAGCCCCGGCGTGCTCGAACTGGCGCTGCTGGCCGACGGCGTTGCGGCTGACAAGCTCTACCCGCTGGATCTGGATCGCGCCTTCAAGAAACTCGACACCATCAAGAAAGACATCGTCTGGTGGGGCGGCGGCGCGCAGTCGCAGCAACTGCTGGCGTCCGGCGAAGCGAGCATGGGCCAGTTCTGGAATGGCCGTGTGCACGCCTTGCAGGAAGACGGCGCACCGGTCGGCGTGAGCTGGAAGCAGAACCTGGTCATGGCCGACATTCTGGTCATTCCCAAAGGCTCGAAAAACAAAGATGCGGCGATGAAGTTCCTCGCCAATGCGAGCAGCGCCAAAGGTCAGGCCGACTTCTCCAACCTGACCGCCTACGCGCCGGTCAACCTCGACAGTGTGGAGCGTCTGGATTCGACGCTGGCCCCCAACCTGCCGACGGCTTACGCCAAGGATCAGATCACCCTTGATTTCGCTTACTGGGCCAAGAACGGTCCGGCTATCGCGACACGGTGGAACGAATGGCTGGTCAAATGAAAATCGCGGCCACTGCGCCCCGTCCTTCCACTGCCACCGGGAGCGCCGCCGGCGCTGCCGGTTCGGCCTTCAAGCAACGCTGGCGCGGCGCCGGCAACCTCGTCCCGGCGCTGCTGTTCCTCGGCCTGTTCTTTCTGGCGCCGTTGATTGGCCTGCTGCTGCGCGGTGTGCTCGAACCTGTGCCGGGTCTCGGCAACTACGAACAACTGTTCGCCAACTCGGCCTATGCGCGAGTGCTGCTCAACACCTTTTCGGTGGCCGGGCTGGTGACGCTGTTCAGTCTGCTGCTGGGCTTTCCGCTGGCCTGGGCGATCACCCTGGTGCCGCGCGGCTGGGGGCGCTGGATCCTCAACATCGTGCTGCTGTCGATGTGGACCAGCCTGCTCGCCCGCACCTATTCGTGGCTGGTGTTGCTGCAAGCCTCGGGCGTGATCAACAAGGCGCTGATGGCGATGGGCATCATCGATCAGCCGTTGGAAATGGTGCACAACCTGACGGGCGTGGTGATCGGCATGAGCTACATCATGATCCCGTTCATCGTGCTGCCGTTGCAGGCGACCATGCAGGCCATCGACCCGATGATCCTGCAGGCCGGCTCGATCTGTGGCGCCAGCCCGTGGACCAACTTCTTCCGGGTGTTCCTGCCGCTGTGCCGGCCGGGTCTGGCCTCCGGCGGTTTGATGGTGTTCGTGATGTCGCTCGGTTACTACGTCACCCCGGCGCTGCTCGGCGGGGCGCAGAACATGATGCTGCCGGAGTTCATCATTCAGCAGGTGCAATCGTTCCTCAACTGGGGCCTGGCCAGTGCCGGCGCCGCGTTGTTGATCGCAATCACCCTGGTGCTGTTCTACTTCTACCTGAAGCTTCAACCGGAATCCCCGGTTGGCGCCAGTAATGCGAGGTAAGCCGACATGCTCCTGACCCCCAATGCCATGAGCCGGCGCATGCGTTTCGGCCTCTACGCCACTACCGGGCTGATCGGTCTGTTTCTGCTGTTGCCGATCGTGTTCATCGTGCTGCTGTCGTTCGGCTCCTCGCAGTGGCTGGTGTTCCCGCCACCGGGCTGGACGCTGAAATGGTACGGCCAGTTCTTCTCCAACCCCGACTGGATGAACGCCGCTGCCGCCAGCCTCAAGGTTGCCGTGCTGACCACGATCTGCGCCGTGGCCCTCGGTTTACCGACCGCGTTTGCGCTGGTGCGCGGGCGCTTTCCCGGCCGCGAGATGCTCTACGGCCTGTTCACCCTGCCGATGATCGTGCCGCTGGTGATCATCGCCGTGGCGGTGTACGCGCTGTTTCTCAAGCTCGGCTATACCGGGACCATGTTCGCCTTCGTCGTCAGCCATGTGATCGTCGCGCTGCCGTTCACCATCATCTCGATCATCAACTCGCTGAAGCTGTTCGATCAGTCGATTGAAGACGCGGCGGTAATCTGCGGTGCCTCGCGCTTGCAAGCGGTGTTCAAGGTGACGTTCCCGGCGATCCGTCCGGGGATGGTCGCCGGCGCCCTCTTCGCCTTCCTCGTTTCATGGGACGAAGTGGTGCTCAGCGTGATGATGGCAAGCCCGACTCTGCAAACCCTTCCCGTGAAAATGTGGACCACCCTGCGCCAGGACCTGACGCCAGTGATCGCCGTCGCTTCGACGCTGCTGATCGGCCTGTCAGTGTTGGTCATGGTGATCGCCGCCGCCTTGCGCCGGCGCAACGAAATCAGCGCCTGAGCGCCCAGGAGTACGACATGAGTGCCGTGATCAAAGACGCATCCCAGCAGAGCGACAAACCACTGGTCAGTCTGCGCAACCTGAACAAGCACTACGGCGATTTTGCTGCCGTCGACAATATCTCGCTGGACATCAAGGACGGCGAATTCCTCACCTTCCTCGGCTCCAGCGGCTCGGGCAAAAGCACCACGCTGTCGATGCTCGCCGGTTTTGAAACACCGAGCAGCGGCGAGATCCTCGTCAATGGCCAGTCGCTGGTCAACGTGCCGCCGCACAAGCGTGACATCGGCATGGTCTTCCAGCGCTACTCGCTGTTCCCGCATCTGTCGGTGCGCGACAACATCGCCTTCCCTTTGGCGATTCGCAAACTGGCGACAGCCGAGCGCGAAAAACGTGTCGATGCGATGTTGAAACTGGTGCAACTCGAACAGTTCGCCCATCGCCGCCCTTCGCAACTGTCTGGTGGTCAGCAACAACGTGTCGCCATCGCCCGGGCGCTGGTTTACGAGCCACGCATCCTGCTGATGGACGAACCGCTGGGCGCGCTGGATAAAAAACTGCGCGAAGACCTGCAAGACGAATTGCGCCAGCTGCACCGACGCCTGGGTATCACCATCGTGTACGTGACCCACGACCAGGAAGAAGCCATGCGGCTGTCGCAACGCATCGCGATTTTCAGCCACGGCAAGATCGTCGGTCTGGGCAGTGGTTACGACCTTTACCAGAATCCGCCGAATGCCTTTGTCGCCTCGTTTCTGGGCAATTCGAACTTCCTCAAGCTCAAGGCGCAGAGCAATGCAGCGGCGATTTTCGAGGGTCAGTCGTTGTCGATTCGGCTGACGTCCGGGTTGCACACTGATCAGGATGTGCTGCTGATGGTGCGTCCGGAAAAAGCCTTGGCGTTGAGCACGCAGCAGGCGCTCGATGAGCCGCTGGCGGCGGGTTGGAATGAGGTATCGGCGAATGTTGTGGAGGTGCTGTTTCTTGGTGAGAGCCAGACGTGCAGCGTGGTCACTGCGGGCGGGACGTCGATGACGGTGAAAGCGCTGTCGGCAGCGGGCATGCCACTCAAGGCCGGCGATCCGGTCCGGGTGCGCTGGGCGACGGCGGATGCTTGTGTTTATACCGAGTGGACCGAGAGCGATTTGAACAAGGCAGCAGGTGCTCACTGATTGCGCTGAGTCAGTTGGATCTACCCCCTCACCCCAGCCCTCTCCCCCACGGGGGGCGAGGGGGAAAGGGAGCCGATCTTCATGCTGTTCAAAATGTAAGTTCGACTCGGTATCGCACGTCGGCGTATCTCGCAACAACACCTCGGTCAGTCCCCTCTCCCATTGGGAGAGGGCTAGGGTGAGGGCAAGCAGGCGACACGGTATTAGCCAATGGCCCGGTACCCTTCAATCTCATCCGGCCAAGCCGTCAGCACTTCGAACCCGCTCTCCGTCACCGCGACCATATGCTCCCACTGCGCCGACAACGAGCCATCCTTGGTCAGCACCGTCCAGCCATCAGGCATGTTCTTCACATGGCGTTTGCCGGCATTGAGCATCGGTTCCACGGTGAAAATCATCCCGGCCTTGAGCTTCAGCCCTTGATTGGGAAAGCCGTAATGCAGGATCTGCGGCTCATCGTGATAGACCTTGCCGATGCCATGGCCGCAGTACTCGCGTACCACGCTGAAGCCCTCCGCCTCCGCCAGGCTCTGGATCGCGTAACCGATATCGCCCAGCGTTGCACCCGGTTTCACTGCGCGAATGCCCGCGCACATCGCGTCGTAAGTGGTCTTGATCAGGTGCTGCGCCTCGGGGCTCGCCTCACCCACGACATACATGCGGCTGGTATCACCGAACCAGCCATCCTTGATCACGGCGATGTCGAGGTTGACGATGTCGCCGTCTTTCAATGGCGTACCCGATGGAATCCCGTGGCACACCACGTCATTGACCGACGCGCAGACGGTTTTCGGAAAGCCGTGATAACCGACGTTGGCCGGCACGGCTTTCTGCACATTGACGATGTAATCGTTGCACAACCGGTCCAGCTCATCGGTGGTCACCCCGGCCTTCACATGCGGCACCAGCATTGCCAGCACTTCAGCGGCGAGTTTGCCGGCGGCGCGGGATTTTTCGATGTCGGCCGGCGTGTTGATCTTGATCTGGTTTCTCATGCGCTGACGGCTTCCTGAGTCAGTTGTTGCAGATCCAGTCCGCCGTTCTGTTCGGCGCGGATCAGCAGGCGGCAAATGGCGCTGTGGTCGAGCTTGGGATGCAGCTCGGCGAGCATGCCGATGCGCATCCAGTGCTCGGCCTGCGCGTTGATCGAGCGGCTGAGGGCGTTGCTGGAGATGCGCAGGTTCTCGTGCATGTCCTCTGAAATTTTTACGATGCCCATATATGAATCCGATACGATGTGTATATGGAACGTATATTAATCAGTGCATACGGCCGATTGCAATGCCAACGGCAAAATCGACGCTGTGGCAGATTCGCCTCCCCCTCCACCGCGCAAATCGACTACCATGCCGCCGCCGGTTTCCACACGGAATTAATAGGGAATCCGAAATGCTTGCACAGCATCAATCGGAACTGCCCCCGCAACTGTAGGTGCCGAGCCTGCTCCTCGACTGCCACTGGGTGAATCCCGGGAAGGCCGGAGCGTGGCGATGACGCATCAGTCAGGAGACCTGCCGGCACAGTGACTGACTAACCGGCGGGGTGTCCGGGAAGGACATCGTGCCGTGCTTGTTTTCACTATGCCGGCCTTGCGCAGTTTCCACGACCGCGCCCGAGGTGTGTTTCCAACCGTACCCGCCCGCTCCCGTACGGTTCCCCTGGAGACTGCCCCATGCTGCTGCCCCGCGTTGCCACCCTGCTCACCGCTCTGAGCCTTTGCGCCCTGGCGCAAGCGGCGCCGACTGCGTATCCGCTGACCGTGGAAAACTGTGGCAGCAGCCTGACCTTTCAGCACGCGCCTGCGCGCACGGTGACCATCGGCCAGGCCGGCACCGAAATGCTCTACGCCTTGGGTCTGGGCGACAAGGTCGTCGGCACCTCGCTGTGGTTCAATGACGTGCTGGGCACATACAAAGTACAGAACGACAGGATCGAGCGCCTCGCCGACAACGAGCCGAGTTTCGAAGCGGTGATCGCCAAACGCCCGGAACTGGTAGCCGTCGAGCTGGAATGGATGGTCGGCCCGCAAGGCGCGGTCGGCACCCGCGAGCAGTTTCATGAACTGAAGATTCCTACCTATCTGCTGCCCTCCGACTGCGAAGCCAAGGACAACCTCGTCGGCTCGGACGGCACGCGGCTGGCGCCGTTTCGCATCGACAGCATCTACAAAAGCGTGAGCCAACTGGCGGCGATTTTCGATGTGCAGGCGCGTGGCGAGCAGCTCAATGAACAGCTCAAAGCCAGCCTCGCGCAATCGATCGCCACCGCGAAAAACCAGCAGCGCAAAGACGTCAGCGCTCTGGTGTGGTTCTCCAGCGCCGAGATGGACATCGAGCCGTTCGTGGCCGGGCACAAAGGCGTTCCCGATTTCATGCTCAGCACCCTCGGCGTGCGCAACGTGGTCGAGTCGGATGAAGAATGGCCAACCGTCGGCTGGGAAACCATCGCCAAGGCCAACCCGACGTTTCTGGTGATCGCGCGCATGGATCGTCGACGTTTCCCGGCGGACGACTACCAGAAGAAACTCGCCTTCCTGCGCAGTGATCCGGTGACGCGCAACATGGACGCGGTCAAGCACAACCGCATCATCATCCTTGACGCCATGGCCATGCAGGCCAGCCTGCGCACCTTCGACGGCCTCGCACAACTGGCCAGCGCCATCAACGGCTACGACCTGTCGCCATGAGCAGACGCCTGATCCGTTTGCTGCTGGTGCTGTTGACGCTGTCGGTTGCGCTGATCGGCGGCGTGGCCATTGGTGAGACTTCGATCGAGCCGAGCGTGGTATTGCAGGTGCTGGCCAACAAGCTGTGGGGCGCCGGTTATGTGCTCGACCCGATCGACGAAGGCATTGTCTGGAACTATCGCCTGACCCGCGCTTTGGTCGGGGCGGCCTGCGGCGCCGGTCTGGCGACCTGTGGCGTAATCCTGCAGTCGCTGCTGCGCAATCCGCTGGCCGATCCGTATCTGCTGGGTATTTCTGCTGGCGCCTCGACTGGCGCGGTGATGGTCGCCCTGCTTGGCGTCGGCGCCGGGGCGATTTCATTGTCGGTCGGTGCGTTTGCCGGCGCGGTGACGGCGTTCGTGCTGGTAATCCTGTTGGCGCGGGTCAGCGGCTCGGCCAGCGGCACCGGGCAGATCATTCTCGCCGGGATTGCCGGCTCGCAGCTGTTCAACGCCCTCACCGCTTTTCTGATCACCCGCTCGGCCAGCTCGGAACAGGCGCGCGGGATCATGTTCTGGTTGTTGGGCAATCTCGGCGGCGTGCGCTGGCCGTCGGTGTGGCTGGCGGTGCCGGTGGCGGTGTTGGGGTTGGTTGTTTGTCTGTGGCATCGCCGAGCCTTGGATGCGTTCACCTTTGGCGCGGACTCGGCAGCCTCCCTCGGCATTGCCGTGCGCCGAGTGCAGATCCTGCTGATTGGCTGCGCCGCGCTGGTGACGGCGGTGATGGTGTCGATTGTCGGCTCGATCGGTTTTGTCGGCCTAGTGATTCCCCACGCCGCGCGGTTGTTGCTCGGCACCGGCCATGCGCGTCTTCTGCCTGCCAGTGCGTTGGGCGGTGCGGTGTTTCTGATTGCCGCCGATGTGCTGTCGCGCACCCTGATCAAGGGTCAGGTGATCCCGGTCGGCGTGATCACTGCGCTGGTCGGCGCACCGGTGTTCGCGCTGATTCTGGTGGGCCGGAGATCGGCGCGATGAACACGGTTCTGAGTTGTGCGGGGGTGGGCTTCAAAGTGCGCGGTGCCGAGTTGCTCAATGGTGTCAGTCTCGATGTTCGGCGCGGCGAGACCCTGGGCATTGTCGGGCCGAACGGTTCGGGTAAATCCACTCTGCTGAAACTGCTCGCCGGGCTGCGTGAACCGAGCGTGGGCCATGTGCAGCTCGACGGTCGGACGCTGGGCAAGATGTCCCGGCGCACTATCGCGCAGACGCTCGCGGTGGTTGAGCAACAGGCCGATACCGACGATGGCATTCGCGTGTTCGACGCGGTGGCGCTGGGGCGCACGCCGTGGCTGTCGGCGCTGCAACCGTGGTCGCCCGCCGATGATGCCATCGTCGAGCAAGCGCTGATTGACGTCGACGCCGTGCACCTGCGCAACCGCCTCTGGCGCAGCCTCTCCGGCGGTGAACGCCAACGCGTGCATATCGCCCGCGCACTGGCGCAGCGCCCGCAGATCCTGCTGCTCGACGAGCCGGCGAATCACCTCGATATCCAGCATCAGTTGAGCATTCTGCAAGTGGTGCGCGCACTGCCGGTGACTACGCTGATCGCCCTGCACGATCTCAATCAGGCGCTCAAGTGCGATCGCCTGGCGGTGCTGGAGCGCGGGCGTCTGGTCGCGCTTGGCGAGCCGCTGCACGTGCTGACGCCGGAGCGGTTACAGACGACTTTCGGGGTCAGGGCGCACTATCTGACGGACCCGTTCGATGGTGCACCGATATTGCGCTTCCTTGCTTGATGCATGTGTAGCTGACAGACCGCTTTCGCGAGCAAGCTCGCTCCCACAAAGGATTTGTGTGTTGCCGTGAATGACAGGGGGAACGCGAATTCTGTGGGAGCGAGCCTGCTCGCGAAGGCGTCAGGTCATCCAACATGGTGTCGATTGACACACCGCTTTCGCGAGCAGGCTCGCTCCCACAGGGTTATGTATTCCAGGGCGATAAAGGGTCAGGTCCACTCTTTACGCAGTTGCCGCGCGGCGCTGACCATGTGCACCAATGCCGCTTCGGTCTCAGGCCAGCCTCGGGTTTTCAGCCCGCAATCCGGATTGACCCACAGCCGCTCAACCGGAATACGCTGCGCCGCCTTGCGAAGCAAGCCAACCATTTCCGACACATCGGGAATCCGTGGCGAGTGAATATCGTAGACGCCCGGGCCGATGTCGTTCGGGTAGGCGAACGCTTCAAACGCTTCGAGCAGTTCCATGTCCGAACGCGAGGTTTCAATGGTGATGACATCGGCGTCCATCGCCGCGATCGACTCGATCACGTCGTTGAATTCGCTGTAGCACATGTGCGTGTGGATCTGGGTTTCGTCGCGCACGCCGGAGGCGCACAGGCGGAACGCTTCGCTTGCCCATTCCAGATACGCCGGCCACTGCGCCCGGCGTAACGGCAAGCCTTCACGGAACGCCGCTTCGTCGATCTGCACGATTTTGATTCCTGCCGCTTCCAGATCATTCACTTCGTCACGAATGGCCAGCGCCAGTTGTCGAGCCTGCACCTCGCGGCTGACGTCTTCGCGGGCGAACGACCACATCAGCATGGTCACCGGGCCGGTCAGCATGCCTTTCATGACCTTGTCGGTGAGGCCCTGGGCGTAGCAGATCCACTCGACCGTCATCGCTTGCGGGCGGCTCAGGTCACCGAAGATCACCGCTGGCTTGACGCAGCGCGAACCGTAGCTCTGCACCCAGCCAAAGCGGGTGAAGGCATAGCCGTCGAGCTGTTCGGCGAAGTATTCGACCATGTCGTTGCGCTCTGCCTCACCGTGCACCAGCACATCCAGGCCGAGGCGTTCTTGAATTTCCACCGCGTGGCGAATCTCCGTGTGCATCGCATCGGTGTAATCGGCCGCGCTGAGCTTGCCTTGCTTGTAGGCCTGGCGCGCCAGACGAATCGCCGCCGTTTGCGGAAACGATCCAATGGTGGTGGTCGGAAACAGCGGCAGATCAAGTTTGCCGCGCTGTTTGGCGATGCGCTGGGCAAACGGCGATTGGCGTTGCGCATCCCTGGCAGTGATCGCCGCGACCCGCGTTTGCACCTCAGGTTTGTGAATGCGCGGTGAGGCGGCGCGGCTGGTTTGTACCGAACGACTTTGCGCCAGTGCGCGCAGCACCTGCGGCGCTTCCGGCTCGCTGACCGCTTGGGCGAGCACGGCGACCTCTTCGCACTTCTGCACGGCAAACGCCAGCCAGCTTTTCAGTTCGGCATCGAGCTGGTCTTCCCGGCCCAGATCAACCGGGCTGTGCAGCAATGAACAGGACGGCGCCACCCACAAGCGATCACCCAGACGCTCATGGGCATGACGCAGCGTCGCCAGCGCGTTTTGCAGATCGCAGCGCCAGACGTTCCGACCGTTGACCACACCCAGCGACAGCACTTTATAGGCCGGCAGACGATCCAGAATGGTCGGGTACTGATCCGGCGCGCGCACCAGATCGATGTGCAATCCATCGACCGGCAGGTTCGCCGCCAGACCGAGGTTTTCTTCCAGGCCCCCGAAGTACGTGGCGAGCAGTTTTTTCAGCGGATCACGCTGGATCTGGTTGTAGGCGCGCTCGAAAGCGTTCTTCCAGTCCTGCGGCAGATCGAGCACCAGAATCGGCTCATCGATCTGCACCCACTCCACACCCAATGCCGCCAGCCGCGCGAAGATCTGGCCGTACAGCGGCAGCAGGCGATCAAGCAAATCGAGCTTGTCGAAATCGGCGCCTTTGGTTTTACCCAGCCACAGATAGGTCAGCGGGCCGAGGATCACCGGTTTGACGTTGTGCCCCAGCGCACGAGCCTCTTCGGTTTCCTCAAACAACTGCTCCCAACCCAGCTGAAATTGTTGATCGACGCTGAATTCCGGTACCAGGTAGTGATAGTTGGTGTCGAACCACTTGGTCATTTCCTGAGCGTGGCCTTCGCCGCAGCAAGTATTGCTGACGCCTCGGGCCATGCTGAACAGGGTCTGCAGCGTGGCTTTGCCATCATGCGGGCGGAAGCGCTCGGGGATCACGCCGAACATCAGCGAGTGGGTCAGCACCTGGTCGTACCAGGCGAAATCGCCAACCGGCAGCAAGTCGATGCCGGCGTTTTTCTGCAAGTCCCAATGGACCTTGCGCAACTCACGCCCGACGTCACGCAGGCCCGCCTCGTGCAGCTCTCCTTTCCAGAACGCCTCTTGCGCTTTCTTCAGTTCGCGGTCGCGACCGATGCGCGGAAATCCAAGGGAATGGGCCAGTGCCATGACAAACAACTCCAGATGCTTATTCGATGGCGGGTATTGTCGGGA
>NZ_RCNX01000105.1:59446-62660 GCF_004307595.1 Pseudomonas sp. Sample_23
GCGCCTAAGTTGCACGCGAGTCTTTTCCCCGCGATTGGAACGCGATCAACACCATAAAGAGGTGAAGAAATGTCGAAGGAATCACGCCCTGCCGTGCTTGGGCTGATAGGCAATACTCCGCTGGTGCAGGTCACCCGCTTCGATACCGGACCGTGCACGCTGTTTCTCAAACTTGAATCGCAGAACCCCGGCGGCTCGATCAAGGACCGTATCGGTCTGGCGATGATCGACGCTGCGGAACGTGACGGCCGCCTGCAACCGGGCGGGACGATTGTCGAGGCCACTGCCGGCAATACCGGTCTGGGTCTGGCGCTGGTCGGCCGAGCGAAAGGCTATCGTGTGGTGCTGGTGGTGCCGGACAAGATGTCCACCGAGAAAGTCCTGCACTTGAAGGCCATGGGCGCCGAAGTGCACATCACCCGCTCCGATGTCGGCAAGGGCCATCCCGAGTATTACCAGGACGTCGCCGCGCGTTTGGCCAAGGACATTCCCGGCGCGTTTTTCGCCGACCAATTCAACAATCCCGCCAACCCGCTGGCCCATGAATGCAGCACCGCACCGGAAATCTGGGCGCAGACCGAACATGATCTGGACGCCATCGTCGTCGGCGTCGGTTCGGCCGGCACGCTGACCGGGTTGAGTCGTTTTTTCAAGCGCGTGCAGCCGGATCTGGAAATGATCCTCGCCGATCCGGTCGGCTCGGTAATGGCGCAATACAGCCGCGACGGCACCTTGCCGACGCCCGGTTCGTGGGCGGTCGAGGGCATCGGCGAAGACTTCATTCCGTCGATCACCGACCTTTCCAGCGTGCGCCACGCCTACTCGATCAGCGACGCGGAAAGCTTCGATCACGCGCGCCAACTGCTCAAGGCCGAGGGCATTCTCGGTGGTTCATCGACCGGCACCCTGTTCGCTGCCGCGCTGCGTTATTGCCGCGAACAGACCGAGCCGAAACGCGTGGTCAGTTTTGTCTGCGACACCGGCACCCGCTACCTGTCGAAGGTCTACAACGACCAGTGGATGACCGATCAGGGCCTGTTGCAACGCAAGGGCTACGGCGATCTGCGCGATTTGATTGCACGGCGTTTCGAAGACGGCCGGGTGATCAGCGTCGGCCCGGGCGACACCCTGCTCACAGCGTTCCAACGCATGCGTCTGGCCGATGTTTCGCAACTGCCGGTGCTGGTCGAAGGCAAACAACTGGTGGGCGTGATCGACGAGTCCGACATCCTCCTCGGCGTCCACGAAGATGCCGCACGTTTCAGCCAGTCGGTGTCGAGTGTGATGACCGACAAACTGCAAACCCTCGCCCCGGCTGCGAGCCTGGCCGAGCTGGAATCGGTGCTCAGCCGTGGCCTCGTCGCGATCATCGCCGACGCCTCCGGCTTCCATGGCCTGATTACCCGCACCGACATGCTCAACCAATTACGGAGATCCCTTGCATGAGTCAGCACGACGATAAATCCCAAGGCTTCGCGACCCGGGTGATCCACGCCGGGCAAGAGCCGGACCCGACCACCGGCGCGCTGATGCCGCCGATCTACGCCAACTCCACCTACCTGCAAGACAGTCCCGGCGTGCACAAGGGGTTCGACTACGGCCGCTCGCACAACCCGACGCGTTTTGCTCTGGAGCGCTGCGTCGCGGATCTGGAAGGCGGCACCCGCGCCTTTGCCTTCGCCTCAGGGCTGGCGGCGATTTCCACGGTGCTGGAACTGCTCGACGCCGGCTCGCACATCGTTTCCGGCAATGACTTGTACGGCGGCACGTTCCGCCTGTTCGACAAGGTCCGTCAGCGCAGTGCCGGGCACCGTTTCAGCTTCGTCGACCTGACCGATCTGTCGGCGTTCGAAGCCTCGCTGCAGGACGACACGCGCATGGTCATGGTCGAAACCCCGACCAACCCGCTGCTGAGCCTGTCGGACCTGGCCGCAATCGCGCGCATTTGCCGCGCGCGCGGGATCATCTGCGTGGCCGACAACACCTTCGCCAGCCCATACATTCAGCGTCCGCTGGAGTTGGGTTTCGACATCGTCCTGCACTCAACCACCAAATACCTCAACGGCCACTCCGACGTGATCGGCGGCATTGCCGTGGTCGGGCAGAACGCCGAACTGGCGGAAAAACTCGGTTTCCTGCAGAACGCCGTCGGCGCAATTTCCGGGCCGTTCGATGCATTCCTCACTCTGCGCGGGGTGAAGACTTTGGCGCTGCGTATGGAGCGCCATTGCAGCAACGCCCTGGACCTGGCGCAGTGGCTCGAAAAGCAACCGCAGGTCAAACGCGTCTACTATCCGGGCCTTGAGTCGCACCCGCAGCACGAACTGGCCAAGCGGCAGATGCGTGGTTTTGGCGGGATGATTTCTGTTGATCTGAACAGCGACCTGGCCGGTGCGCGGCGCTTTCTCGAGAACGTGCAGATCTTTGCACTGGCGGAAAGTCTGGGTGGCGTGGAGAGCCTGATCGAACATCCGGCGATCATGACCCACGCGACCATTCCGCCGGAAACCCGTGCGAAGCTGGGGATTGGCGATGGGCTGGTGCGGTTGTCGGTGGGGGTCGAAGACATTGAAGACCTGCGCGCCGATCTGGCTCAGGCACTGGCAAGAATGTAAACAGCTCCGCACGAAGAAGCCCGCGCAATGCGGGCTTCGTCTTTTTTTGTCCGTCGATCTCCCCGCCGTGGCAGTTCCCGAGGCCGATCCTATACTCAATCGGCTCGATCAGGATTATCTCGACACCCGCACGCCGCTCGGTGTGCCCGTGCCTTTCGCCAACCAGGTAAAACCCAAGCCAATGAGTCACTTCGCCGGGCATACGCAACGGACGACATCTCATCGCTTTCTGGCTGCTGGGTCGTGGAGAAAACCATGAAATACAAGTTGTTGTCAGGCGTGCTTCTTGCGGTAGCGGCCAGCGTCGCAGTGCCGAGTGTGTGGGCAGCGCAACCGCAGGCGTTGGCTTCGGATGGGGCTGATCATGTTGGCGCCGGAGCGGTGGCTGCCGATGGCGCTGATCGTGTCGGCGCCGGCGCGGTGGCTGCCGATGGTGCTGATCGTGTCGGCGCGGGCGCAGTGGCTGCCGATGGCGCTGATCGTGTCGGCGCGGGCGCGGTGGCTGCCGATGGCGCCGATCGTGTCGGTGCCGGCGCGGTGGCTGCCGATGGTGCTGATCGTGTCGGTGCCGGCGCTGTGGCTGCCGATGGTGCTGATCG
>NZ_RCNX01000105.1:62670-87702 GCF_004307595.1 Pseudomonas sp. Sample_23
CCGATGGTGCTGATCGTGTCGGTGCCGGCGCTGTGGCTGCCGATGGTGCTGATCGCGTCGGTGCCGGCGCTGTGGCTGCCGATGGTGCTGATCGCGTCGGTGCCGGCGCTGTGGCTGCCGATGGCGCTGATCGTGTCGGTGCCGGAGCATTGGCAGCGGATGGGGCCGACCGCACCGGCGTCAACCGAGAGGCCTACTCCCGGGTCGGAGTCGGTTCTGATCGCGTGGCATCGGCGCTGATGACCGGCAGCTATTCCGACCAGTTCAACAGCCCACAATAATCGCCGCGAAATAACGGGCGAGCTCCTGAGCCGCCCGTTTACATTGGCCTTTACAGCATCTGTTCAACCGCTGCGCCTTGTCGATCACGCAGGGCGCGCAACGTCGCGCGTAACTCGGCCGGGCGCACAGGTTTCGACAGAATCGCAATCTGGCGGTCGTGCAAGGCTGCCTGAATCTTCTCGACGTCGTGCCCGGTGATGATCATCGCCGGCACGGCCCAGCCGCGCTGCCTGCGCACTTCATCAATGCATTCGATGCCAGTGGCGTGAGTGCCCAGGTCATAGTCGGCGACGATGATGTCGCAGTCGGTGACCAGATCTTCAGCCGACCACTCGCCCTGCACCACGCAGCCCCAACGTTCAAGCAAAGCTGAAGTCGCCAGCAGCACGTTGCGATCATCCTCTACCAGGCAGACCTTCAGCCCCGTCAACAAACCCACCTGCCGCGCTTCACTGCGAACCACCGGTGACTGCGGCGCCGCCACGATCGGCAACCCCGCAAGCGTCACAGCTGTGCCGCGCCCCAACTGTGAACGCAGAGCAACGTGCACATCGATCAGTTCACCAAGACGCTTGATGATCGACAGGCCCAGCCCCACGCCTTCGACGTCTTTGTCGCGCACTTGCCGCACGCGATAAAACTCCTCGAAAACCTTGTGCAAATGCTCTTCGGCAATGCCGTTGCCGCGGTCGTAGATGACTATGGCCAGCCCTGCCCCACGTTTACGCACGCCGATCAGCACGGGTCGTTGCGCGCCGTATTTGAAGCAGTTGGAGAGCACGTTCTGCACCATGGTCGCCAGCAGCGCCGGGTCGGTTCTGACCCAGTGGTTGCACGGTCGCGGCCGCAGCTCGACGCCCGCCCAACGTGCCGCTTCCTGATGTTGGCAGACGATGTCCGCAAGCCATTCACCAAGATTCAGCGTTTGCATTTTCGCTTCGATCCGACCGTTATCGAGGGTGTAGAGGTCGAGAATCGAGCGGAACAATTGCGAGACGTTGAGCAGTGAGCGGTCGATGTTATCGACCAGCCGCCGCTCGTCGTCGCCCAGGCGCGACTCCCGCAGACACGCGGTAAACAGTCCGATGGAATGAATCGGCTGACGCAAGTCGTGACTGGCCTGCGCGAGGAAGCGCGACTTTTCCAGATTCGCCGCCAGCGCTTCTTCGGACGCCTTGCGCGTACGCTCCAACAGCAAGTGCGCATAAAACGGAATCACCGTGCTGGTGATCAGCAGCATCAACACCATGAACGGCTGCGCCTGCCAATACGGCGTCAAGCGATAGACCACCAGCAGCGCCACCAGCGCCAGCCCGGTGGCAATCGCGAGATAGCGCGAGCCGTAGCGCATGCCGTTGCCGAGGTTGACCCAGACCATCACCGCATACAGCGGCAGCGCGGCCTCGCCGCCAATCACCAAACCAAAACAGGTACCGGTGTAATCGTGGACCATGGCAAAAATCCGCCGCGCCGGATAATGCCCGGGCCAACGCGCAATGGCTTGCCGAAACACGATCGACGCCAGCAGGAACAGACTGATGTAGGTGATGACCGGCAGGTAGGTCTCGAAGCGATGGCCCGGCAAAAAGACCAGTACGACCATGTAAACCACCGCGATGGCGGCGATGATGATGCGCAGATTGGCTTGGTCGAGTTCGGTGTTTTTCTCGAACTTCATGGGAAACGTCCTTGTGCAGCGATTGCAGTTTCGGAAGCAGCCTACAGGCAACCTTCGCGTCCAGTGCTAAGGTGCAGGCCTTGAATCACGCCTGACCCAGGGAGGGTCGCATCATGACGTGCCGGATCATCATAGCCGACGATCACCCGCTCTTTCGCGAGGCAATGCTGCGCACCGTGCAGCGCTTGCTGCCCGAAGCGGATATCTGCGAGGCCGGCGACTTCGACGCTGTGCTCGAGCTGCTGTCACAGGACAACGAGCCGGACACGCTGATACTCGATCTGCGCTTTCCCGGACTGACCTGCATCACTCAACTCGCCGACTTGCGCCAACGATTGCCGCGCACCACGCTGATCGTGGTGTCGATGGTTGACGATCAGGCGCTGATCAGTGAAGTCATGGCGGCGGGCATTGACGGTTTTATCGGCAAAAACATTGCGCCGGATGAAATCGGCCAAGCGATTATGGCCATTCGTGAAGGCGAGGTGTTGGTGAAGTCGGCGCCGTCCGGCTTGTTGCCGCTGGAAACCGCAACGACGCTGACGCCGCGTCAGCAGGACGTACTGCGTTTGATCGCGCAAGGCAAGACCAACAAGGAAATCGCCCGTGAACTGGATATCTCCCCGTTCACGGTACGCATCCATGTGTCTTCGTTGCTGCGCACGCTGGATGTGCCGACGCGGGCGGCAGCGGCGGTCAAGTATTCGGGGCTGTGAACCCTTTTACGGATCAACCTGCGCCATCAGATCCGGCACCGACTCCGGTCGTTTCGCATAGCGCTGGGCCAATACCGCGCAGACCATCAGCTGAATCTGGTGGAACAGCATCAGCGGCAGAATCAGCACGCCGATGGTGCTGCCGGCGAACAACACCTGCGCCATCGGCACGCCGGTCGCCAGGCTCTTTTTCGAACCGCAGAACAGAATGGTGATGCGGTCTTCCTGATTGAAGCCGAACGCTTTGCTCAACAGAATTGATGCCACCAGAACCAACGTCAGCAGGATGCAGCAGACCACCACCAGGCCGAGCAACTCGAACAACGGAATCTGCTGCCAGATGCCTTCGTTGACCGCCTCGCTGAATGCGCCGTACACCACCAGCAGAATCGAGCCCTGATCGACGAATTTCAGCCAGTTCTTGTTGCGCCCTACCCACGCGCCGATCCAGCGGCGGGCGATCTGCCCGGCAATGAATGGCAGGAGCAATTGCACACTGATCTTGACGATGGCATCGAGGGTCGAGCCGCCGTCGCCGTGGACGTTGAGCAGCAGCGTCACCAGCAGCGGCGTGAGGAAAATCCCGAACAGGCTGGACGCCGCCGCACTGCAGATCGCCGCCGGAATATTGCCTCGCGCCAGCGAAGTGAACGCGATCGCCGACTGCACGGTGGCGGGCAACGCGCAGAGGTAGAGCATGCCCATGTACAGCTGATCACCGATCAGCGGTGACAACAGCGGTTTCAGCGCCAGGCCGAGAATCGGGAAGAGCACGAAGGTCAGGCCGAACACCAGCAGATGCAGACGCCAGTGGCCGGCGCCGGCGATGATCGATTCGCGCGACAGCTTGGCGCCGTGCAGGAAAAACAGCAGGGCGATGGCGATGTTGGTCAGCCAGCCGAAGCCGACCGCGACTTGACCGCTGGCGGGCAGGAAGCTGGCCAGCAGGACGACGCCGATCAAGGTCAGCGTGAAGTTATCGGGCAGAAAACGTGGGCGCGTCATGAGATTCATCCGGGGGTTGCCAGTGCGTGCCAACGACTCTAACGTGGCTGGCAATTACCGACTAACGCCGAAGAGCCGCAAGATGCCGCCTAAAGGACATGCCAAAAGCGTTCGCCGCAGTGTTCCCGGGTTGCCCAGCCTGCCGCGCCCCGTGTACGGACGCACCGAATCGCTGCCCAATCGCGCCCTCACCCGCCGCCACAGTCATCCGTGGGTGCAGTTGTCATACGCGATTCAGGGTGTGCTCGAAGTGCAGACCAGCGCCGGCCGATTCGTCGCGCCGCCGGAGCGTGCGGTGTGGATTCCGGCCGGCGTGCCGCACCGGGTGTTCAGCGCACCGCATACGGAAATGCGCAGCTTGTACATCGACAGCAGCGTCACCGGTTGGGCCGCCGAGCATTGCCATGTGCTCGGCGTCAGCGATTTGCTCAGGGAGTTGATTCGCGCCTTCAGTCAGGTGCCAGTGGAATACGACGAGAGCGGCCCTGACGGACGCTTGGCCCAGGTGATCCTTGATCAATTGGCCGACGCGCCGACCATCGACTTGATGCTGCCGCTGCCGCAAGACCCGCGCCTGAAGCAGATCTATCAGAGCCTGGAGCAACACCCGGGACAGCAGACCACGCTGAGCCACTGGAGCGAAAAATTCGGCATCACCGAAAAGACTCTGACCCGCCTGTTTTTGCGCGACACCGGCCTGACCTTCCGCGCCTGGCGCCAGCGCCTGCGCCTGCTCGGCGCCCTGACCCCGCTGGAAAAAGGCGAGCGTGTGACCGATGTTGCGCTGGCTTGTGGATACGACTCGACCTCGGCGTTTATCGCCGCGTTTCGTCAGCAGTTTGGTGAAACGCCGGGGGAGTTTTTCCGCTGACACTTCGTTTTTGCCGAACTGTCAGTCAGAAATAAACGATTTTTCTTTGCTCCAGATCCGTCGCTAGCATGGCCCCGTCTGACTTTGATCGAGAAGAGAAGATGATCCCTGTGGGAGCGAGCCTGCTCGCGAAGGCGGTGGGTCAGCAACCTCAACTTCAATGTTCCATCGCATTCGCGAGCAGGCTCGCTCCCACAGGTGATGCGCTTGCCGTTGAATCAGCGATAACACTGCAAGTAACAAGACAGCGGAGCGTGCCATGCCTGCCACGAACATCAATATCGGCGAACCCTGGATGTGGGGTGCCTTCATCATCTTCGTTCTGGCCATGCTGGCCCTGGACTTGTTTGTCTTCGGCGGGCGCAAGGCGCACCGGGTGTCGGTGCGGGAAGCGTCGGCCTGGGTGATTGCCTGGTGCCTGTTGGCGCTGAGCTTCGCCGGATTGCTCTGGTGGTATCTGCACGGTGAATTCGGTGGTGAAATCGCCCGACAGAAAACCCTGGAATTCCTCACCGGCTATCTGATCGAGCAGTCGCTGTCGATCGACAACATGTTCGTCTTCGTGATGATCTTCAGCTACTTCGCCGTGCCGCCGGAATTGCAACGACGCGTGCTGCTGTACGGCGTGCTCGGTGCGATTGTCATGCGCGCGATCATGATTTTTGCCGGTGTGTGGCTGGTGTCGCAGTTCGAGTGGCTGCTGTATGCATTCGGTGTGTTCCTGATCATCACCGGGATCAAGATGCTGGTGTTCGCTGATCATCAACCGGATCTGGAAAAGAATCCGTTACTGCGCTGGGTGCGCGGGCATATGCGCATCACCAGTGGCTTTCACGGCGAGAAGTTTTTCATCCTGCAGAACGGCGTGCGCTGGGCAACGCCGATGTTCCTGGTGCTGGTGCTGATCGAGGCCAGCGACCTGATGTTCGCCGTCGACAGCATTCCAGCGATCTTCGCCGTCACCACCGACCCGTTCATTGTTTTCACTTCGAACATCTTCGCGATCATGGGCCTGCGCGCGCTGTACTTCCTGCTGGCGGACATGGCTGATCGCTTTCACCTGCTCAAATACGGGCTGGCGATCGTGCTGGTGTTCATCGGCGGCAAGATGGTGCTGATGCCGTGGTTCCACATGCCGGTGGAGTGGTCGCTGGCAATCGTCGGGACGGTGATTCTCGGGTCGGTGCTGTTGAGCCTGGTGACCAGCCGCGAGGCAGAACGCCGCACCGAATGACACAACCCACCCCCACCTGTGGGAGCGAGCCTGCTCGCGAATACGCCGGATCATTCAACATAGGAGTTGAATGACACCCCGCTTTCGCGAGCAGGCTCGCTCCCACATTTGAAGTGCGGTGCACTTATTTATCGGACTTGATACTGGTCCACACCCGCGTGCGCACCCGCTCCATTTTCTGCGGCAACGGCTGCACCACATACAGGGTTTTCAGCGCTTCGCTGGTCGGGGTCAGGTTGGGGTTGTCGGTGATGTCCTTGTTGACCAGCGGCATCGAGTCCTTGTTGGCATTCGGATACCCGAGGAAATCACTGATCGGTGCGATCACTTTCGGATCAAGCAAGTGGTTGAGGAATTCGTGGGCCTCGGCGACGTTCTTCGCGCTCTTCGGAATGGCGAACGTGTCGAACCAGATCGGCGCGCCCTCCTTCGGCAAACGCCAGTCGACCACCACACCGTTGCCCGCCTCTTTGGCGCGATTGCCGAACTGGTAGAAGCTGCCGGAATAACCGATCGCCACACAGATGTCGCCGTTGGCGATGTCGGTCATGTACTTGGCCGAGTTGAAGTACGTCACGTACGGCCGAATCTTCATCATCAAGGCCTTGGCCTTTTCATAATCCGCCGGATTCTGGCTGTTCGGATCGAGTCCGAGATAATGCAGGGCCAGCGGCAGAATTTCCGACGGCGAATCGAGCATCGCCACGCCGCAGGCCTTGAGCTTTTCCATGTTCTCGGGCTTGAACACCAGATCCCAACTGTCCACCGGCGCGTTGTCGCCCAGGGCGGCCTTGACCTTGGCCGGGTTGAAGCCGATCAGCACGGTGCCATACATGTACGGCACGCCGTACTGGTTGCCGGGGTCGTTGGCGTCGAGCAACTTGAGCAACGCCGGATCCTGGTGCTGCCAGTTCGGCAATTTCGACTTGTCGAGTTTCTGGAACACGCCGGCCTTGATCTGGGTTTCGATGAACTGATTGGACGGCACCACCAGGTCGTAACCGGAGTTGCCGGTGAGCAGTTTGGCTTCCAGGGATTCGTTGGTGTCGAAGGTGTCCCAGGTCACTTTGATCTTGCTTTGCTCGGCGAAGTCCTTGGGCACTGACGGCAGAATGTAATCCGCCCAGTTGTACACCCGCAGTTCGCGCTGCTCGGCCTGGACGGCGCTGGCCAGCAGCGTCAGGCCACACACGGTGGCGCCCAGAATGCGTTTGATCGTGACCATGGTTGTTTCCCCGAATGCGACGTGAGATCGATGGTTTTTATGTTCTGTACACGGCAGTGGCTGTAACGATAGCCAAGGGCAAAAAAGGTCGAGCCTGTTGTTATGGTTTCGATTCTTGCTGACAGCGTAGCGCGATGACAGTAGGCGGCAGGCCAAAAGGGGATCGATATGGCCATTTTCCGTGACCGCTGAAATACGCAAACAAAAATGCCCGGCGCTGGGCCGGGCATTGCTGTGTTGCCGTTGGGATCAGTCGGTATAGCCGAGTCTGGCCGCCCTGCTCTGCTGCGCCTGACCGCGAGTTGCCAGGCAGTAATACAACGGCACGGTGACCACCAGGCCAACCAGCCACGACAGGTCGGCACCTTCCACCAGATTGGCGTATGGCCCGACGTACAGCGAGGTGTTGGCAAAAGGCAGCTGCACGATGATGCCGATGAAGTAGGCAATGATCGCGTGCAGGTTGAAGCGCCCGTAAATGCCGCCGTCAGCGCGGAAGATCGAGGCGATGTCGTAGTTGCCGCGCTTGATCAGGTAGAAGTCGATCAGGTTGATCGACGCCCACGGCACCAGCACCAGCAACAGCGCCAGAATCAGTCCAATGAACTCGGAAATGAAATCCGCCGAAGCACCGAGGGCGACCACGCAGCATCCGGCCAAAATCACGCTCGACAGCACCACGCGCACCTTGATGCTCGGCGTCCACTGGCTGGCGAAGGTCTGAATCGAGGTGATGATCGACAACACCGCGCCATACAGATTCAGCGCGTTGTGGCTGATGATGTTGAGCAGAAACAGCACCATCAAAATCGGCCCCAGCCAACCGGTGGACTGCTTGACCGCTGCCATCGCTTCAGTGCCTTCCGGCGTCGCCAGTACCGCCACTGCGCCAAAGCTGAACGACAGAATCGTGCCCAGCGTCGCGCCCAGATACGTCGCCCAGAAGGGTTTGGCGATACCGATGTCTGCTGGCAGATAACGCGAATAGTCGGAGACGTATGGCGAGAAGCTGATCTGCCAGATGATCCCCAGCGACACCGTCGCCAGCCAGCCGGAGAGATTGAAACTGCCGCGCGTCAGGAAGTCCGCCGGCAAGTCATGGGCGAAGATGTAGATGAAGCCTGCAAGCAATGCGCCGCCCATCACCCAGGTGCCGATGCGGTTGAGGGTGTGGATGAAGTTGTAGCCGATCACACCGATCGCCGTGGCGGCCAGCGCGCCGATCAGAATGCTCAGCGGCGCTGGCACTGACGGCGCAATGCCGACGATGGATTTGCCCGCCAGCACGATGTTGGAAATGAAGAAACCGATGTAGATGAGCGCCGCGAAGAACACGATCAGCAGTGCGCCATAACGACCGAACTGACCGCGACTCTGGACCATTTGCGGAATGCCCATGCGCGGACCCTGCGCCGAGGCCAGCGCAATCACCACGCCTCCGATCATATGCCCCAGCGCAATCGCCAGCAGCCCCCAGAACAGATTGAGGTGGAACACCTGAACCACCATGGCGCCGGTGACGATGGGCAGTGGCGCGATGTTGGTGCTGAACCAAAGAGTGAACAGATCGCGGGCCTTCCCGTGGCGTTCCGCGAGTGGGACGTAATCGACCGTATGATTCTCGATCAACGGATCTTGCCGGGACATCTGGGACATATGCATGAACTCGAGTTTGTCTGTTTTTATCTTTGTATGAAGCCAAACCGGGAGGACTCTTGGGTCGCCCCTCAGATGCAGACCATATTATGGTATTCCAAACTTTGCACAAGCCTGATCCGCTGATTCTGTCGCTGTCTGATCCGCTATCCTCGCTGATCCCACCCCTGACCGGCTAGCTGAAAGCCCCATAAACACTGAGTTTCCGACGAAAGTGGCACGTTTATCGGTTCACCAGAAAAGCTCTTGCAAGATATGTATTACGGTATACCATCAGACCTACAAACCATAAAAACCGCGTCACACCACCCGAGGACCACCCAATGATCGATGCTGCCATTTACAAACAAGTCATGGGCTCGTTCCCGTCCGGCGTCACCGTCATCACCACGCTGGACGACGACGGTCAGATCGTCGGCCTGACCGCCAGCGCGTTCAGCTCGCTGTCGATGGACCCGGCGCTGGTGCTGTTCTGCCCCAACTACAGCTCCGACTCCTATCCCGTGCTGATCAAGAACAAACGCTTTGCGATTCACCTGTTGTCCAGCGTGCAGCAAAGCGAGGCCTATGCCTTCGCGCGCAAAGGCAAGGACAAGGCGCAGGGCATCGAGTGGACGTTGAGCGAACTGGGCAACCCGATCCTCGCCAATGCGACGGCGGTGATCGAGTGCGAGTTGTGGCGTGAATACGAAGGTGGCGACCACGCGATCATGGTCGGCGCGGTGAAGAACCTGATCGTCCCCGAGCAGGTCGCCGGACCGCTGGTGTATTGCCACGGCAAGATGGGTGCGTTACCGGTTGTGGCGTGATTTCACCAGATCTCGGATATCCCATGTGGGAGCGAGCCTGCTCGCGAATGCGATGGGTCAGTTGCTACATTTTTGACTGACCCGACGCCTTCGCGAGCAAGCGCGCTCCCACAGGTTTTGGTGTTGCCTGGGCGACCGTCTCAGGTCCTAAACCGGCTCACCAACTGATTCAATGTCTGCGACAACGCCGTCAGGTTCTGCGCATCCTGCCGAGTTGAATCCGCCAGGCTCGCCACCAACTGCGCATCACCATGAATCTGGCTGATGTGCCGATTGATGTCTTCCGCCACTTGATGCTGTTCCTCCGCCGCCGTGGCGATCTGCGTGTTCATGTCGCGGATCACGTCAACCGATTCACGGATCAATTCAAAACTCGCCCGCGCCTCGTTGATCGACACCACGGTTTCCTGCGAGACCTCGAGGCTGGCGTGCATCTGCTTGCCCATCTGGTGGGTGCGCCGCGCCAGATTGCCAAGCAGTGCGTCAATCTCACCGGTGGAGTCGGAAGTGCGTTTGGCCAGCGCGCGAACTTCATCGGCGACCACGGCAAAGCCCCTGCCCTGTTCACCGGCGCGCGCGGCCTCAATGGCGGCGTTGAGCGCGAGCAGATTGGTCTGCTCGGCAATCGAACGAATGGTGCCGAGGATGGACTGGATGTCGTTGCTGTCCTGCTCCAGTTGCTGCATCGACTCGGCACTGTGGCCGATCTCCTGGCTCAAGCGCCCGACGTTGCTCACCGCCGCATCGATCTGCTGCTGCCCGGTGTGTGCCTGACGCTGACCGTTGTCTGCCGAGTCGGCCGCCTGACTGCACGAGCGCGCAACCTCGTTGGAAGTGGCGACCATTTCGTGAAACGCCGTAGAAACCATGTCCACCGCCTCACGCTGACGCGAAGCCACGTCGGCCATTTCCGCCGAGACCTCGGTGGCGCTGCCGGAGCTGCTGTGAATCTGCCCCGCTGCTTGGCCGATGCGCTGAATCAACGTACGAATCGCTTCAAGAAACTGGTTGAACCAGCCGGCCAGTTGCGCGGTTTCATCCTGCCCGCGTACTTCCAGTCGCGCAGTCAGATCGCCCTCGCCTTGAGCAATACCTTCGAGACCACTGGCGACACCACGAATCGGCTTGACCATCAACCCGGCGAACCACGCGCCGGCCATCGCAAACAGCAGCGCACAAACCACAGCGATAGCGCCGATCAGCCAGGTCAAACGCGTCGCCCCGGCCATCACTTCACTGGCTTTCACCAACCCGACAAACCGCCAGCCCAACGCCTGCGACGGCCAGACCAGCGCCATGTAATCCTCCCCGGCCAGTTGCACCTCGACCAGGCCTTTGCCCGCCTCGGCCAGTTGCTGATAACCGTCGCCGAGATCGCTGAGTTTCTTGAAGTTGTGCGCCGGGTCGCTTGGGTCCACCAGCACGGTGTTGTTGGCTTCCATCAGCATCAGATAACCGCTCTCACCGAGGCGGATCTGCTTGACCAGGTCGGTCAATTGCTTGAGCGACACATCGATGTTGACCACGCCGGCATTGCTGCCCAACTGGTTATTGAAGCTTCGCACGGTGCTCACCAGCACCACGTCATCCGCCGCCCAGTAATAGGCCTCGGTGCGCAGGGTTTTACCAGGGTTGGCCATCGCCGTTTTGTACCAAGGCCGGGTACGGGGATCGTAGTTGGCCAGTTGCGCATCGCCCGGCCAGAACAGGTAACCGCCCTGCTCGGTGCCGACGGACAGATAGGTGTAAGCCGGGTGGGCCTTGGCCAGGCCGTCGAACAGCTTGAACAGCTGTTGATCCTGCGGCCCCATCGGCACTTGCGCGGCGTCGCTGCTCAGGTAGCGTTTGAGGCTGGTATCGATACTCTGCAGTTGCGGATGCTCGGCGAGGTAAGCAACGTTCTGGCTGATGCCCTCGAAAAACAGCTGCATCGCGTTTTCCACCTGACGCACCTCGCGCCCGGTGCTATCTGTAAAGGTGTCGCGCGCGCCCTCGCGGACATTGAGGATGATCAGCGCCGCCACCAGTAACACCGGCAGGCTGGCGATTACCGCAAACGCCAGAGTCAGTTTTTGTTTTATGTTCATTGCTTGCGCCTTCCTTGTTCGAAGTGTCGGTCAGAAATATTTTGCGGATATGCCGTATTATGGTATACCAATATTCAATCAACCGAACAGCCGTCCTCGAAGGCGTGCTTGAATGGTGAGAAGACTCGCGAGCGCACAGCGCTCACGTCAGTTCGACAGGCCCGCATACGACCGGCCAATTACAAAAGACTCGAGGTAGCGTCATGAAATTTTCCCTGTTCGTACACATGGAACGCTGGGACGAAAGCGTCAGCCACCGCCAACTGTTCGAAGACCTGACCGAACTGACGCTGATGGCCGAGGCTGGCGGTTTCAGCACCGTGTGGATCGGCGAACACCACGCCATGGAATACACCATCTCCCCAAGCCCGATGCCGCTGCTGGCCTACCTCGCAGCAAAAACCACGACCATCCACCTCGGCGCCGGCACCATCATCGCGCCGTTCTGGCACCCGCTACGCGTCGCCGGCGAATGCGCCCTGCTCGACGTGATCAGCAACGGCCGCATGGAAGTCGGTCTCGCCCGTGGCGCCTATCAGGTTGAATTCGACCGCATGGCCGGCGGCATGCCCGCCTCCAGCGGCGGCCAGGCCCTGCGCGAAATGGTCCCGGTGGTCCGCGCCCTGTGGCAAGGCGACTACGCCCACGACGGCGACATCTGGAAATTCCCCACCTCCACCAGCGTGCCGAAGCCGATCCAGAAGCCCAACCCACCCATGTGGATCGCCGCCCGCGACCCCGACTCGCACAACTTCGCCGTCGCCAACGGCTGCAACGTCATGGTCACGCCATTGATGAAAGGCGACGAAGAAGTCCTCGACCTGAAGAACAAATTCCAGACCGCACTGGACAACAACCCAGACGTGCCTCGCCCACAATTGATGGTGCTGCGCCACACCCACGTGCACACCGCTGATAACCCGGACGGCTGGCAAGTTGGCGCCAAAGCCATCTCACGTTTTTATCGCACCTTCGATGCGTGGTTTGGCAACAAGGAAACTCCGGTCAATGGCTTCCTCGCGCCGAGTCCGGAAGAGAAGTTTGCCGGACGTCCGGAGTTTGAACTGGAGAGTCTGCACAAGACCGCGATGATCGGCACGCCGGAAGAGATCATTCCGCGGATCAAGTACTACCAGGAACTGGGGGTGGATGAGTTCAGTTTCTGGTGTGACAACAGCTTGCCGCATGAAGAGAAGAAGAAATCGCTGGAGTTGTTTATCAGGGATGTGGTGCCGGCGTTTCGGTAACCCCCTACTGGCTCGGCCCGGTAAATGAAAACGCCCCGGCAGAGTTCGGGGCGTTTTAGTTTTACGTCGGCTCGTCGTCCCAAAAATTGCCAGCGGGTGCGTATTGGCCATCTCGGAAAACGGCGCACCAACCAAAACTTCGGTAGAACATTTCAAGATCAATGATCTGGTACAAGCCTTCGCTAATTTTACCCAAGGTAATCAGACCATTGGCATAGTGGGTGTATTGACCACCCGCCCCGGCGACCGCACGTCGTTCCAGTTCCTCACGACTCAAGCCCGATACGATCCCGGATGATTCAGGGACTGTATCCGAGAAGGAAATTTCGAATTGCGTTGAAACCTTGCAAATACACGGAATCCGTTGCTGTCTGAGCAAGTCATCGGAGATCAGGTTGTCAGGGAAATGAATATTTAATTTCAAATGGCTCAGGTTCCGATGAGGCTACGCTGACCCGGCCGGGTGACATCGTAAACATGCTGCTCGCAAGCCTGCCCAACAAACTGAAACTCCACCAGGTAGACCTTGCTTCGCTCCGGGGTAAAAGTACTGTTCAGCGGCCCGCAGCTATAAGTATTGCCAGTGCCCATGCCGTTGGAACGCCCCGACACCTCGAAAGGTTCGTCGGCATTGGCTTGCGTTTCCAACTGAGGGAAGTGCTTGAACGTGGCGCTATTGGCCGCTTCGCTGACTTTGGCGATCCAGCCGAATACCTTGCCCCGCCCGGAATCCACCACAGTACCCAGCACTTCCATTCGCCGATCGGGATCTGCAGCACGGCGGACCGAGAACTCGACAGGGTACGTGTAACCTGTCGCTTTCATGATGACTTTGGCGTGTTGTGCATCTGCCATAGCCGTTTTTTGCTGAAGTTGTACACCCTCCTTTAAAAGACTGGGAGAAGAGTCTCTGACGTTGGAGTGGCAGCCTGCAATCAGGAAAACAAAAGGCAGCAAAAGTCCGGTTTCAATCGATTTCTATTACCCTTTCAAAGAGTAGCGGCCAGATTTGTCGGGCTCAACAAACCTGCCCCGCTACAACAACCATTAAATAAAGTCAAAAGACGGTAATGGACTTGAACATCAGGACATTCTGCCCAGCCATGCCGCTGCCAACTCTACAATTCTTCAATACCTTCAATTACGCCACCCACTGCCCCCCGAGGCAGCAACGCCTCATGGACAAGGCTGCCAAAGTCCTTACTCCAGACCAGTCTGTCCGCATGCTCCGTTTTTTGAAAATAAATAAACAGACCGGCGTCCCCTAAGAAGGTGCACGTCATATCTTGCACGCCTTCTAAAATGGCGGACTCCCCTTTGAAGAAATAACGATACGCGGAAGCAAATAATTCTTTTGCAGAAATCGCTGAATCGCCCTCCTCTATATTTTCAAATTCCATTTTTGCGTAGAAGTTCACGGCAGTTTTAAGTTCGACGACATCCACGACATCAAGGAGCCTTTCCCCACCAACAAACAACGAAAACAAGCCGTTTACCCAGAAACAACTTGAATCAGTCCAATCCCTCACTACATCAAACTGAATTGAGAATATAAACGGATCGCCGTAAATCATTTCAATCTTACTCCTAGGCCTTTTGTACCGCCGCCGGTGACAAAAGGGGACGGTCCCCTTTTTTTCGCTTTTTTTACGTTCGACACGAATTGAAAGGTGATTCAAAGGTGGCCTGCGCCAATTTACCCTCCAATATATTAAATATCAGCATTTAGTTTATAAAAAACGGACTTTCCAAAAATCTTTACCTGCATCCACCCAATACTTTTCTCGTGACGGAATCAAGTAGCTGAAATCGCCAGATTCAGCAATCCAACCCGGATGCACATACTCCTCATGAAATCGACCGTCATCCATGTGCATGAAAATCTTTCGATCAAAATTCACGTAAAACAGTGGAAGCCTCGAGCGTATGACATTTGCATTTTTGAACAGCTCCGAATCCAGGCCTTCGCCTGTGAGATAGTAGTTTTCAATTTTTTCAAAAACATTCGGCTTAGCCCCAATAAAGCCTTGCAATTCGGAAGACGACAAAATCTTTACACTCGGCCCATGAAGATACGAAGGAAAGTTCTCGGCAGTCATCTTCAGGATACCATTTCTGAATTTCAGGCAGGATCGTTCGTATTGCTCTTGCGTGATAGTTCCGTTACTCAATGACGCTCTAAGACTCTTGTCAACGTCAAGAGTAAAATTACGCTTCTCGTCAACAATCCAGTAACACTGAGCTGACTGAACAAAAAAACCGATACTTCTTTCGCCGTCCCACAGGTCATCAAAAACTTCTTGATCAATGGTCATTTCTTAAACTCTAAAAATTCTTCTTGGGAAAAAGGGGGACAGCCCACCTTTTACTAAATGGTAGATTTTTTCGGCCGTCCCGGGCTCCCTCGCTGCACACGACGACCGATCATTGCCTCGACTTCAACAGCAAACTTTGGGCCGCCAAAAACATTACTTCCATTGGTCGCGGCACTAATCTGGTCAACCACTTCTGACTCTAAGTCTTAAAGACACTCATGAAAAATCATCAATCATTTTATCTAACGTAAGTCATCGAGACAAGTAACCAGGGAGCGAGCTAACCAATGCTCGATCAGCCTCGTGTTCCGCCCCTTTACGCCCCTTCAACATAATCTTTGATTTTTGAAAGTTTGCTGGAAGCCCAATAACAGACATGAGAATAGACAACGGCAGGCACAACTATTTAAACACCATTTCAAAATCCGGTTCAAAAAACAAATACATAACAGCCATCAACAAGAAAACCATAACTAAAGTAATCGTCATGAATACAGTCCAAACGAACCCTGCCAGACTTAAGTACATAATCAGCTAAAGCACAATATTTTTTATTTCGCACCACAGTCACACCAAACAAGGAAGTTCACCTGAGGCCATCCGCAGCGATGACTTTCAAAGATACTTTTACAAAACCTGCTCCAACTGAAAACACAAGATCCCCGCCACTATATACTGCAGGGCCATACCCTCCGGGAATGTAGGAAAATGCGTCCTTCACCGGGTTGTAATTAGACGGGCTACCGCCCCAAAAAAATGATTATAAATGTCAGACCCGCCTTCAATAGTGAGAAATGGGGACAGACCAAGTTTTTAGAGTGTTTTCTAAACGTGACCTACCCCCACCTATTCTTTTTCACAGAAAATTTGATTTTTTATTTTTTCACAAAATTTTCCAGAATTTTATTTTTCTCAGACAATAAGGCTCTGACAAAATCAGCGTCAAATTCCATTATCAAACCAATGGCATCCTTGATTTTCCACCGATGAAGTTCCGGATGTTCAACCATTGCGATCAAATGCTGCTTCAGCAGCGGTAGGTACTCTGAATACTTTTCACGATGCACGAAAGAATATATTTCCGATATTTCAAAAGGCCTCTCGTTGGCCAGAGCGATTATTTTTGAAAGCACATCATATACCTGACGCCTCGCTAATTCCTTTCCACTGACCTCAGCGGCATTTGCGAAATACATCGTCACTGCCATCAATATATGCCGATATGTATCATCGTACCCATGGAGTCTATGGGTATAAATACCCTCAATAATCTCTGGGCGACGCATATATTCTTCCAGCACTATCAAGCCGTTATGGACGCCCCAGCTGGTGAGAAGTTTAGAAGCCTGAAAACGCTCCATTTCATTCCCACTGTTGAGCAGTTGCCTCACTGCGGCCATTCTTTCTTCTGAAATGTCTTCTCGGTCAAGGTCACCCGCCTCCACAGCGTAATCGGCGTGTTCCGGAATACCATTGAGCAGTTCGTATGTTTTGGGATCCATCGCCTTCACCTATTTTTTCACCGGTTTAATGTAGTCAGCCGGAACACAACCTTTGATCAAACATTCCCCATCCCTCGCAGCGCTTGCCAAATCTGTCTCTGCTCTGTCTAATGAGGTTTGATTTTTTGGCGTGGGATTGTTCGTAAATTTATCACGCGCCGCATCGACTTTCGTCTGCAACTCCGTTGTCACTTCCTGATTTGTCAAAAATTTAGTGTTTGGCAATACACCGGAATCAATGTCCTGTTGCAATCTTTTTACGTCAATCTCAATTTTGTTCGTACCGTAATCTTTTGGGTTTGACGTTGTGCTCGGGTCGGTAACAGAAATATACGGCGAGTTTTCAGCGTTACCACCGCGTACATGTGATTGAACGCTACCGGTCCCGTCTATATTTGGCGGAACTAAATCGCCATTTTCGTTAAGATGCGCTTTCGGTTTTCCGTTTCCATTCACGGTGGCACTGAAATCGTCATCGCTGCGCACAACAATATCACCCGCGCCCTTTACGCCTCCAGACCCACCAAGATTACCGTCGACATCTGGTGAATGAGAAGCGCTGTTTTTGGTCGTTCCTTTGCTACCGCCCGGTTTACCACCGCCCGCGACATCTGCGGCTACGCCTGCGGCATCTGCCCAAAACGCGGCGCTTTCACCATCACGCTGAACTACAATCTCTCTGATGATCGTGTTTTGCGCAGTTTGGTTATTCTCCGTAATGATCCAGCCTACGTTTGCAGCTGCACATATATCCCCACTGAGCCTCAGCTGCTCTGCCAGTTCGCGAATTTTTGGCTGATCGGCTAGGAGCTGATCCGAAAGCTGCTTGCAGGCACTCAAGTTTTTCTGACAGAGGCTACCCAACTCCGCATTTCGCTGCTCATCCAGATTGGCATAACGCTCTCGCACTTCTGCTTTGCACGTCTCGGATGCGCATTTTGCCTGCTCATCCAGCATTTCCACGATTTCGTGGTGCATAAGGTAGTTGTAGTTAGTAGCGTCCTTCGCAATAGTCGCGCCCTCTTGAAGGTTACCGTCGCTTACGGCTGCCGCAGCGATACCCACTAGTTGGGAGGACATCGACAACAGGTTGCTGTCGTTCTTGACCAGCGTCGCCAACTGTGTAACCAGAGCCTCATTTGCACCCGCCGCCAATGCACCCGTTTTGAAATCGCCACCCGCAGCTTCAGTCAGCAACCCTCCAACAACCGCGTGCAATGCGATTTTTTCGAGACTGCCGTCTTTCCAGCCCTGTTTAGCAGCAAAATCGCCTACAGCATTGAATGCCGCCGCGTTCAGAGTACTCAACAGAGCGCCCGTCAACGCATTACCGAAATCCGCGTGCTGACCGAAAGTCGCGCCCAAAACAGTGGAAGTCATGTTCTGCAGCAGCTGGTTACCGGCGAAACGGCCAATGCCTTCCAGACTGCTCAAGTCAGTCATGACTTGGCCGGTTATCGGATTTGTTGTGGTCTTGAGAATGCTGTCGAAGTAGCCCGCCGTCAGGCCAGCAGTTACTCCTGAAATAACATAGCCAGCCAGCGCATCAGAAGACGTTACATCTTTGAATACAGCGCCAAGGTTGCCACCGTTATTGATAAAACTGGTGGCGGCATTTGTCGCTGCTCCGGTAGCTACAGCAGCATAAGATGCCGCCCAGAACGTGCCCATCCCACTCATCGCCGTCAAAGCTGCCGGTCCAACAACCGCAGCCATCACGATCGCAATGATCATTTGGGACGCCGGGCCAAGCCCCGAGTTGCTGTATTTAAACGACTCGTGAATCTCCTTCACGCGCCGCCAATCAACATCTCCCCGAGCCTCCGCATCCTTCAACCACGCCAGTTGCGGATCAGCCTTGACCATCGCATCAATGGTCTGGCTGACGGACTCCTGACTCACATCCTTGATGTCAATCTTCAGCCCATCGACCGCTTTCAGGACGATGTTGCCCTTGGCGATCATCTGCGTCTGGCGCAGGGTTTCGTCGGTGTTGCCGCGACCCTTGGCCGAGACCCATGCGGCGTTGTTGTTGGTTTTGGTATGGCTCTCGTCATGCAGATCCTTCACCCCTTCGAAGGTGATGGTGCCGCCGCTGTCGAGGAGGATGTCCTTGCCGCTGTCGAGTTTGGCCACCTGGTAATGCTGGTCGCCCAGGCTGACCAGAGACAGGTTGCCGCCGGTCTTGATTTCGCTGCCGACGTGGGTGACCTGGGTGACTTCGTCGCGCTGGAGTTTTAGGTTGCCGAAACCGCCCTTCTCCTTCATGTCATAGAGCGTGTGGTCCCTATTCTGCGCGGCCAGCAGATTGAGGTCGTTACCGGCGTAGACGTAGGCTTCATTGCCTGCGCTGATTTTGCTCGCGACCAGTGTGGTGTCACGGCCGGAACTGGTTTTTACGTCGCCGCCGGCGATGAACTCAGCTGCTTTCTGAACAGTGTGGTCGTCCTGTTCATGGACACGTTTCTTGCCGTCCTTGCTATGGGTTTCGACGTTGTGTTCATCTCCGGCCGAGGACATGTTGATGTCGCGCTTGGCCTCGGCGGTGAGGTTGCCGGTGGCTTCGGCTGTGCTGGCGACGACGTTGATGTCGCGACCGGCATCGAGCTTCAGGTCGCCATCGCTTTATACGCTCGACGCGAATTGAAAGGTGGTCTGTCCCCGTTTATCGTCCATTTATCTACTCCATTTTTTGTGAGTAACGCTTTTCTAATCTTTCAGCAGACCTTTGAACTCGATTGCGTTCATCTGGAAAGAAAGCAGAATAAACATCAGCTGCAATTTTCATCAGCGAAACGTAGTCAGCCACAGGGATACTAGAAGTTACCGCTTCCCCCAAGAAGAAACTTACCTCATTGAATTCTTCTGGATCGTCCCATTCCTGATCAAGCGAGTAAAAAAAACCTTCAGCCACTGAGAACCCATTTCCCTGCGAAGCGTCATAGATGAATGCTGGAAAATTTGTCCTCCCTCTAACGATAGAAGCCTCTATCAAATCGTAAAGACCCTCATAATCTGCGTCATCTGAAGAAAATGAATCTTTGAGAGCCTCCAACCAAACCAAATCAGCCATTCCCCATTTACTCATAAACGTGGACTGCCCCCATACCCGGCAGTTACTTTTACGCCAACTAAACTTTAAGAGACACAGAAAACTCCAGCCCGAGTTCACCCCTCAAATCTTTAGCTAATCGCTTCCCTTCAAATTTAAATTCACACTCTAACTCCTTAGTCTTGAACCCGGAGTTTGGCGGGCAATCAACATCCAGTGTTTCGTCATAAATGGCTGCCCATTTTATTAGACGCTCCTGAAGTTCTTTAGAGATCGGAAGCTCCCAAGGAGCCATGCCCCCCGTACTCACTGGAGGACATATTCCAAATTGGATAACATTGATAATCCGCCATTAATTTTATGCTTTTCATTTAACGCTCCCCCTTGGATTTGCACCTACAACGAAGCCGTTGTCACCAACGGTAACAGCTATTCGCTGCGTCGACCTTTTATATTGGGGAAACGGGGACAGACCACGTTTTGGAGTGCGTTGTAAACGTGGCCTGTCCCTATTTACCCTTGTTCGAAATTTCGCTTCCGAATTTATTTCTCTGTTGAGTATTGAGGAAACGGGGACAGACGATGTTTTCGAGTGCCTTCTATACGTGGTCTGTTCCCTTCCCCCCCCAAGAGTACCCAGCTTTTGCATTCAACGTGGTCTGCACCCATTTATCTCTCAGACGATATCGACAATCAGCGTGGCGACCTGCGCGGAGCTCAGAAGGAGAAAAAATAGCGAAATTCGGTTTTACGAATTATCAAAGTTTGATAAAAGATCATCCAGCACTTGTCGTTTTCCGACAGCGACAACTCCTCTATCAAGATCATCAAATTCACCAATCTTTGCCATTAACAGTCCGTTCCCCTCCGCCACATATTCGAAGAGCATCAGATCTTCCGAAATCTTTCCAGACCAGCCAATGAGTAAGGCTTCTTCCATATCCAAATCTATTGGCACAATGGCTACATAAGAACATCTCTCAGCCAAGAACGCCTGCAGAATTGTCCCATCTGAAAGATCCGATAGGCGAATACCTCCAAAAAACTTTAGCCTCCCATCGCGCTCCATGGTATGCACTATCGAATGACTTCCTTGGGGAACTTCAATTCCCCGTGATTTGAACCCACCCCATAGCCCTAAATATTTGACGATTCTCGAGCCTGGCTGCCAAGCCGAGTTACCCAAAAGCAACCAGGCTGCATATCCCGGCATATTTTCGACAACGCGCTCATGTATGAAGTCGAATATTGCTCTCAATGAATCATGAGGCTTCGCCGACGCAACAAAGCTAGCTGCAGTTAATTTTAATCTGCATCTGTTTTCCCCATTCAGATTGATTGTCTGATCGGGATCTGACAAGTCATTTTCTCTCGAAATTTTGATTTCAGTAATCATAATGATTTCCCGCTTCGTCGTTAAAATGCGCCCCCCGATTTTGCGGATCACCTTCCCCATAATCATGTCCCGCAGCATCGTCACGAATTCTCACTGCCCGCGTACCGCCACCTGAAGCGGGAACCTCAAACTCATAAATGGCTCCGGACTGAGGGTTGCCCCGTTTGTCGACACTTTGAATTACTCGGCTAGGCTGCTGACTGGTCGGAATCCCGGCCTGCCGTTTCGCTTCATTAAATGCTCCTCCTCGACCAAGCCCCGGGGGCTCATATTTTCAGAAATTGTACCTATTTCGTCTGGACTCTTTACAGCAGAGGAACCTTTGCCTGCAATCCTTTCCGGCAGAATCCCGGCGCCCATCAAGACCAACTCAGTGGCCGTCTGTCGCGGTTTATTTCCCGCTATCGCACCTTCGATGCGTGGTTAAGCAACAAGCAAATCCCGGACAATGGTCTCCTCGCGCCGAACCAGGAAGAGAAGTTTGGCGGGCGTCCGGTGTTTAAACGGGAAAGAAACTACCTTGCCTGCTGTGGGTTTCGACCTTGTGTTCATCACCGGCCAAGGACAGGGAGATATCGCGCTTGGCCTCGGCGGTGAGGTTGCCGGTAGCTTCGGCTATGCTAGCGATGACGTTGATGTCGCGACCGGCATCGAGCCTCAGGTCGCCGCGGCCTTTAACGCTTGACGCCAATTGAAAGGTGGTTTGTCCCCGTTTATCCTCGAAGAGCTGTTTGGTCAGCAGCAGAAAGCCAATGTGCGTAAGCGTGGCCCGGCTCCGAAATGGCAACAGTAACTGGAATCCATCGACCATCTATCTAAGAGCCAGCAGAAATCCGTTGCGCAGATGCTCGATGCCCTGATCCCTCAGACCACGACCAAAGCGAGCAGTGAAGGAAGGGAAATTTCGCAGTAAGTAAAAAGACTGCGACCAAATCCTGAAAAATCGAAAAATGCATGCAGGACAATCATGAATAACAAGCAACTGAACGTAACAAGTATGAAAAGGGGACAGACTACGTTTTCGTAATGCTTTCTAAACGTGGTCCGCCCCCATTTATTTTCTCCTGTCAGTCCAGACTGAATTTAACCTGAGTACCGTCTGGTAAATTTTTAATCTTATCGGCTATATCGGCTCTGAGCCGCATGCCTTCTACAGCATCGGCAACATATAAATTATCCAAGGAAAAATCACCACCCATTACAAAAGGCACTTTGGGCAGCAAACGCATCCCAGCACGAACTGGACCATTGCGCTTTTGCCACTGATGAGCCAACGGATAGCCTGTCAATACTTCATAGTCGTGCAGAACTACTTCAGCCCAGCTTTCAACATCCGCAGCCAAGTACTCTAACGAGCCAGTTTCCGGATCAAAAATGTAGATACTGCCATCCTTGATACAGAACTGCCCACCAAAGATATCTTCAGCAAAAAAGACACCATTATCGGCTAGACCTTTGTAGCTAGTGCGCCACAGGTCAGCATGATTCCAATCAGATATGCCCATTTCACTTTGGCTGGAGTTGCTTGGAAAAATATGCAGCGCGCCTTCAAAAGCATAGAAGCCATTGCGCTGACGCAGCACATTAAAAAGTTGTTCCGCCGAAGTCCCTGCCATGTTGCGTATTGGCCCAGACAGTTCTGGTTCACGCTCACTCAAGGACGAACTTGCAATCGATAACAACTTATCCAAATTATTCACAATCTAATCTATCACCTCTATTCTAACCTTCGTCCCGTTAGGCAACTCTCTGCATTGAGCGCCAATACAAGCGCCTGCCCCACGGTTATCACCAGCGGTGATATGCCTTACGGAGGTTTCCTGCCCCCTTCCTGGAACATGGCGGGCGGATATTCATCACGGTCGAGGCCCGGTTTTGTTTCAATTCCGCGCAAAGAATCACGCCTGCGCGCTGCCGCATTATCTCGATCTATGGTCAACGTGTCAGGCTTTCCTGCCCCGAGAAGGAAACGGGGACATACCACGTTTTGGAGTGCCTTCTAAACGTGGTCTGTCCCCATTTATCCCACGCATTTCTTGGCGCTCATCATTACTGATGACCGACAATTTGCCCTGCCTGCCTTCAAGTTTTATGCAACTCACACATCTTATTCAAAAAAATCAGAAGCCTTGAATAAATCAGTAACGGAACCTCAATCACAACTGTATCTTCTGATGTCTCTATACCTAAAGGAAGCGAAACGTAAAAATCCTTTTGCTGAGATGCCTCCGAGAAAATCGAAGCATTTAAGTTGCTTTTTATACCTATAACATCTTTAAAGAAAACACACTTTTCCGCCCCTTCCGACAAAATTGAAAACCCAATTTTAAAAATCCGAAAAACTATAAAATCAAAATTTAGCTGATAAATCCCAACACCTAAAACCTCATGAATAGTAGATGGAATAAAAACTCCATACCCGGACAAATTTATACTATTTAGTTGCTTCAAAGCACTCATCAATGCAACCCCTTTAGAAACTCTCTAAGCCCTTCTTTAGTAGCGGGAAAAGTATACGAAAATTTTTGCCCGACTTCGCCACCACCTAATGCTGCCCCTTCCTCAGATGCGAAATATCCTCTGAAAGTAATGTTTTGGCCACCTTTGGACTGGGTGTACTCCAGCATTTTCTTTAATGGGCCTACCAGTTCTGCTGCGCCATCCGGACCAACGCCCAAAAATCCTTTACTCGTACCAATTGCTAAATCATCAAAAATCACATCGGTTCCGATCATGCTCACTTTTGGAGAGTATATTGACCCTATATCATTGGCAGCGTAGAAATTGACTTTACCGAGATCGACCGGAATCTGCCCAACACCCTCTGCGCCAGAGTCGAGCAGGTTAGCTGTACCCTGTTCAACTTTGGAAAACCACGAGCCCGCCTTTCCGATCAAAGCTAATAATCCTGCACCGGTGATTTCACCGGCCATGAACGCACCCCAGGCTTTAACGAATTCATTCGCGGGTTGAACGCCTTCAAAGCCCTGTCCTTGATTGAGTGCTAACTGCGCTTGAGCGATTTCGTCCGCAGTTGCTCCATGCTGTTGCATGTATTCGATCATGGACGTTGCCGCCTGCGCATACTGCGTTAAGCCCGGGGACACATGCAGATCAAAGTTGTAGGTCGTGGCGTTGTCGGCGATCCATGCTCCCGTTTGAAGAGTCTCGGCATCACCATTCCCTGTGGCAGACGCTGCTAACACACCGACGATTTGTGACGCCATCGAGAGCAGGTCTTTGTTTCCCCCGACCATCCTGTTCAATTCGACTACGAGTGCTTCATTCGCACCAGCCGCCAACGCGCCTGTCGCAAAATCCCCGCCGGTCATCTCCGACAACAGCCCACCCACCGCCGCATGAATGATGATTTTGCCCGCTGAGCCATCATCCAGAACGCCCTGCGTGAGATCGCCCACCATGTTGAAGCTGAACGCTGCGACGGTATTGAACAGAGCCGTCTTCAGAACGTCACCGGCACGTGCATCGCCGCCGACTGCCTTGGTGATCAGCGCGGAAGTGCCACCCTGGATGATTTGGCTTCCAGCAAATCTGCCGACGCCCTCCCACGTGGCTAACGACGGGCCGAGCAGCTTTCCGGTATTCGGATCGTATTTCATACCCGTCAGCTGGTTCAGGTATTCGGCCATCAATCCGGAAATCACATAGCCCTTCAGTGCATCGGATGAAGTAACGTCCGCGAAAACCGCTCCAAGGTTTCCGCCGTTATTGATAAAACTGGTCGTGGCATTCGTGGCTGCACCTGTTGCCACAGCGGCGAGGCCTGCGGCCCAGGCTGTGCCCATGCTCGCGCTTAGCGAAGCGAACGCAGCAGGCCCGACAAAGGCAGCCATCACGATCGCAATAATCATCTGCGAAGCCGGGCCAAGCCCCGAGTTGCTGTATTTAAACGACTCGTGAATCTCCTTCACGCGCCGCCAATCAACATCTCCCCGA
>NZ_RCNX01000103.1:0-85813 GCF_004307595.1 Pseudomonas sp. Sample_23
TTTTTAGCGGTAAACACACCCAAAAAGCTTGACCGTGAACAGAGTATCTACAGGGAATGCGTTGCAAATGTAGGAGCTGACGAGTGCAACGAGGCTGCGATCTTTCAGGGCGCGACACGGTCTATCGGCGTGTCTCCCGAATCCCCAGGCCGCGGTGTACAATCGCGCCCTTATACCCTTGATGATCATGCGAAGGATTTTCCGGATGTTGCCGCGCTTTCCTGCCGTCACCCGCTGCCTGTCACTTGCCGCCCTGTGTGTGGCCGGTCCCGTTGCTGCATTGGAGCTTCCCCTGCCACCACCCGGCGAAGACATCGTCGGTCAGGTACAGGTGATCAAAGCCAAGTACGAAGACACCTTCGCCGACCTTGGCACCACCTACGATCTGGGCTATTCGGAAATGGTTGCGGCCAACCCGGGCATCGATGCCTGGCTGCCGGGCGCTGGCACCGAGATTGTCCTGCCGACCCGTTTCATCCTGCCGCCGGGCCCGCGTGAAGGTATCGTCATCAACCTCGCCGAATACCGTCTCTATTACTACCCGAAAGGACGCGACGTGGTGTACACGTTCCCGCTGGGTATCGGCCGCGAAGGCTGGGGCTCGCCGATCGCGCACACCTCGATCATCGCCAAGACACCGAACCCGACGTGGACGCCTCCGGCCTCGATCAAGGCCGAACACGCCGCTGACGGTGATCCGCTGCCGAATGTGGTGCCGGCCGGTCCTGATAACCCGCTGGGGCCGTTCAAGTTCACCCTCGGCACGCCGGGCTACCTGATCCACGGTTCGAACAAGAAGTTCGGCATCGGCATGCGCACCAGCCACGGCTGCTTCCGCATGTTCAACAACAACGTGCTGGAAATGGCCGGCATGGTCCCGGTCGGCACCTCGGTGCGCATCATCAACGACCCGTACAAGTTCGGTCGCAGTGGCGGCAAGGTCTATCTGGAAGCGCACACGCCGCTCGACGACAAGGGTAATCCGTCGGTAGTCGACAAGCACACCGCGGTAATCAACGCGATGCTCAAGCGTGAAGACATCACCAGCAACCTGCGCATGAACTGGGATGTGGTGCGTGATGTGGTCGCCGCCGAAGACGGCCTGCCGGTAGAGATCGCCGTGCCGAATACCTCGGCGCCAATGGTGAGCAGTGCACCGATCGATCTGCAGCAATAAGAGCTGATTGAAAACCCGCCGATGCGTGCAGCGTCGGCGGGTTTTTTATTGCCCGGAGAAAAGCACCGGGCACAAAAAAGCCGACCCGGAAAACCGGATCGGCTCGATAACAATCCCGAGGGATTATTACTTGCGGCTAGCTTTTTCCAGCATGCGCAGAGCACGCTCGTTAGCTTCGTCAGCAGTCTGTTGTGCTTTTTGAGCAGCAGCCAGAGCTTCATCAGCTTTACGGTAAGCTTCGTCTGCACGAGCCTGGGAGCGAGCAGCTGCGTCTTCAGTAGCGGTCAGACGTGCTTCGGTTTCTTTCGATGCGCTGCTGCAACCGGTAGCCAGAACTGCGGCCAGAGCCAGAGCAGAGAATTTCAGAACGTTGTTCATCGTGTTCCCCTTCAAGGACTTTCAAATTAAGTGGCTGTCTCCTCACGATTGAGGAAATAGCCGGCGTACATACTACCCATTACTTGTAGTAAGTAAACTGACGTAGCGCAAGAAGCAAAAAAAATTGTAGGCGTTGATTCTTTTTCGAGCAACTTTTAACTGCGCTGTATAAAAAATATCCAGCTGCAAGCCCCGGCGTGAGCGACTCAAACGGAAAAAGTTCCCGCCCTCGTGCGCTGTTTTTGCGACTTCGGCTAAAGTCTTTCTAAATGAATTCGTCCACACTTTTGTTCAGGTTCTGCGAAGCGCTTCGCGTATCTTTGTTGATGTACAGGTGACTTTAAAAAAGGTCGCACGTCTTAAGTCTCAACATTCCGGCAATGTTCAGGCAAACGGCACGCAAAGATTGTCTTGCGGCCGAACCTGCGACCATCGATGCCAATGCACGCAAATCCTCCGATGACGAGCGTACCTTGAGCATTTTCGCCAATGGTGCCTACTATTCAGCAGGTGTCAGATTGCGCGAGATCGGTGTGGCTCTTCTCAGTGTCCATCAGGCACGGGGTGGCGTAGATGTTCCTTCGCCGGAAAAACATCGGTAAGGTAGGGGTCACAATTCAAGACCCGCGAGGAGTAGTGATGAGCGAGGCGTTGTCCATCCACCATGACCAGGCTGGTCATCAATTCGAGACCACTGTGGACGGTCATCGTGCTTACCTGACCTACATGGATCTGGGCAAGCAGACCCTGGATATCTACCGCACCTTCGTGCCCAACGCCCTGCGTGGCCGTGGCATTGCCGCAGCGCTGACTGAACGCGCGCTGCAATACGCCGAAGAAATGGGCTACACGGTGATCCCGTCTTGCTCCTACGTCGAGCGATATATGGAACGCCATCAGCGTCGCGCCGCGAAGATCTGAATCGCACACACAAAAACGCCGGACAATGTCCGGCGTTTTTTTATATCCGTAAAACCGTGCTTACGTGCGCTGACGCTTCGGCAATACGTCCTTGAGCTTGGCGTGCATGCTGCGCAAGGTGTTTTCGGTGGCGGACCAATCGATGCAGGCATCGGTGATCGACACGCCGTATTGCAGGTCGGCGAGGTCTTTCGGGATTGCCTGGCAGCCCCAATTCAGGTGGCTTTCGACCATCAGGCCGATGATCGACTGGTTGCCTTCGAGGATCTGGTTGGCGACGTTTTCCATCACCAGCGGTTGCAGGGCCGGGTCCTTGTTGGAGTTGGCGTGGCTGCAATCGACCATGATGTTCGGCTTGATCTTCGACTTGTTCAGCGCCTGCTCGCACAGGGCCACGCTGACCGAATCATAGTTCGGCTTGCCGTTACCGCCACGCAGCACCACGTGACCGTAGGCGTTGCCTTTGGTGGTGACGATCGAAACGCCACCTTCCTGGTTGATGCCGAGGAAACGGTGCGGGCTGGACACCGACTGCAAGGCGTTGATCGCCACGGTCAGGCCGCCGTCGGTGCCGTTCTTGAAGCCGACCGCCGAGGAGAGGCCGGAAGCCATTTCGCGGTGAGTCTGCGATTCGGTGGTACGCGCGCCGATGGCCGACCAGCTGATCAGATCCTGCAGATACTGCGGGGAGATCGGGTCGAGGGCTTCGGTCGCGGTCGGCAGGCCTTTCTCGGCCAGGTCGAGCAGCAACTGACGACCGATGTGCAGACCGTCCTGGATCTTGAACGAGTCGTCCAGATACGGATCGTTGATCAGACCTTTCCAGCCGACGGTGGTACGCGGCTTCTCGAAATACACACGCATGACCAGATACAGGGTGTCGGAGACTTCCTCGGCGAGCACCTTGAGGCGATCGGCGTATTCGTGAGCAGCCTTGATGTCGTGAATCGAGCACGGGCCGATCACGACGAACAGACGGTGGTCGGTGCCATCGAGTATGTTGCGAATGACTTCGCGGCCCTTGGTGACGGTGCGCAGGGCGGCGTCGCTCAGGGGGATATCACGCTTGAGCTGATCGGGAGTGATCAGGGTCTCGTTAGAGGCGACGTTTAGGTCGTTGATCGGTAAATCAGCCATCGTTTACTCGTCAGGTCACGGGTGCCGGCCGCCAGCGATCCCCGCGCGGCGGAGCACAGCAGATTTAGCGCGTCGGGGGAGCCGAACCTTAGCGCGTCAGAGGCGGCTCGACAATGGGCAAACCGTGCTTTAGTCCAGCGCTGGCTGCGCAAAAGCCTTGCGCAGGTTGTCGTGGGAGAACTCTTCGGCGTGCTCCTCGACCCATTGCAGGGCCAGCGCCTGACTATCCTGCAGATCGTCGTGGCTGTCCTGCATGCGTGAATAGCGTTCGATCTGACACACCTGCTCACCCATTCGCGCGCTGAACAGGGTCTGTTCGTCAGTGAAGGCAATGCCCACCAGATAGCCTTTTTTACGCCGCAGACACCAGGCCACATAGCCCGGATAACAGAAGTCGGCATTCAGCGTCGGCATGCGTACTTGCAGTGCAGTGCCGTGGCGCCAGGCGCGGTGGTAATTGCAAGCGATGCCGCCGAGGCTGATAGTGTGCAGCTGTTGTCTGGAAATGCATTCAGGCTTGAGTAACGTCAATTCAACCGGCACTTCGTCCGGATGAGGAATGAAACGTCCCATGAGCACAGACTCCCTGTGTCGGCCATCTGACATTGTTTCCCCCAGTATAGTGGTCGAATCCGAGCTGACCGACTTCGACGCCGACCAGCGGCTGCTGGCGATGCGCGGGGTTTCTCTGGTGATCTTCACCAGCGTCGGCTGTGCCAGTTGTCGTTATGCCCGCGAGGTGTTGCCGGGATTGCCGCTGGCGATCGATCGGCTGTGCTGGATCGACGCCGGCAACAACGGCGGCCTGGCCGAGCGTTATCAGGTGTTTCATTTGCCGGCGCTGTTTGTGGTGCGCGACGGCGAGTTCTTTGGCGCAGTGCACAGCCGCCTGACGGTTGCCGAGCTCAACCAGGCAGTGGCACAGGCGCTGGGTCGAATTGCAGAGGAGTTGCCATGAGCGAGACAGTCAGCAAACCGGTGATAGGCATTATTGGCACCGGTGCGATCGGTGGGTTTTACGGGGTGATGCTGGCGCGTGCCGGGTTTGACGTGCACTTTTTGTTACGCAGCGAATTTTCCGCAGTGGCTGAGCGCGGTTTGCAGATCAACAGTGCGGTGCACGGGCCGTTGACGCTGAATCCGGCCAATGCCTATTCCGCTGCCGAAGACATGCCGCCCTGTGACTGGCTGCTGGTCGGCACCAAGACCACCAGCAACGCCGGTCTGGCCCCGGCGATCATTCAGGCCGCCAAACCTGACGCAAAAGTGCTGTTGCTGCAGAACGGTCTGGATGTCGAAGACAGCCTGCGGCCACTGTTGCCGGATTCGCTGCATCTGCTCGGTGGTCTGTGCCTGATCTGCGTGCACCGCGAAGGGCCGGGGCAGATCACCCATCAGGCCCTTGGCGCGGTGAATGTCGGTTATCACAGCGGCTCGGCCATTGATGAAGTAGCGCGTATGGCGATCGTCGAGGAGGGCGCCGGGCTGTTCCGTGCCGCCGGCATCGACTCTCAAGCGATGGCCAACCTGCATCAGGCGCGCTGGCAGAAGCTGGTGTGGAATATCCCCTACAACGGCCTTTCGGTGTTGCTCGGCGCGGGAACCGGAGCGCTGATGGCCGATGCCGACAGCCGCCTGTCGATTCAGGCGTTGATGGCGGAAGTGGTACAGGGCGCCCGGGCCTGTGGATACGAGATCCCGCCCGGCTATGCCGAGTACCTGTTCACCATGACGGAAAAAATGCCCGATTACTGGCCGAGCATGTACCACGACTTTGCACACAAACGCCCGCTGGAGCTGGAGGCGATCTACGCCCGGCCACTGGCGGCGGCGAAAGCGGCGGGCTGCGAGTTGCCACGCATCGAGGCGTTGTATCGCCATTTGGGTTTTATCGACCGACGCAATACCTGAGTCGGTTGTTCTGGGGGAAGGCATGGCCAATAACATCGATGACAAACTGGTGCTGGCGATTTCCTCGCGCGCCTTGTTCGACCTGAGCGAAAGCCACAAGGTCTACCTGTCGAGCGGCGTCGAAGCCTATCGGCAATATCAGATCGAGCACGAAGACGAAATCCTCGCGCCGGGCGATGCGTTCCCGCTGGTGGAAAAACTCCTGAGCCTGAACAGCCGCCTCGGTCGCGCGCGGGTCGAGGTGATTCTGGTTTCCCGCAACAGCGCCGACACCGGGCTGCGCGTGTTCAATTCGATTCATCATTACGGCCTGGCGATTTCTCGTGCGGCGTTCGTCGGTGGGCGCAGTCCATATCCGTATCTGAAAGCGTTTGGCTGCGACCTGTTTCTCTCGACCCACGCCGAAGACGTGCGTGCCGCGCTGGACGCCGGGTTCGCCGCCGCGACGATTCTCTCCGGTGGCGCGAGCCGCGCGGCCAGCGATGAATTGCGTATCGCCTTCGACGGTGATGCGGTGATCTTCTCGGACGAGTCCGAGCGCGTCTATCAGTCCGGCGGCCTGGAAGCGTTTCAGGCCAAGGAACGCGAATCGGCACGCGAGCCATTGCGTGGTGGGCCGTTCAAAGGCTTTCTGGCAGCGCTCAATCTGTTGCAGCGCGAGTTCCCCGATGACGATTGCCCGATCCGCACGGCGCTGGTTACCGCGCGTTCGGCGCCGGCCCATGAGCGGGTGATCCGCACCTTGCGGGAATGGGATATTCGCCTCGATGAGTCGCTGTTTCTCGGTGGCCTGACCAAATCGGCGTTCCTCGAAGCCTTCGCCGCAGACGTGTTCTTCGATGACCAGACCGGTCATTGCGAACTGGCTCGCGAAGTGGTCGCCACCGGCCACGTGCCCCACGGCATCAGCAACGAACCGCCGATCTAGAGCCTTTTCATTCAGGACGTTGCGTCGCACGTCGTACTCGCCAAGGCACTGCTAAGCTGAATCAATCTCCGCCATCGTTGGCTCGCGAGGAGGTCCCATGATTCGCTCAATGCTGTATGCCACCGACCTCGGTCTGTACGCACCGTTCGTGATGCAGCATGCCCTGGCCTTGGCGCGCACCTTCAATGCCGATCTGTATGTAGTACACGCGGTGGAACCCATGGGCCTGTTTGCCGAGTCGGTGCTGCAAAGCTATCTCGACGAACAGGCATTGAACGAATTCCATAGTCAGGGTCTGAAAACAGTCATCGCCAATATCGAACAACGGGTGCTCGACAGCTTTCGTGAAGAACTGGGGGACGACGGCGAACAGGATCTGCAGCGCATTCGCGCGGTGCGCGTGCTGCAGGGCGACCCGTCGCAGGTGATTCTCGACCAGGTGCACAAGCTCTCGGTCGATCTGCTGATCGTCGGCAGTCACAGCCATGGCGTCGGCGCGGAAACGCCGTTGGGGCGCACGGCGGCGCGGGTCCTGCAGTTGGCTAAGGTGCCGGTCTATCTGGTGCCGCTGATGGAACGCCGGCGGCGTGAGGATCGTTGAAGCAGGAATAATGGCGTTTTGATAAAAAAGTTCTAGATTTATTCTTCGAACCATTAATATAGTTATATACCGTCGCTGATGCCCGTGGCGTCTACCTGCTTTGAGGGATTGATATGAAGCTTCAACAACTGCGCTACATCTGGGAAGTGGCGCACCACGACCTCAACGTTTCCGCTACCGCTCAAAGCCTGTACACCTCGCAACCGGGCATCAGTAAGCAGATCCGCCTGCTGGAAGACGAGCTGGGCGTCGAAGTCTTCGCCCGCAGCGGCAAGCACCTGACCCGCGTCACCCCGGCCGGCGAGCGCATCATCACCACCGCTGGCGAGATCCTGCGCAAAGTCGAAAGCATCAAGCAGATTGCCCAGGAATTCTCCAACGAGAAGAAGGGCACCCTGTCGATCGCCACCACCCACACCCAGGCGCGTTATGCGCTGCCGCCGGTGATCAGCAATTTCATCAAGCAATACCCGGACGTGGCCCTGCACATGCATCAGGGCTCGCCGATGCAGATCGCCGAAATGGCCGCTGACGGCACCGTCGATTTCGCCATTGCCACTGAAGCGCTGGAGCTGTTCGGTGATCTGGTGATGATGCCGTGCTACCGCTGGAACCGCTGCGTGGTCGTACCCCATGGCCACCCGCTGACCAAGCTGCCGAAGCTGACCCTCGAAGCGCTGGCCGAATATCCGATCGTCACTTACGTGTTCGGTTTCACCGGCCGTTCCAAGCTCGACGAAGCCTTCAGCCATCGTGGCCTGACGCCGAAAGTGGTGTTCACCGCTGCTGACGCCGACGTGATCAAAACCTACGTGCGCCTGGGCCTGGGCGTAGGCATCGTGGCTAAAATGGCGGTCGATACCAAACTCGATAACGACCTGGTGGTGCTGGATGCCAGCGAGCTGTTCGAGTCGAGCATCACCAAGATCGGTTTCCGTCGTGGCACTTTCCTGCGTGGCTTCATGTGCGACTTCATCGAGAAATTCGCCCCGCACCTGACCCGCGAAGTCATGGCCAAGGCCATTCAGTGCCACAACAAGCAAGAGCTCGAAGAGCTGTTCGACGGCGTCGAACTGCCCGTTCACTAAACACCCGCTTCAGAGCACCTCGGTGACAGCAAACTGTTGCCGGGTGCCCGCCACCAGAATCTCCACCTCATCGCCCGCGAACTTGCCCAGCAGGCTTTTGCCAAGCGGCGAGCGCGGGGTGATGACGGTGATCGGCTGACCGACCACGTCGACTTTCAGCCCCGCCGCATCCGGCGCCAGAAACAGCCATTGCTCGCGACCCTTTTCGTCCTCCAGACCGAGCAGGGCGCCGACTTCAATGCCGCGATTTTCATCGTAGGCACGCAACGTCAGGTTCTGACACAGCGCCAGTGACTGACGGATTTCCTCAACCCGCTTCGCCTGACCCGCCGCCAGATACGACGCCTCCAGCCCCAGCGTGTCGTACTTGTTTTCGGCGATGTTTTCTTCGTGGGTCGCGGTTTCGTAAGCGGTTTGCGCGGCGCGCTCGGCGATGTCGAGGTCGATGCGCAGCTTGTCGAGAATCAACTGGTGGACGCTGTGTTTGTTCATGATCAATCGCAGAATTGCAAAACGTTGGCGCGGCTCTTTTCGGTCGGCGCGGTCTGGTCCTGCTGCAGCCAGAACTGGCATTTCGGGTTCGACGCATTACGCGAATTGGCGCGCGCCTGATCCAGTCGGGCCTGCTGTTCATTCTTGCGCAGGTTTTCTTCGTACTGTTGGAACAGCGGACTTTGCGGTGGAATGTCCGGCTGAACCTGCACGGGCGCCACAGCCTGGGGATTGACGCGCTGCTGCACCGCTTGCGCGACAGGGGCCAGTTGCTCGGGAAAGATAAAGCGCGAAAGCAGCCAGCAGGTCAGCGCAATCGCCAGGAACCCCAGCCACAGGCCCAGCGCAATGCTGCCGGTCAGATGCAGCGCGCTAAGCTGAACAGGCAAGGGACGACGGGGATTGGGACGGTAGGGCATGGCGGCCTCCTGGCGGATGGTTGCGGGCAAGCGGCGATTGTCGCACGAAGATTAATCGCCGTCGGCTCTTCTGCGCGAGCGCATTTATGCGGACAATCGAGGTTTTTTGCCAACGGGAGAACGGCATGCCTGAAGCGAAACCCCGCTGGGACATTTTCTGCACCGTGGTCGATAACTTCGGTGACATCGGCGTAACCTGGCGCCTGGCCCGGCAGCTGGTGGCCGAGCATGCCTTGCCGGTGCGCCTGTGGGTGGATGATCTGCGCGCGTTCGAGCGCCTCTGTCCTGAGATCGATGTCGATGTTGTGCAGCAGTGGCAGCAGGATGTCGAGGTGCGTCAGTGGCCGAGCGAATGGCTGCACGCCGAGGCGTCCGACGTAGTCATTGCCGCCTTCGCCTGTCAATTGCCCACTGATTACATGGACAGCATGGCTGCGCGGGAAACGTCGCCGCTGTGGCTCAACCTCGATTATCTCAGCGCCGAAGACTGGGTCACCGGCTGCCACGGCTTGCCGTCGGTAAAATACAAAACGGTGCAGAAGTTCTTCTTCTTTCCGGGCTTCAAGCCGGGCACCGGTGGCCTGCTGCGCGAACGCGGACTGCTCGAACAGCGTCGGCAGTTTCAGCAGGATCGGCCGGCCCAGCGACATTTCCTGCAAGCCTTGGGTATCGATCCTGCTCCGGACGCGCAACTGATCTCGCTGTTTGCTTATGAAAATCCCGGGCTGGCCAGTTGGCTGGATGTGCTGGCGGCCGATGCGCGGCCGACTCACCTGCTGGTGCCGGAAGGGCGGATTCTCGGCGATGTGGCGCGCTGGCTGAATGTGGAAACCCTGACTGTCGGCGCGATTCATGTGCGCGAGTCCCTGACCGTGCAAGTGCTGCCGTTCGTCCGTCAGGACCAATATGACCATCTGCTGTGGTGCTGCGATTTCAACGCGGTGCGCGGTGAAGATTCATTCGTTCGTGCGCAATGGGCGGGGCGGCCGATGCTCTGGCACATCTACCAGCAAGACGATGACATCCATCTGGACAAGCTCGATGCTTTTCTCGCGCTCTACACTCACGGCCTTTCACCCGCTGCGGCGCAGGCGATGAACGGTCTGTGGCGAGCATGGAGCGCCGGGCAACCGATCGGCGAGCACTGGCTGGCGGTGCGAAATCATTGGCCGGAACTCGAGGAGAACGCCGAAGCATGGTGTCTGGAACAGGCCTTGCAGGCGGATCTTGCCACGGCGCTGGTACAGTTTTATGTAAATTGGATATGATACGCGGCCTAGATTTTTGTAAATCCCATCCAAATTCGGATATTCGCAATGAAAACTGGTAAAGAACTCAAACCCGGTACCGTGATCCGTATCGACAACGATCCTTGGCTGGTTCAGAAAGCTGAATTCACCAAGTCGGGCCGTAACAGCGCGATCATGAAGACCAAGCTGAAGAACCTGCTGACCGGTTACAAGACCGAAACCGTTTACGGTGCGGACGACAAACTGGACGACGTGATCCTGGATCGTAAAGAAGCCACCCTGTCGTTCATCAGCGGTGACACCTACACGTTCATGGACACCACTGACTACACCATGTACGAGCTGAACGCCGAAGATATCGAAAGCGTTCTGCCTTTCGTTGAAGAAGGCATGACCGACGTTTGCGAAGCCGTGTTCTTCGAAGAGCGTCTGGTTTCCGTAGAACTGCCGACCACCATCGTGCGTCAGGTTGACTACACCGAAGGCTCCGCTCGCGGTGACACTTCCGGCAAGGTGATGAAGCCTGCCAAACTGAAGAACGGTACCGAGCTGTCGGTTGCCGACTTCATCGAAATCGGCGACATGATCGAGATCGATACCCGCGAAGGCGGTTCCTACAAAGGCCGTGCGAAATAAGCACTGCTTTTTGCGGAAAGAAAAAACCCGACCATTGAGTCGGGTTTTTTTGTGCCTGTAAGAAACACTCGCTCCCACAATGGGACGGTGATTACTTCAAGTGTTGCTTCAGCGCTTCAGAAGCCTGCAACATCGCCGAACGCACCGCCGGTACCTGGCTGACCACGTTGAGCAAACCGTAGTCGTGGATCATGCCGTTGTAGCGCACCGATGTTACCGGAACCCCGGCTTCGTCGAGTTTGCGCGCATAGGCTTCGCCTTCATCACGCAACACGTCGGCGCTGGCAGTCTGCACCAGTGCAGGCGGCAGGCCTTTGAGCTGTGCGGTGGTGGCGCGCAGCGGTGAGGCGTAGATCTCGTTGCGCTGCTTGGCGTCGGTGGTGTAGTTGTCCCAGAACCACTTCATCATGTTGCGGGTGAGGAAGTGCCCTTCGGCGTACTGGTTGTACGAACCGGTGTCGAAGTTGGCATCGGTCACCGGCCACAGCAGCACCTGGAATTTGATCGCCGGAGTGCCCTTGTCCTTGGCCATCAGCGCAACCACTGCGGCCATGTTGCCGCCGACGCTGTTGCCGGCCACGGCCAGGCGCTTGCCGTCGACATTGATCTCTTTGCCATGTTCCGCCACCCACTTGGTCGCAGCGTAGGCCTGGTTGATCGCCACCGGGTAATGCGCTTCCGGCGAAGGGGTGTAATTGACGAACACCGCCGCCGCCCCCGAACCGACCACGAGATCGCGCACCAGACGTTCGTGAGTCGGGAAGTCCCCCAGCACCCAGCCGCCGCCGTGGAAGAACATGAACACCGGCAGCTCACCCTTGACCCCGGCCGGCCGGACGATGGTCAGGCTCAGCGGTTGGCCATCGACCTGGATGGTCTTCTCGCTGACATCGGCTTTGGGCAACGTCAACTTGACCCCGGACTGCGCGCCGACCAGCACGGCGCGGGCATCCTTGGGTGACAGCTGCTCGATCGGCTTGCCGCTGCCTGAATTCAGCGCATCGAGGAATGCCTGGGTGTTTTGTTCGACATCACCGGCGAAAGCGCTGTGTACCGACAGGGCGAGAAGGGTACCGGTCAAGACTTTGCTGAAGGTGTTCATGTTCATTTTTCCTTGTTCGGGCCGGGGGCTTGAGTGATTACACAGTCACGTGCAGACGCACATCGACGTTGCCACGGGTGGCGTTGGAGTACGGGCAGACCTGGTGAGCGGCGTCGACCAGCGACTGCGCATCGGCTTGTTCCAGGCCCGGCAGGCTGATGTGCAAATCAATGTCCAGACCGAAACCGCCAGGAATCTGACCGATGCCGACATGCGCGGTGATTGACGCGTCGTCAGGAATCTTGCGCTTGGTCTGGCTGGCGACGAATTTCAGTGCGCCGATGAAGCAGGCCGAGTAACCGGCAGCGAACAGTTGCTCAGGGTTGGTCGCCGCACCGCCAGCACCGCCGAGTTCTTTCGGGGTGGCCAGTTTGACGTCGAGTACGTTGTCGCTGGAGATCGCACGACCGTCACGGCCGCCAGTGGAAGTTGCGATTGCGGTGTAGAGAGTTTGCATGGTGTGAGCCTCATTGGTTGCGTTTTTGCGCGCTAATTGTTTGCGCGCTAAGTAGGTGTGAAGAGAATGTATAGCGCTAATGTTTAGCGCGCAAGATAAATTTTTAATAAAAATCGCATTTTGTTCAAGGGCATAGCGTGGAAGGGGCGGTTAAGGCTTGATTTAGAGCGCTTGACGAGGGAATGCAGGCGGGAAAAATATTTTTATTGGCGCTGAAATCACTGTGGGAGCGAGCCTGCTCGCGAAGGCGGTGGAACATTCAACGACTCGCTGTCTGATCGGACGCTTTCGCGAGCAGGCTCGCTCCCACAGGGGAATGTAGCGGGGCTTAATTCAGGCTGTCTTGCAGATGTCCGCGCAGCGCTTGCAGCTCGGCCTGCAACTTCTGCAGACGTTCAAGGGTGAAGCCACTGGCGCCAAGGATGCACTGCGGCACGGTCTGCGCCTTGTCACGCAAGGCGCGGCCTGCTGCGGTCAGTTCGACAATCACCACCCGCTCATCTTCGCGACTGCGGGTGCGGCTGAGCAGGCCTTCGGCTTCCAGGCGTTTGAGCAATGGCGTCAGCGATCCCGGATCGGTCAGCAGGCGTGCGCTGATTTCTCCGACAGTCAGACCGTCCTTCTCCCACAACACCATCATCGCCAGATACTGCGGATAGGTCAGGCCCAGCGCCTGCAACAGCGGCTTGTAGACCTTGGTCATCATCAGCGAGGTCGAGTGCAGGGCGAAGCACGCCTGATTGTCGAGCAGAAGGTCGTCGCAGTTGTCGCGTTCGCAAGTCATTGTCAAAGCCTTGATCGTTGATCGTTTTTTAATCTAGCGCTCGAATCTTTAAGGCGCCAGATAAATATGTCCGGCGTCAGTGCCGGGCGAATTGCCGTTGCAACGCCAGATCCCACGGCGGCACCGGGCTGAAGCGGGTTTTCAGGTATTCCAGCAACAACCGACTGCGCGAATGGACCTGCTGTTCCATGCGCAGCGCGTAAATACCGGTGGACTCCGGCGGCGGCAGGCCGTTTTCGCAGAACAGTGGCACCAGTTCGCCACGCAGCAAGTATTCGCTGGCCAGCCAGGTCGGCAAGTGTGCGACGCCCAGACCCGCCGCCGCGCCACACACCAGGGCCTCGGCATTGTTGGCACTCAGCCGCACCCGCGATGGCCGGTGCAATTGCATTTGCCCGTCCACTTCGAATTTCCAGGCAAACGGCGGCGCAAGGCCCTCCCAGTCGAGCCCGTCGTGTTCACTCAACTGCGCCGGGTGCTCGGGCACGCCGCGCTGCTTGAGATAGTCAGGGCTGGCGCAGGCGACGCGGACCATGCTCGCCAATGGCGTGGCGACCAGGCGCGAGTCAGCCAACTGGCCGGTACGCAGCACCAGATCGACCTTGCCCAGGCTGCTGCCGGCCATGTCGCTGAAGCTGTCGATCAGATGCATCTGCACATCCAGTCCCGGGTACAGCAGGAGAAAATCGGCAATCACCGGCGCCAGATGCCGCCGCCCGAAGGCTGCTGGCGCATCGATGCGGATCAGGCCTTCCGGTGCACTGCTTAACGACACCGCTTCGGCCCGCGCCAGTTGCAACTCGGCGATGATCCGTCGCGCCCGCTCGGCAAAGGCCAGGCCGGCCGAAGTCGGCAGCACGGCATGGGTGCTGCGCACGAACAGCTGACTGCCGACGGCACTTTCCAGGCTATCGATGCGCCGCGCCACGGCGGAAGGCGTCAGCGGATGGCGGCGCGAAGCGGCAGAAAAGCTGCCACTCTCCAGCACATCGAGAAACAGGCCGAGCTGATCGGTCAATTGGTTGGGATTCATGGAAACCACGCTTGTGCAAAATCGGCATAGCCATTGTGCGTTGCTATGCGTTTCCCCGCTAGGCGCGAGTGCGTAGCATTGGCCGCCTGTCGTTAGAGGATTACCGTTGTGATGGATTTTCTGTTGTACCTGCTGTTCGGCGCCGCCCTGGGCACATTGGGCGGGATCTTTGGCATTGGCGGTGGCTTGATTGCGATTCCGTTGCTTGGCGTATGGTTTGGGCTTGATCAGCAGATCGCCCAGGGCACGGCGCTGGTGATGGTGGTACCGAACGTGATGCTGGCGCTGTGGCGTTATCACCAGCGCAATCGCATCGAACTGCGCCATGCGCTGCCGTTGGCGGTGATGGGTTTCTGCTTTGCCTGGCTTGGCTCGATCTGGGCGGTGGGCATTGATGCGCAGACCATGCGCATCGGATTTGTTGCCTTTCTGGTGGCGCTGTCGGCCTACAACCTGTTGAAGATGTTCGGTCCGCGACCAGCGCCGACTGCCGAGATGCGCTATTCGTGGCCGTGGTTGGGCGTGCTCGGCGCCGCCTCGGGGACCATGGGCGGCTTGTTCGGCGTCGGCGGCGCGGTGGTGGCGACGCCGGTGCTGACCAGCCTGTTCGGCACCAGCCAAGTGGTTGCTCAGGGATTGTCGCTGGCGCTGGCCCTGCCGAGCACTGGCGTAACCCTGGTGACCTATGCGGTGCACCACGAAGTCGACTGGATGATCGGCCTGCCTCTGGCGGTCGGAGGTCTGCTCAGCATCAGTTGGGGCGTGAAAGTTGCCCACGCCATGCCGGAAAAACTCCTGCGTGGGCTGTTCTGCGGTTTTCTGGTGCTGTGTGCGGTGATGCTCGCGTTTAAAGTTTGAAGCCCTCGACGATGTGCTCGGCCAGGCACTCGGTGATCGGCGACGGGTTGTTCAGATTGCGGATCAGCATGATGCTCGCCTCGGGCAGCAGTGGCAGGTCTTCGGCGGCGCCAAGGATGCGCATGTCCGGGGTGATCAGACTCTCCAGTTGCGCGGTGATCGCCAGCCCTGCGCTGACCACAGCCATCAGCGCCGACAGGCTGCTGCTGTTGTAGGCGATGCGGTAATCGCGGCCCATCGCGTCCAGCGCATTGCACGCCCACAGGCGGCAGAAACAATCACTGTTGAACATCGCCAGGGGCAGCGGCGTCTGTTCGTGGGCGCTGAAGTTCTGCGCCTCGGCCCAGACAAAGCGCTCCTTGCGCAGCAACTGGCCGATCTCGTTGCCCGGCTCACGGGTGACGATCGACAAGTCCAGATCAGTGCGCTGCAACAGTTGTTTGGTCGATTCGCAATGCACTTCGATCTGGATCAGCGGATAGAACTGCGCGAACCGCGACAGGATCCCCGGCAGAAAACGCATCACATAATCATCCGGCGTACCGATGCGCACGGTACCGACCATGTGCGGCTCGCGCAGGGTGTTGAACACCTCACTGTGCAGTTTGAGGATGCGCCGCGCATAACCAAGCAGCACTTGGCCTTCAGCCGTAAGCCGCACCTGACGGCCATCGCGCTCGAACAGCTGGCGCTGCAACACGTCTTCTTCCAGACGTTTCATCTGCATGCTCACCGCCGACTGGGTGCGGTTGACCATCTCGCCGGCACGGGTGAAACCGCCCTGATCGGCAATCGCGACAAAGGTGCGCAGGACATCGGTATCGATACTGGGGTAGGCGGACAATTGATGAATCTCCGTGATGCATGCCATCAGAAACATTCGTTGGATTGATCTTAGCGCTGGCGCGAGACTTGAGCCATCCACAAAAGGAGGCAAGGCGATGAAAGGTCAAAGAGAGTATGCAAGCCAAGAACAGCTGTCCGGCCATGGCCATATCGTGTCCGATCTGCTGCACAAATTCAGCCGTTGGTATGAGCTGCATCGTGAACGGGAAATGCTCGCCGGTCTGAGCGATGAGGCGCTGAAGGACATCGGCATCAGCCGCGCCGATGTCGAACACGAAACCGTGCGGCCGTTCTGGGACGACCCGATGCATAAATGATGAGGCTATCGCTACACAAACCCCTTTCAGGTGAGGTAGGTTGCGAGCAGACATGGAGGAATAAATGCCCGCGACAGTGTCCTTTTCCCTCAAACAGGCGCGACGTCTGGCGCTGGCTGCCCAAGGGTTCAACGGGCGCCAGCCGCCGACCGTCAATGCCAGTCATCTCAACCGGCTGATCGAACGGCTGGGCCTGCTGCAAATCGATTCCGTCAATGCCGTGGTGCGCTCGCACTACCTGCCGCTGTTTTCCCGTCTCGGTTCCTACCCCTCTGACTTGCTCGACCAGGCTGCCTGGAGTTCGGGGCGTCGGCGCACGCTGTTCGAATACTGGGGCCATGAAGCGTCGCTGTTACCGCTGTCGATGTACCCGTTGCTGGGCTGGCGCATGCAACGCGCCAAGCGTGGCGAAGACATCTATCAGCAACTGGCAAAGTTTGGTCGCGAACAGCAGGAAACCATCCGCCGCGTGCTGACTGCGGTTGAGGAGCGGGGCGCGCTGGGGGCCGGCAGTCTGTCGACCCGCGAAGACAAGGCCGGGCCATGGTGGGACTGGAGTGCCGAGAAACATGCGCTGGAATGGTTGTTCGCCGCCGGTGAGGTCACAGTGGCGGGGCGACGCGGTTTCGAGCGCTTGTACGATTTGCCCGAGCGAGTGATTCCGGCAGCGATTCTGCAGCAGCCCACGCCGGACGAGGCCGAGGCGCAACGCGGTTTGCTGTTGCATGCGGCGCAAGCATTGGGCGTTGGTACGGAAAAAGACCTGCGTGATTACTTTCGCCTGAGCCCTGCGGATGCGCGGCCGCGTCTGGCTGAGTTGGTTGAGGCGGGGCAATTGCAGATGTGCGAAGTCGCCGACTGGCGGCAGATCGCCTATTGCCTGCCGGAGCCCAAAGTGCCGCGCAAGGTCATTGCCAGTGCGCTGCTGTCGCCGTTCGATTCGCTGATCTGGGAGCGCAGCCGCACCGAGCGCCTGTTCGATTTCCGCTATCGCCTGGAAATCTACACACCGCAGGCCAAGCGGGTTTACGGCTATTACGTGCTGCCGTTTTTGCACAACGAGCGGATCGCAGCGCGGGTTGATCTGCGCGCCGAACGGGCGGCAGGGCAGTTGGCGGTGCATGCGGTGCACGAGGAAGAACCGGGGCTGGACGAGGAGGGCATGCTGGCGCTGGCGCTGAATTTGCGGCGGATGGCGCAGTGGTTGGGGTTGGCGCGGGTGGAGTTGAATTGTCAGCGCGAGAGTGCGTGGCGGTTGCGGGTGGCATTGGCGCGGATTGAGGTTGCCTGAGCCGGCCCTTTCGCGAGCAGGCTCGCTCCCACAGGGAAACGCATTGCAAATGTGGGAGCGAGCCTGCTCGCGAAGGGAGGCGACGCGGTCTAACGGCGGACTTGCTTCAGAGTCTCGGCAATCAAAAACGCCAATTCCAGCGACTGATCGGCATTCATCCGCGGATCACAGTGGGTGTGATAACGATCGGACAAGCCATCCTCGGTAATCGGCCGCGCGCCGCCGATGCACTCGGTGACGTTCTGCCCGGTCATCTCGATATGGATGCCGCCGGCATAGCTGCCTTCCGCTTCGTGCACCTGGAAGAACTGCTTCACCTCGCCAAGGATCTGCGCGAAGTCACGGGTCTTGTAGCCGCTGCTGGCCTTGATGGTGTTGCCGTGCATCGGGTCGGAGCTCCACAGCACTTGCTTGCCTTCGCGCTGGACCGCACGGATCAGTGCCGGCAGATGATCGCCGACCTTGTTCGCACCCATCCGCGCGATCAGGTTCAAGCGGCCCGGATCGTTGTCCGGGTTGAGCACGTCGATCAGGCGGATCAGGTCATCAGGGTTCATGCTCGGGCCGACCTTGACGCCGATCGGGTTGTTCACCCCGCGCAGGAATTCGACATGCGCGCCGTCGAGCTGGCGGGTGCGGTCGCCGATCCACAGCATGTGCGCCGAGCAATCGTAGTAATCGTTGGTCAGGCTGTCGCGGCGTACGAAGGCTTCTTCGTAGTTCAGCAGCAACGCTTCGTGGGCAGTGAAGAAACTGGTTTCGCGCAGTTGCGGCGAGCTGTCCATGCCGCAGGCGCGCATGAACGCGAGGGTTTCATCGATGCGGTCGGCGAGGTGGCTGTACTTCTCCGCCAGCGCCGAGTTGGCGATGAAATCCAGGTTCCACTTGTGCACTTGGTGCAGGTCGGCAAAACCGCCCTGGGCGAAAGCGCGCAACAGGTTCAAGGTCGCTGTGGACTGATGATAGGACTGCAGCAAACGCTCCGGATCCGGCACGCGGCTCTTTTCGTCGAAGCCGATGCCGTTGACGATGTCGCCACGGTAGGCCGGCAGGGTTACGCCGCCGATGGTTTCGTCGTTGGCCGAACGCGGTTTGGCGAACTGGCCGGCCATGCGCCCGACCTTGACCACCGGGCAGCCAGCGGCGAAGGTCATGACGATTGCCATTTGCAGCAACACTTTGAAGGTGTCGCGGATCTTCGCGGCGGAGAATTCGGCGAAGCTTTCCGCGCAATCGCCGCCCTGCAACAGAAACGCGCGACCCTGGGTGACTTCGGCGAACTGGCGGCGCAGCTCGCGCGCTTCGCCGGCGAACACCAGCGGCGGATAGCTGGCCAGGGTCTGCTCGACCTGGCGCAGGTGCGCGGCGTCGGGGTATTGCGGTTGTTGCTGGATCGGCAGGGCGCGCCAGCTGTCAGGGCTCCACGGTTGGCTCATCACGGTCTCGAAGTTCATACGCAGGGAAGCGCCATGTTAGCAGCAATTAGTGCGTGACCTGCTCCCGCCCCATCGCCGACAATCGCCGCTTTGCCACGGCGCCACAGCGGTGCCATCGCGTCACCGCGCCCGGTGACCATCAGGAGACGAAATGACTGAGGAGCGCGTCGAGCATCTGCTCGCCGAAGTACAGGATGAGTTCGGCGTGATTCGCGTGCTGGAAGTGGCCGATTACCGCTTTCTCGAGTTCGGCGATGCGATCGAGCAGAGCTGCGTGTTCACCGCCGACCCGAGCTGGCTGGAGTACGACTACACTCGCGCGATGCTGATCGGCGCGCTGTGTCACGAGCAGCCGGAGAGTGCGCTGTTTCTCGGTTTGGGCGCGGGCACGCTGACCCAGGCTTGCCTGAAGTTTCTGCCGCTGGAAGACGTCGAAGCCATCGAACTGCGCCCGGACGTGCCGCGCCTGGCCATCGAATATCTCGGTCTGGATGATGATCCGCGTTTGTACATCCGCGTCGGCGATGCGCTTGAACTGCTGCCGACTGCCGAGCCGGCGGATCTGATTTTCGTCGACCTCTATACCGATGTCGGTCCCGGTGTCGGGCATCTGGCCTGGAGTTTTCTCGGCGATTGTCAGAAGCGCCTGAATCCGGGCGGCTGGCTGGTGATCAACCAGTGGGCCACCGACGATGGCAAGCCACTGGGCGCGGCGTTGTTGCGCGGGCTCTATCACCGGCATTACTGGGAGCTGCCAGTGAAGGAGGGCAACGTGATTCTGATCGTTCCGGCGGATCTCGATCAGGCGCTGGACATGCAGGCGCTGACCCAACGAGCCGAAGCGCTGGCGCCGCAGCTGGGTTATTCGTTGCAGTCGTTGATCAACGCGATTCGCCCGGCGACCTGAGCCGGCAGTACCGCCCCCTTCGCGAGCAGGCTCGCTCCCACATTTGAAATGCGTTCGACCTGTGGGAGCGAGCCTGCTCGCGAAAAGGCCCTGACAGGCAGCAGAATCTTCAGATGCCTTTGAAGATCCCTGGCCGCCGCTCCACCAACGATCGCACCCCCTCCCGGGCATCTTCAGTGGCGAGCAACTTCTTCACCAGCGCCGGTAACGCCTGCGCCGCCGCTGTCTCACCCTCATAACGCGCCTGTCTCGCTGACATCAAGGTCGCCTGCACGCCCAGCGGTGCCTGCCGGGCAATCCGTTCGGCCAGCTCGATCGCGCGGGGCAGCAAATCTTCGCTGGCCATCACTTCCTGGACCAAGCCCAGATGCAACGCATCGTGGGCATCGAACTCATCGCCGGTGAGCAACCAGCGCATCGCGTTGCCCCAGCCGGCAATCTGCTGGAAACGCAAAGTCGCGCCGCCAAACGGAAAGATCCCACGCTGCACTTCCATCTGCGCGAAGCGGGTATTGCTCGCGCACAGGTTGATGTCCGCCGCCAGCATCAGCTCGATGCCGATGGTCAGGCAGTAACCCTGCGCGGCGACGATGACCGGTTTGCTCACCCGTGGGCCGACGAAAACGCCCCAGGGATCGCAGCCGCCGCTCGGAACCTGCCAACCTTCGGCCAGCGCCGCGCTGGCATTGACCAGATCGAGCCCGGCGGTGAAGTGTTCGCCATGGCCGAACACCACGGCGACCCGCGCTTCGCGGTCGGCTTCGAACTCGCCGTAGGCCAGGCTCAGGTCGTTGAGCAGGTCGATATCGAAAGCGTTGCGCTTGGCCGCCCGATCGAGGCCGATCAAGTGCACATGACCACGACGTTCTCGGCTGACGCGGCCGGCGCAGGGCTGATTCATGGCTAAATCCTCAAGCGGGAAGGGCGGGTGCGCGGCGCTTTGCCGCAGGTCGGTGAACCGTTTAAGCGTCATCGCCCGCAGGGCCGGGCCTTTGCAAAATAGACCGTTGCGCGATTATCCGCAAAACCCCGTTACACGGCGGTGACACACGGATAAGGGCCACAAAAAAAGCTCCCTTTTCGGGCGAAATCCGGTATAGTGCGCGCCGGCCTTTAACCGGGCCGCGTTTAGGTAGCGCATTTCCCGAAGTCAGCTTCGGCTGCACGTCCGCATTGCGGGCTCTTCCTTGACGATTCATCTTCATTCATTCGTTTTCGCAAATCCCCGCCGACAAAGCTGCCAGGGCGACTCTTGAGTCTCAACACGGCATGCGCAGCTTTGGAGCATGGGTCTTTGCGGATGCACTTAGAGGCAGACCCATGACCCAGGAAACCGGCGGATTCGCCGCTTTTAATCTCAACCCGAATATTCTTGCAGCCGTCGCAGCGACTGGCTACGAAGAGCCTTCGGCGATTCAGCAGCAATCGATCCCGATCATCATGGCCGGCCAGGACATGATTGGCCAGGCGCAAACCGGTACCGGTAAAACCGCCGCGTTCGCACTGCCTATTCTGCACCGCATCGATCCTGCCAAGCGCGAACCGCAAGCCCTGATCCTGGCGCCAACCCGAGAGTTGGCGCTGCAAGTAGCAACCGCTTTTGAAACCTACGCCAAGCAAATGCCAGGCGTTACCGTCGTGGCTGTCTACGGCGGTGCGCCGATGGGCCCGCAACTCAAGGCAATCCGTAATGGCGCACAGATTGTTGTCGCTACTCCGGGTCGTCTGTGCGACCACCTGCGTCGCGACGAGAAAGTCCTGTCGACTGTGAACCATCTGGTTCTCGACGAAGCTGACGAAATGTTGAAACTGGGCTTCATGGATGACCTGGAAGTCATCTTCAAGGCTCTGCCAGCGACCCGCCAGACCGTTTTGTTCTCTGCGACCCTGCCGCAGTCGATCCGCGCCATTGCCGAACGCCACCTGCGCGATCCGCAACACGTGAAGATCCAGACCAAGACCCAGACCGTTACCGCGATCGAACAGGCTCACCTGTTGGTTCACGCTGACCAGAAAACCTCGGCCGTACTCAGCCTGCTGGAAGTCGAAGACTTCGACGCGCTGATCATGTTCGTGCGCACCAAGCAAGCGACCCTGGACCTGGCCAGCGCCCTCGACGCCAAAGGCTACAAAGCCGCCGCGTTGAACGGTGATATCGCCCAGAACCAGCGTGAGCGCGTGATCGACTCGCTCAAGGATGGCCGTCTGGACATCGTTGTCGCCACCGACGTTGCTGCCCGTGGTCTGGACGTTCCGCGCATCACTCACGTATTCAACGTTGACATGCCGTACGACCCGGAATCCTACGTGCACCGTATCGGCCGTACCGGCCGTGCCGGTCGCGAAGGTCGTGCACTGCTGCTGGTGACTCCACGTGAGCGCCGCATGCTGCAAGTGATCGAGCGTGTAACCGGTCAGAAAGTTGCTGAAGTTCGCCTGCCGGACGCTCAAGCCGTTCTGGATGCGCGCATCAAGAAACTGACCAACAGCCTGTCGCCGCTGGTGGCTGATGCCGAATCGACCCACGGTGATCTGCTCGATCGCCTGACCGCCGACATCGGTTGCAGCCCGCGTGCCCTGGCCGCAGCCCTGCTGCGCAAGGCTACCAACGGTCAAGCGCTGAACCTGGCAGCGATCGAGAAGGAACGTCCACTGGTGCCGAACAACGCACCGCGTGGCGACCGTCCTGAGCGTTCCGGTGATCGTCCTGATCGTGGTGACCGCGAGCGTCGCGCGCCAATGCCTTTGGGCGAAGGCCGTGCTCGTTGCCGTACCGCGCTGGGTGCGCGTGACGGTATCGCTGCGAAAAACCTGCTGGGCGCCATCCTCAACGAAGGCGGTCTGGCCCGTGAAGCGATCGGTCGCATCCAGGTCCGTGACAGCTTCAGCCTCGTCGAACTGCCGGAAGAAGGTCTGGAAAAGCTCCTGACCAAGCTGAAGGACACTCGCGTGGCTGGTAAGCAGCTCAAGCTGCGTCGCTACCGCGAAGATTGATCCGCCCTTGGGCTGATTGATCGAACATAAAAAATCCCCGACTGGTTCGGGGATTTTTTTTGCCTGTTCATTGGCTACTGTGGGAGCGAGCCTGCTCGCGAAGGCCTCAACCGAAGCGATAAATATCCATACCCAGCGCCCCCATCGTGAAACCCTGATGCGCCACGCTGAAAACCCCGCCCGCACCGCGAGCAAAATACAACGGCAACAAATGCTCATCACTGGGGTGACTGCGCACGGCATTCGGCGCCTGCTGGCGATAATCATGCAGCGCCGTTTCATCGTCGGCCGCCAGTTTGTCGATCATCCAGTCACGAAAATCCCGCGCCCACGGTTCAATGCTTTCCGGGCCGGCATGCCAGTCCAGCTCGCGGAGGTTGTGGGTGATGCTGCCGGAGCCGATCAACAGAATGCCGTGTTCGCGCAGGCTCGCCAGCGCACGGCCAACCCGGGTCTGCAACGCCGGTCCGCCGCGACTCGGCAACGAAACCTGCACCACCGGAATATCGGCCTGCGGATACATCAAAAACAGCGGCACCCAGACACCATGATCGAACGGTCGTTGCGGATCGAGCCGCGCCGGCAGGTCATTGGTGTTCAACCGCTCAGCCACCTCTGCGGCCAATTGCGGATTACCCGGGGCCGGGTACTGAACTTCAAACAGCGCACGGGGGAAACCGCCGAAGTCGTGCCAGGTTTCCGGATGCGGGTGGCTGCTGACCAGCAGTTCCTGGCTTTCCCAGTGTGCAGAGACGATGACGATGGCTTTGGGACGCGGCAGTTCGGCGGCCAGTCGCGCCAGTGCCGGGCCGCTGGCACCGGGCTCCAGCGCCAGCATCGGTGAACCGTGGGAGATAAACAGGCTGGGCAACATGGACGGGCTCCTGAGCGCTAAGATGAACCATCTTCAGTCAGATCATCGATCTGAATCCAATATAAGTTTCTGCGGTTTTTCATCGGTTTTTCGGGAGTGATCCATGCAGCCTGAGTTTTGGTACAAGAAATGGGATTCGAACCAGATCGGCTTTCATCAGGCCGAGGCCAACCCGTATTTGCAGCGTTACTGGCCGGAGCTGGCGATTGCACCGTCGGCGCGTGTGCTGGTGCCGCTGTGCGGGAAGAGTCTGGATCTGCTCTGGCTTGCCGGGCAGGGACACCAGGTGATTGGGGTTGAGCTAGCCGAAAAGGCTGTCGAGGAGTTTTTCAGCGAACATCAGTTGCAGCCGCAGATCAGCGATAAGGGGGCATTCAAGGTTTATCGCACTGTTGCGTTCGAATTGTGGTGCGGTGATTTTTTTGCGCTGACGGCAGAGGATGTTGCCGGTTGCACGGCGCTGTACGACCGCGCCGCGTTGATTGCCTTGCCGGACGCCATGCGCCAGCGCTACGCGGAGCATCTGCAACAGTTGCTGGCGCCGGAGATGAAAGGGCTGGTGATTACCCTGGATTACGATCAGTCGCAGATCCCGGGACCGCCGTTTGCGGTGAGTGATGATGAGGCGCAGCGGCTGCTGGGCCAGGGTTGGCAGCTGGAGAAACTGGAAGAGCGGGATATTCTGGCTGAGAGCCCGAAGTTTCTGCAGGGCGGGGTTGAGTGGTTGGTGGAGCGGGTTTATCGGGTTTCTTCCAGATAGTTTTCTGTCAGCAGCTCCGGCGTCTTCGCGAGCAGGCTCGCTCCCACAGGGGAATGCATTCCAAAGGTGGGAGCGAGCCTGCTCGCGAAAGGGACTTTGCTGACAACGCATGATCTGAAGATACAAAAAAAGGCCCGCATCGCTGCGGGCCTTCTTTTTCACTTCGGTCAAATCAACCGCGACGACGCAGTGCGTCAATACGCTCTTCCAGCGGCGGGTGGCTCATGAACATGCGGGCGAAGCCCTGTTTGATGCCACCGTTGATGCCGAAGGCGTTCAGGGTGTCGGGCATGTGCACCGGCAGGCCCTGTTCGGCACGCAGGCGTTGCAGAGCGCCAATCATCGCGCTGGTACCGGCCAGGCGGGCGCCGGCTTCGTCGGCACGGAATTCGCGCTTGCGCGAGAACCACATGACGATTGCGCTGGCGAGGATGCCCAGCACCAGTTCGGCGAAGATGGTCGCCACGTAATAGGCGATGCCCTGGCCTTCTTCGTTCTTGAAGATGACCTTGTCGACGAAGTTACCGATGATCCGCGCGAAGAACATCACAAAAGTGTTCACCACGCCCTGGATCAGCGCCAGCGTGACCATGTCACCATTGGCGACGTGACCGATTTCGTGGGCCAGTACGGCTTTCACTTCATCGGGCGAGAATCGCTCGAGCAGGCCCTGGCTGACCGCGACCAGCGCGTCGTTCTTGTTCCAGCCGGTAGCGAAAGCATTCGCTTCGTAGGCCGGGAAAATCCCGACTTCAGGCATCTTGATCCCGGCTTCGCGGGACAATTGCTCGACCGTTTGCAGCAGCCATTGCTCATGACGGGTGCGTGGCTGGCTGATGATTTGCGTGCCGGTGCTCATCTTCGCCATCCACTTGGAGATGAACAGCGAGAACAGCGAGCCGGCGAAACCAAAGACCGCACAGAAGACCAGCAGCTGACTGAGGTCGAGGTCGACCCCGTTGGCCGCCATGAACCCGTTGAAGCCGAACAGGCTCAGGGTGATGCTGGCTATCAGCACGACCGCCAGGTTAGTGGCCAAAAACAGCAGGATGCGCATCATGGTTGTAGAACTCTCCTCAAGCTAAAGATGTAGCGTACTGCGGGGTATATAAGGTGCGGCACCGGGCTATTCAACCGAGTGACTATTTCAAACTGTGTCCTACAGCGGTTTCCTGAGCAAAAAGAAAATTCCCACCCTCGATTCCGACACGGATGACACAGCCTTTCGCCCCGCCGCCATTAGGTCAGATACGTCTGTACGTCTCGCATCGCAAGTGTAGAAGGGCTGCAAAGGCGCGGAACAAAGATGTGTTGCTGAATCAGACAGTGCGCAACAGCCAATTCGTTGCGCACTGCTGGCCCATTACTGGCGGTAGGACTTGAGGAAGTTGCCGATGCGGCCGATGGCCATTTCCAGATCATCGACGCGGGGCAGGGTGACCACGCGGAAGTGATCCGGCCACGGCCAGTTGAACGCCGTGCCCTGCACCACCAGCAGCTTCTCGGAAAGCAGCAGATCAAGCACGAACTTCTCGTCGTTATGAATCGGGCAGACCTTCGGGTCGATTTTCGGGAACGCGTACAACGCGCCCATCGGCTTCACGCAGCTGACGCCGGGAATATCGTTAAGCAACTCCCAGGTGCGGTTACGCTGCTCCAGCAGGCGACCCTGCGGCAGCACCAGATCGTTGATGCTCTGGTAGCCCCCCAGCGCGGTCTGGATCGCGTGCTGGCTCGGCACGTTGGCGCACAGGCGCATGTTGGCCAGCATGTCGATGCCTTCGATGTAACTCTGCGCGTTGTGTTTCGGCCCGGAAATGGCAATCCAGCCGGAGCGGAAACCGGCCACGCGGTAGGATTTCGACAGGCCGTTGAAGGTCAGGCAGAGCAGGTCCGGGGCCAGCGAAGCGGTGCAGATGTGCACGGCGTCGTCATAGAGAATCTTGTCGTAGATCTCGTCGGAGAACACCACCAGATTGTGCGCCCGGGCGATCTCCAGCATGCCCAGCAACACTTCCTTCGAGTACACCGCACCGGTCGGGTTGTTCGGGTTGATGATCACCATGGCCTTGGTGTTCGGGGTGATCTTGGCCTTGATGTCGGCCAGATCCGGGAACCAGTCGGCGCCTTCGTCGCACAGATAATGCACAGCGTTACCGCCAGCGAGGCTGACGGCAGCGGTCCACAGCGGATAGTCCGGGGCTGGCACCAGCACTTCGTCGCCGTTGTTGAGCAGCGCCTGCAGCGACATCACGATAAGCTCGGACACACCGTTGCCCAGGTAGATGTCTTCGATGCCGACACCTTCAACCTGCTTCTGCTGGTAGTACTGCATCACCGCCTTGCGCGCGCTGAACAGGCCTTTGGAATCGCTGTAGCCCTGCGCGGTCGGCAGGTTGCGGATCACGTCCTGGAGGATTTCGTCCGGCGCTTCGAAACCAAACGGCGCCGGGTTGCCGATGTTCAGCTTGAGGATGCGCTGGCCTTCCTCTTCCAGTCGTTTGGCGTGCTTGAGCACCGGGCCGCGAATGTCGTAGCAGACGTTGGCGAGCTTGTTCGATTTGCTGAACTGCATGGCGATGTGATCCCGAAAATGAACGATCCAGGCGGCAAATGGACAACCGTACTGGGATTGCTGCGTCTTCGCACAGGCGGAGGTCTGGCGCTTTAGCGCTCAGAATCCGTTTGAATGCGCCCGGTCTGGCTGCCAGACTGGCGCGTGACGAGGCGCAATCATACGTGCCGCCCGATCCGTGGAAAAGGTACAGATCGGGCTTTTTCAGCCGCTGAGGTGTGATGATGGAAAAGTTGCAGAAAACCCTGGAAGAATGGCGTGCCATGCTCGACTCCGAGCAGTACAACGTCTGCCGTCTGAGTGCCACCGAGCGTCCGTTCTCGGGCAAATACAACGACACCAAAACCGACGGTGTCTACCACTGTGTGTGCTGCAACGAGCCTTTGTTCGATTCGAAGACCAAATTCGACTCCGGCTGCGGCTGGCCGAGCTTTTACGCGCCGATCGGCGATAGCGCGATGGCTGAGATCCGCGACACCAGCCACGGCATGATTCGCACCGAAGTGAAATGCGCGCGCTGCGATGCGCATCTGGGGCACGTATTCCCGGATGGCCCGCCACCGACGGGCCTGCGTTATTGCATCAACTCGGTGTGCCTGAATCTCGAGCCGCGCGAATAACCGAAACAGGCGACATTGCGTCGCCTTTTTATCGAGCAATTAGATTGCGCGCAATTCAATTGCTCGTTATGTTTGCGCCTTCCTCACCATTGCGGAGCCGACCCATGAGCGACAACCTGCTGAATATTCCGTGCACCACCATCAAGGGTGAGCAAAAGACTTTGGCCGATTTCGCCGGTAAAGCGGTGCTGGTGGTCAATACCGCGAGCAAGTGTGGCTTCACTCCGCAATACAAGGGCCTCGAAGAACTCTGGCAGACCTACAAGGACCAGGGGCTGGTGGTACTGGGTTTTCCGTGCAACCAGTTCGGCAAGCAGGAGCCGGGCAATGAGGGCGCCATCAGCGAGTTCTGCGAGCTGAATTTCGGCGTCAGCTTCCCGCTGTTCAAGAAGATCGACGTCAACGGCGCCGATGCTCACCCGCTGTTCGTGCAGTTGAAGAAGCGCGCCCCGGGCCTGCTCGGCTCGCAGGGCATCAAGTGGAACTTCACCAAGTTCCTCATCGGCAAGGATGGCCAGTTGGTCAAGCGTTTCGCCCCGACGACCAAACCGCAGGACCTGAGCGGCGAGATCGAAGCTTTGCTGAAATGAGCCAGCCGGGTGACTCGCTGAAGCTCGACAGCCAGTTGTGCTTCAAGCTGTACGCGGCCTCGCGGGCGGTGATTCGCGCCTATAAGCCGATGCTCGATCAGTTGGGCCTGACCTACCCGCAGTACCTGGCGATGCTGGTGCTGTGGGAGTGGCAGGATGCTGCGCCGGAGCAACCGACGGTCAAGGCCTTGGGCGAGCGTCTGGCGCTGGACTCGGGGACATTGACGCCATTGCTCAAGCGTCTGGAGCAGATCGATCTGGTCCAGCGCAGGCGCTCGGCGCGCGACGAACGTGAGATGCACCTGAGCCTGACGCCTGCCGGAGCCGCATTGCGCGAGCGGGTCGGGCCACTGAAGGCGCGCCTGCTCTGCGACAGTGGCGTTGATCTTGACCGGCTCAACGACTTGCGCGCTGGCCTCGATCACTTGCTCGGGCAAATCAAAGCGCTGGCGTAGTCGGCATCCACTGATCGAGCAGCGCGGCGAGTTCTTCGCGGCGAAACGGTTTGGCCAGATAGTCACTCATGCCCGCCGCGCGGCAGCGTTCGCGTTCCTCGGACATGGCATTGGCGGTCAGCGCGACAATCGGCAGATTCGGCCAGCGCCCGCTCTGGCGAATCTGCCGACTGGCTTCATAGCCATCCATCACCGGCATGTTGCAGTCCATCAGCACCAGATCGAAATCGGCAAACTCCAGCTGATCCAGCGCCTCGGCGCCATGCCCCGCCACCACCACATCGCAGCCAAGCTTGCCAAGCATGCCTTTTGCCACCAGTTGATTGACCGGGTTGTCCTCGACCAGCAGCACCTTGCCCCGGCGCGCGGACGGCGAGGCGTCCGCTTGCGCTTCGGTGAGGGCGGCGACCTCCGGTTGCAGAATCCGTCGCAGATGCTGGTACAGCGCGTTGCGCGCCAGCGGCCGGGCCTGCTGCTGCAAGGGGGCGAGGGCGGCGGCTTCTTCGCTGGGCAGAAAACTGCCGTAAGCAGTCACCAGCAGAATCGGCGCGGTGATGCTCGGGCGCAGACCGAACAGGCATTCCGGACAATCGGTGATCAGCACATCCGGATTCAGGCCCAGCAGCGAATCATCAATAGTGCGCTGCGTGTATTCCAGGCCCCACACCGGCAACAGGCTTTTCAGCAATTCCGCCAGGCCACTGCTGGCTGCAGTAATGGCGAGGACCTTGCCACGTAACGGCTGGGGAGGGAGGGCGCGAGTGTGGCAGGGCAGTGGCAGCTCGGCACAGAACTGGCTGCCAAAACCGCTTTCGGAGCTGATGGTCAGGCGCCCCTGCATCGCTTCGCACAGGTTATATGTCAGCGCCAACCCCAGCCCGGTGCCGCCGTACTGACGGGTGATACCAGCGCCGGCCTGGGTGAACGGCTGGAAGATTTTCACCTGCGCTTCCTGGGCGATGCCGATGCCGGTGTCGCAGACTTCGATGCGCACGCCATCCTTGTGAGCTGACAAACGCACATCGACCCGACCGAAGCGGGTGAATTTCAGCGCATTCGACAGCAGGTTGCTGACGATCTGCCGCACTCGGGTCGGGTCGCCCAGCACCAGCGCCGGGAAGTGCGGCTCGATCAGGCAGGTCAGCTCTACGCTCGGCGCGGCGTTCTGCGAGAGCAGGTTGGCGGTGTCTTCGATCAGCGAGCCGAGGTCGAACGGGATGTTTTCCAACTCCAGTTGCCCGGCGTCGAATTTCGACAGGTCGAGAATATCGTTGAGCAGTTCCACCAGCACCTTGCCCGAGTCGTGGGCGATCGACAGTTGTTGCTGCTGCTCGGCGTTGAGCGGGCCGTCCAGCGACAGCGCGATCATCCCCAGCAGACCGTTGAGCGGTGTGCGGATTTCATGGCTCATGTTCGCCAGAAACGCCGAACGCGCTTCGGCCATGTCCAGTGCAGTACGGCGGGCCACTTCGAGCTCTTCGTTGGACTGGCTGAGGCGGGCGTTGATTGCCTTGAGTTCGGCGGTGCGCGCCGAGACGATGTCTTCCAGTTGCGCGAGGTATTCGGTCAGGCGGTTTTCTGCGGTTCGCCGCTGCTGGATTTCGGTGGCGATGTTCTCGAACTGCTGATTGGCGACCTTGACCAGCACGCCGATCTCATCGTTGCCGTGGCCGGCCGGGCACTCGAGCGTGGTCGGCTCGGCGCTGCGCGGGTCGCGACCGCTGAGCTCACGGATGACCCGCACCAGTGGCTTGGTCAGCATCACGTAGAACAGCGCCAGGAGGATACCGGTCAGCAGCAGGCTGCGGGCGAAACCGTTGAGCAGGGTGACTTCCGCGCGGCGCAGGAAGCGGCTGCCAAAGGCGTAAGTGTCGACTTCCAGTTTGAGGACGCCGAGGGATTCGTTGGGCAAATGGTCGAGGTACAGGCGATCTTCGAAATGACGCTTGGCGCCGAACAGGAAGTCGCTGATCAGCCGATAGCTGCTCTGCAGCTCCGGGCGTTTGACGTTGGCCAGGACGGTCTCGTTGTTGTCGATCAATTGCGCGGCGATGATCGCCGGCGAGCGCAGCAGGCCGAGGGTGAGCTCCTGCGCCAGTTCGGCATCGATGTTGTAGGCGATGCGCGAGGCCGGATTGTGGCTGATTTCCAGCAGTGCGAGGATTTCCCGGTTGATGGAAGCGTCTTCGCTGGCATAATCGATGCCGATCTGCAGCAGACTGAGCAGGGTGCCCAGAATGAACCCGACCAGCACGGTAAGCCTGGCTTGCTTGTAAGACAGCCGGTGGGTGAATTTGATATCCATGGGTTGTTGAACCACTTCCGTTTCCCTTCGCTGCTCAAGCATAGTCGATCATGCAGGGATACCGAGGTTCCCGAATCGCCTTGTAACAAGGCTTGCTGAGGCGATTTTATCTGTATGTCGTCGCTGGATCGTCATCATCACTGTGAAAGTGCCCGAGGAGAAGACGTGGATTCCCGATTGAATGCTTTTCTTGAACGCGCCGAGTCGGTTCTGGCGCGAATCGAACCACTGTTGCCGGCACCGCGCCCCGTCATTGACTGGAACACATGCCTGGCAGCGCGCTGGCAGCGTGACGGTCGCAGCGGCTACCTGTTGCCGCTGGAAGTCAGCCTCGACATGCGTCTGTCCGACCTGATCGGCGTCGACCGGCAGTTGGAGCAGTTGGGGCGCAACACACAACAATTTCTTGATGGCATGCCGGCCAACCACGCCTTGCTCTGGGGTTCGCGCGGTACCGGCAAGTCTTCGCTGGTGCGTGCGTTGCTGGCCGAGCACGCCGGTGCCGGCCTGCGTCTGATCGAGATCGAACGCGATCACTTGGCTGACCTGCCACGGGTGGTCGAGCAAGTCGCCAAATTGCCGCAACGTTTCGTGCTGTTCTGCGATGACCTGTCGTTCGAATCCGGCGAAGGCGACTACCGCGTGCTGAAAAGCGTGCTCGACGGTTCGCTCGAGCAGGCACCCGACAACGTCTTGCTGTACGCCACTTCCAACCGCCGCCACCTGGTGCCGGAAAAGGAAAGCGACAACGAAAACTGGAAGCGCGTCGACGGCGAACTGCACCCGAGCGAAGCGGTGGAAGACAAGATCGCCCTGTCTGATCGTTTCGGTCTGTGGCTGTCGTTCTACCCGTTTACCCAGGAACATTTTCTCAACGTCGTCGAGCACTGGATCGGCCAGTTGGCCGCCAAGGCCGGCCTGAGCTGGCAGCGCGACGAAGCACTGGACATCCTCGCCGTGCGCTGGGCCACCGGCCGCGGTAATCGCAACGGACGTTGCGCGTATCAATTCGCCCGCTACTGGGTGGGACTGAAATTGCTGGAGCACAAGGCATGATTGATTTGCAACAAAGCGGCCAGGGCCTCGAAGGCTACGGTATGTTGGCCGCGCAACTGGAATCGCTACTGGCGGACGAACGCGACTTCATCGCCAATGCCGCGCAGTTTTCCGCATTCCTGTTCAACCAGCTCGATGATCTGAACTGGGCCGGTTTCTACCTCAATCGCAACGAAGAGCTGGTGCTCGGCCCGTTTCAGGGCCAGATCGCTTGCGTGCGCATCCCGTTCGGGCGCGGTGTTTGCGGCGCTGCTGCTGCCAGCCTGCAAACCCAGCGCGTCGAGGATGTACATGCCTTCCCGGGCCACATCGCCTGCGACAGCGCGTCCAACAGCGAACTGGTAGTGCCCTTGGTCAAGGACGGACGCCTGATCGGTGTGCTCGACCTCGACAGCCCGAAGCTGGCGCGTTTCGGCGCCGAGGATCAGGCCGGCATTGAGCAACTGGCGGCGATTTTCCTGCGCCTGACCGACTGCTGATCAACCGCTGAGGCCAGCCTTGTGCAACAGGCTGGCCGTATCCACGCTGTCGATTTGCGCGGGATCAAGAAACCGCGTCGCGTACTGCATGTACACACCCTCATTGATGAACAGGCCGAACAACGGCGCATCGATGTGCGCTTCACGGCACATGGTCGCCATGATCCCCAGCGCCTCGCTCAACGACTTGGCTTTCTTGTAAGGGCGATCGGCGGCGGTCAGCGCTTCGAAGATATCGGCAATCGCCATCATCCTCGCCGGCAGGCTCATCTCCTCGCGTTTCAGCCGTTTCGGATACCCGGTGCCGTCCATTTTTTCATGATGACCGCCGGCGATCTCGGCAATGCTGTCCAGGTGACCGGGGAAGGGCAGGTGGCTGAGCATCATGATCGTCTGCACCATGTGATGGTTGATGATGTAGCGCTCTTCACGGGTAAGGGTGCCGCGGGCGATCTTCAGGTTGTACAGCTCGCCGCGGTTGTACTTGTACTCGGGTACATCGAGTTTGAAGCCCCAGGGGTTGTCCTCGGGGATCAGCTCGTTCTTGTCGCGTTCGATCAGATGCTCGGGTTTGTCGGCGAGCAGTGTTTCACTGACGGGCAGTGTCGGCGCCGATGTTTTTGCCTGGCGGCGGTTTTCTTCCCATGACACACCGAGGCGATCATCCAGTGTGCGCAGCCATCTGCGTTGCGCGACTTGCTCGAGGCGCAGCAGATCGGCCTCGGCCATGGCCTCGCCACCGAGATTGCAGCGGGCGACAAAGGCGAAGTCGTCATCGAGCATCAGCAACTCACTATCACGGGCGCGGGCCAGCGCCGCTTCGTCTGCACCGCTTGCCAGCGTCTGCCAGTAGTTGATCCACACGTCACGCTTGAGCACCTCGAAGCGGGTGCGGATTTCGTGGATGCGGTCGTTGATGGTCTCGAGCTTGGTGGCTTTGTCGACCACGTATTCCGGCGTCGTGACCTTGCCGCAATCGTGCAGCCACGCTGCGATGTGCAACGCCTCCCATTCATCCTCGCTCGGTTGGTAGGCGCTGAACGCCGGGTCCTGGCTTGCCGCAGCGGCCTGGGCGAGCATCAGCGTCAATTCCGGCACCCGCTGGCAATGGCCGCCGGTGTAGGGGCTCTTGGCATCGATCGCGCTGGCGAGCAGTTGGATGAAGGCATCGAGCAGTTGTTTCTGCCGCGCTTGCAGACGCTGACTTTCGATGCTCACCGCCGCCGCGCCGGACACCGCCTGCAAGAAGGCGATACGGTCGGGGCGCAGCTTTTCCAGATCGCCCGGCGCGCCGCTGTCATTGACCAGCAGAATCAGCAGGCCGATGGTTTCGTCGTGCTGGTTGTGCAGGCGGATACCGATCAAGTGAATGCGCGGTGATTCCATGGCCAAGAGGATTTTCTGCAAGTCGCCGGCCTGATCGAAGCCCAGATGGCTGACGGTATTGTTGGCGCTGGCCAGTTGCTCGAACCACGCCGGGCCGGTGTTCTTATGCAGCTCGCGTCCCTCAATGTCGAACGCCTCCAGCTTCCGCGGCACGCCATCAATCACCAGTCCATAAGGTTCCATGCGCGCGCCGTCGGCTTCGCGCAGGTAGATCAGACCGGCCTGTGCCTGAGCGATCTGCACGGTTTCGAACAGCACGCGTTCGAGTAGCGGGGCAAAACGGGTTTCGGCGCAAAGGCTGTCGGTGATGCGGAAGAAACTGCCGAGGGTTTCTTTCATCCGCGCCATCGACAGGCTCAATTGATCGACTTCCAGTACGGGCGAGCGGCGCGCCAGCGGAGAACTGAAGTCGAAGCTGCGGATCGCGTCGGCTTCTTTGACCAAGGCATGCAGCGGCTTGACCAGAATCCGCGAAATCACCCAGCCCAATGGCAGGCACAGCAACAGGATGGCGAGGGTGATCAGCGCGCCTTGCCAGCGCATGCGGAACGCATCCACCAGTAATTCGTCTTCCGGCACCAGCAGCGCCAGTTGCAGGCCTTTCGGCCCGCCTTCCTCAATGCTGGTGCGCGCGACGATCCATTGCCGGTCGTTTACTTGCAGACGCTTGCCGATAGTGTCGGAGCTGAGCAGCGTGTTCAGTTCAGGGCTGAGATCGGCCGCTCTGGCCAGACGCGCAGTGCGGTCATCGATGATCAGGCGATGGCTGTCGTGATAGGCCACGGCGTTGCCGTCGGTGTCGTACAACGCGATCTCTGTCGAAGGCGTGACCCGGTGCTTGCCCAGGGCGGTCGACAGCGAAGCGAGGGTCAGATCGGCGCCAATCACCGCGTTCTCGCCGCTGCGCCGGGCCAGCGTGGTGCCGACATTGTGGGTCGAGAAAAATACATAGGGCTCGGTGGTGATTTGCCCGGCCTGTTGCAGGGCGTCGCTGAACCAGGTTCGGCTGCGCGGATCGTAAGGCTCGTCTGGATGATCGCGGCGGCTGAGCGGCGTCAGCGCCTGATCAAAGAACAGTGATTGCGAGCGTACAGTGCCTTGCGGCTCGTGCTCGATGCTCCAGACCTGATAGGCCGCCGCTTCCGGCGCCTGAAGCTGTGCCTTGAGTTCCGCCGTGCGCAGCGCGCGCACCATGAAGAAATCACCATTGGTATAACCCAGATACAGCGATGCCAGCGCCGGGTTGTCGGTGAGCGACTGGCTGAAGGGTTTGAGCAACGGCAGGCGTTGTTGCAGATCGCTCGCGTGGGCCGCCGGGGTGTCCGCCAGCAGGCTCAGCAGGTTGCGGATCGGTTGATAGGTTGCCTGCAGATCGAGGCGTACATCCTGCTCGATGCGGTCAAACAGCTTTTCGCTGCTCGACAGGATGATCTGCGTGGTCTGGTGGTAATTGAACAGGCCCAGCACCACGCCCGTAAGCAATAAAAGAAAGGTGAACATGACGCTGATGTGCACGTGCAGCGGCAACCGGCGTTGCTCGGGGCGCAGTGGGCTGTGCATTGCTGGCTCTCCATGAATGTTTAACTCACTGCTCAGCGTCCAAGCATAGTTAAGACTCGCTGACTGTGCCTTGATCGGCCAGGGTCAATTGCTGCTGCAGGGCCTGCGCCAGTTCGAGCATCGCCTGGCTGGTTGCCGCCCAGCGACGGGCAATCTCCTGTGATGCGAGCGCTTGCTCGCAAGCGGTCTCAAGCTCATCACAACATTCAATCAGCCGCGAGGCCTGCGCGATGCGTGCTGCGCCCTTGATCTTGTGCGCAACCACCGCCAGCGCTTCGCGATCATCCTCGGGTGACAGCCTGAGTAGTTCCTCGCGGTCGAGGCGGCTGCTCTTGAGGAGCTCCACCAGCATGCGTCGGGTTTGCCCGGGGTTGTTGCCGGTCAGCAAGCTCAGACTTTGCAGGTCGAACACCGAGGCCGGTGATGCCGGCGTGATGCCGTCGATCCACTGTCCGAGCAGGGTCAGACTCAACGGTTTGAACAGGCAGTCGTCCATGCCGGCGAGCTTGCAGCGCTGGACTTCTTCCGGCTGGGCATTGGCGGTGAAACCCAGCACGGTGCACGGCGGGCGATGGTTTTGCAGTTCAAGCTGGCGAATCCCACGGGTCATGTCATAGCCGTTCATCAAGGGCATGTTGCAGTCGACGATCACCAGATCGAAATGATCGGCCTTCCACCGTTCGAGGCCGCTGCAGCCATCTTCGGCAATGCTGAAGCGATGCCCGAGAAACTCAAGTTGCTGACACATGAGCAGACGGTTGGCCGGATGGTCGTCGACAACCAGGACATGTAACGGCATGGTCGCGGGCTTGATCAACGGTTCGCTTTTCGGCGGATTCGCCTTTGCCGGCAGGCTGTCCAGCGGCAGCGATATGCACACCTGAGTGCCGATGCCGGGCTGGCTGCTCAACTGCAGTTGTCCGCCCATCATTTCGCACAGGTTGCGACTGATGACCAGCCCCAGTCCGGCGCCGTTTTTTGCCTGCCGACTGCCGTTTTCCGCCTGCGAGAATGGCTCGAACAAGCGCTGTTGATCTTCGGCGCTGATGCCTGAGCCGCTGTCCTGCACGGTCAGCTGCATCAATGTTCGACCAGCAGCGTCTGCCGGGATCAGGTCGAGGGTGATCCGCACGTGGCCGCTTTCGGTGAACTTGATAGCGTTGCTGACCAGGTTGGACAGCACCTGCTTGAAGCGTAGCGGATCCAGATGTACATCCACAGCCGGGTGCGGTGGGTTGAAGACGACTTGCAAGGCAAGGTTTTTCTGCCGCGCGAGGCCGTCGAAGATGCGTGCAACGGAGGTCACGGTATCGACCAGATTGATCCATTCCGGGGACAGGCTCAGACGTCCCGACTCAATGCGGGCAATGTCGAGGATATCACCGATCAGCCCGAGCAGATCCTTGGCCGAATGATAGGCCGTGTCGATCGAAGCGCGATCGGGGTGTTGCGGATCGATGCGTCGCAGGGTCAGTTCGAGCATGCCGATTACGGCGTTCATCGGTGTACGGATCTCATGGCTCATGGTTGCCAGGAAGGTACTTTTGGCCCGGTTCGCCTCGTCCGCCTGTTCTTTGGCTGCACGCAGTTTTTCAAACAATTGGCGGCGTTCACTGATGTCTATCCAGCCGCCGATAATCCCTTGAACGTCACCGCTGGAGTCGCGGTAGGGAAGAATCCAGTGGTAAATCGTCAAACGGCGGTTGCCGATGTGCAGGGGCCGGTCGAGGATCAACGGAATGCCTTCGGCAATGACTCTCTGGTAATCGGCCTGGAATGCCTCGGCCTCGCATGCGTTGCTCAGGGTGCCCTGCATCACGCCTTTGCCGATGATGTCCTCGCGTCTGGCGCTGAACGCTTCGAGATAACTGTCGTTGCAACTTTGCAGCAGACCCTGGCGATCTCGCACGTAGATCGGGTGCGGCGTGCCGTTGACCAGCGAGCGCATGAACTCCAGTTGATCGTTCAGTGCACGTTCGGCAGCCTGGCGTTGTTTGATCTGGTGGCGCATGTAGGCGTTCCAGGTCAACAACAGCAGCAGGATCAGGCCGGCGGCTGCGACTACTTGGTAGAACAGGCGCTGGTAGTTTTGCCAGATGTTCTGTGATGCCGTGGAGTAACCGCGCCAGCGGCCGTTGATCACGCCGAGCTCCTCTGGAGCGATGCTCAGCAGCGCCTTGTTGATGATCGAGGCCAGTTCGGTGTTGTCACGTGCGGTCGCCAGCGAGAAGGCTGCCTGACTGGTGCCGATCGTGGTGGTGATTTGCAGTGGCCGATCGAATATGCGCGAGGAGATGAAATAGTTGGCGATCACCAGCGAGTTCACCGCACCGTCGACATGGTTGTCGGCGAGCATCGACACGGCGCTGAACGTGTCGGGGGTTTCGATCAGTTCGATGCCCGGAAAATTCTCATGCAAGTAGGCGACCAGCGGATTGCCTTGGGCGATCGCCAGACGCTTGCCTTTGAGCTGGCCCAGATTGGTCGGGCTGTCGGCGCTTTTGCGGGTCAGCAGCACGTAGGAATTTTCCAGATACGGGCGACTGAAACTCAGGTTTTTTTCACGTTCGGCGCTGGGCAGCAGGGCGGCAATCAGATCGGCTTTGTGGTTGTCGATCTGCCTGATCATTTCCGCATCGTTGCGGCTGCGCTGAACCTTGAAACGCAGGCCGGTACGCAAGCGGATCAGCTCGAGCAGGTCGGCGCTGATGCCGCGGAAATTGCCGGCGCTGTCGAAGAAGGTCAACGGTGCGTAAGCTTCATTGACCACCACGCTGACGACGGGATGCTGCTTGAGCCAGTTTTCCTCCCGATCCGTCAGCTGCAGTTTTCTGTCAGTGAGCAGCAGGTCGCTGCCGGCGCTCCAGCGCTTGGCGATGTCGTCGCGCTGACTGCTCGGGATCGCTGCGAGCACCGTGTCGATAATGCCCAGCAGCTGCGGATTGCTGCGCCGCACGGCGAAGCTGAAGCCATGGGCTTCCTGCTTGCCGAAGTTGGCCATACGGACATTGTTGAGATAGCCCTTGTTGATCATGTAATGGGTGGAGAGGGTGTCGCCGAGAAACACATCGGCCTGGTCGAAGGCCACCGCGTTGATTGCGTTCTGGTAGGACGGATAGCAAGTGATCAGCGCTTTGGGATACAGCGCTTTGATCTCGGGCACCGGCAGGTAGTGATACACCATGCTCAGGCGCAGGCCGGCGAGGCCTTCGGTCAGCGAGCGGGTTTCGTCCTCGCGGGTTACCAGTACCGGCTGATCGACCGCATAGGGTCTGGAAAGCGCGAGGTTGGCATTGCCTGCTTCGTAGCCGTTGGCTGTGCCAAGCAGGTCGATCTGGCCATCGATCAAGGCGCGAATTGCAGCCTCGCGCGAGGGAAAGCGTTGCACGCGAATCGGCAAACCGGTGGCCTGACCGAGAATCCCTGCGTAATCGGCGGTCAGTCCCTCGTAGTCCTGGCCACTGACGGTCATGTCGAATGGCGGGTAATCAGGTGCGGAGGTACCCAGTTTCAGTTCGCTGCGAGTCTGCAGCCATTGCCGTTGTGACGGCTGCAGGACAGTTTGCACGGCCTCGGTGGCCGAGCGGCTGAGCAATGCATAGTCCGGTGAAGCGCTTGGCGCGGCGAGGGCATTGGCGCTCAGGTACAGAACAGCGCTCAAGGCAATCAGGTAGTCCTTTACACGGCTGGGCATGCGGAGTCTCACACGAGTGCGTTACGTTTGGCCATCTCGATAAGTTCTACAAGGGATCTGGCTTTGAGTTTTTGCATCAGACGCTTTTTATAAGTGCTGACGGTTTTGTTGCTGAGAAACATGCCCTTGGCTATTTCCTTGTTGGTACGTCCCTGAGCAAATAACTGCAATACCATCAGTTCGCGGTCATTGACGGATTTGAACAGTTCAAGTTCAGCGTATCGAGTGTCGTCGGCGCGCACCGGATTAAGCGCTTGACTGGGGAAATAGTTATAACCGGAAAGTACCGCTTTGATTGCGCTGACCAATTCGCTCAAGTCTTCCTGCTTGCAGACATATCCCGATGCGCCGGATTGCATGCAACGAATGCCGAACAGCGTAGGACACTGCGCCGTCAGAATCAGAATCTTGAAATTCGAACCCATGGTGTTGAAGCGGGCCAGCACTTCGAGGCCGTCCAGCTTGGGGATGCTGATATCGAGAATGACCAGGTCGGGCATGCATTCACGGACCATCTGCATGGCATCGACACCGTTATCGGTCTCGCCGACGACCTTGTAGCCTTCATGTTCCAGGAGCATTCGCACGGCGAGGCGGATGACCGGATGATCGTCCACAATAAAAACGGAGTTCATAAATAGAGTCCCATGCAAGCATGAATAAAGCGCGCACCTTAGCTCAGATGCATGAGCACTCGCATGGACTGGTAGTGTCGCGACTACGTTATCGGATTAATCCTACGCGTAATGAGGAAAGAGACTACGTTGAAATTAGGTTCGGCGTAAGGAAGGGCGAGCAATCAATTGGCCGAAGATTGAAATGATCCGAAGGCCAATATTGATATTCAATTATTTGTCGATGTTTAAAGTTGCGTTTAATCAGCGGTGTTTATTTGATCGGGTTAATGGGTCAAGCGTAGTTGAATCTCACCTGGTTCACAGGGGCATTCAGCAAAACTCTCATGGTGGTCAGCCGGTCAGATCAGTGACCGGCTGCCCCCTCAAGACTCAGTGACTTGAACGCCCGGTCATTTCCAGTGCCATGTCACTGGCGTAACTGTCGGTCATGCCGGCGATGAAATCGATCATGCGCAGAAACGAACTGTGCAACGAACCCTGCGGATCCGGCGCATTGTTGCCAAGCAAATCGAGGATGCGCCGGCTCTTGAACGACGGCGTGCGACCGTTGTGCTGCTCCAGCGCGGCGCCGCAGAACGAATTGAGCAGGATCTCCAGCGTCGTGTACGCGCCGATCTCATGCAGGGTCTTGCGTTTGTCCTGAAAGATTTTCTTGCGCGCGATGTCCTTGGCGTTCAACACGCAGCGCTTCGCCGGCCCGTGCATGTGTTCGACCAGATCGCCGTGCAGCGTGCCGGCGAGCAGAGCATCCTGCTGTTCGACAAATGCCCGCGCCGCCGCGTTGGTCAGGTGCTCGATGGCCTTGCCGCGCAGGATCGCCAGTTTACGCCGGCGGGAATCCTGCGGGCCGAGCTGGCGATAGGTTTCCGGCAAATCGTCGCCGACCAGACCGAGCAGCAGTGACTCGACTTCGGCGTATTCGAGCAACTCCATTTCCAGACCGTCTTCGAGATCGATCAGCGCATAGCAGATGTCATCAGCGGCTTCCATCAGGTAGACCAATGGATGGCGTGCCCAGCGCTGGTCTTCGATTTGCGGCAGACCGAGTTTGTGCGCGATCTGTTCGAGCAATGGCAGTTCGCTCTGATAACAGCCGAACTTGTGTTTCTTGTAGCCGAGGGAGTCGGCGTGGCGCGCGGTCCACGGGTACTTCAGATAGGTGCCCAGCGTCGCGTAGGTCAGGCGCGTGCCGCCGTCGAACTGGTGATATTCCAGCTGCGTCAGCACGCGAAAGCCTTGAGCATTGCCTTCGAAATTGAGGAAATCACCACGCTCGGCCTCGCTCATGCCGTCCAGCCAGCCGCGCCCGGCGGCTTGTTGAAACCAATGGCGAATCGCGTCTTCGCCGGAATGGCCGAACGGCGGATTGCCGATGTCATGCGCCAGGCAGGCCGATTGCACGACCATGCCGAGGTCGGCCGGGTCGCACCAGTCTGGCAGCGCGCTGCGCAAGGTTTCACCGACACGCATGCCCAGCGAACGGCCGACGCAGCTGACTTCCAGCGAGTGGGTCAGGCGGGTATGAATGTGATCGTTGCTGGTGACCGGGTGCACTTGGGTCTTGCGCCCGAGGCGGCGAAAGGCACCGGAGAAAATGATGCGGTCATGGTCTTTGTGAAAAGGGCTGCGGCCGAGTTCTTGCGGGCTGTGCAGCGGTTTGCCGAGGCGTTCGCGGTTGAGCAGGGTTGGCCAATCCAAGGCTGAATCTCTCCGTCTGGTGACTGATCGTCCTAGCTTCCCGGTTCGGCCCTGTGCCTGCAAGCAGAACTACAGGCCTGCTGCGTCGATATCGATCAACAGCAAGCGTTCACCGTTATCGAAAAACTGTCCGGCAGTCAGGCAATACTGGTTGCTGGTGGCATCGCGATAGGTGTTCGACAGGGTCAGGCGGCGTTCTTCCCAGCCTTCGGCCAGCAGATGATAGAAATACGGTCGCCACGACCAGTTGTGCCCCAGATAGCGGTCATCGGCAAACCAGCCGTCATGGCGCCATTCGAGGTTGGGCGTCAGTTGCGTGCCGTGGCGATCGCACTGATAAAAGCGCAGCAGCCAGGGAAACGCCTGCAATTGCGGCAATGCACTGAGCGGGGCGCGGGCCTGGGCCCATTGCTGCAGAATCGCCATCAGTTCGCTGAGCTGCTGACGCATCTGCATCAGCCTTCCGCGCTCGCTGAGTTTCTGTTTTACGTAGCGCTGCCTGAGTTGGGCGAAATGCGCGACGAAAGCATCCGTAGCGAAGAAGTCTTCCTGCGCCCGGGCGAAAAGAAAACCTTGTACGTAGCGCGAGCCGCACTCCAGGGCGAAATTCAGCTGTGCTTCGGTTTCGACGCCTTCAGCGATGATCCAGCAGCCGGTTTTTTCGGCCATCTGCGCAAGTGCTTTGACCACGTCACTGCTCGGTCCGCCGAGGGCCGCAGCCTGAAACAGGCGCATGTCGAGCTTGAGAATGTCCGGTTGCAGGGCCAGTACCCGATCCAGCTGCGAATAGCCGGCGCCAAAATCATCGATGGCGATTCTCGCCCCTGCGTTACGGTAGCGCCCGACCACGTGGGCCAGGCGTTCGCTGTTACCGCCCAGTTCGGTGATTTCGAAAACGATGCGCTGCGGATCAACCTGGTGTCGCGCCAATTGCTTGAGGCTTGGCAGCGCTTGATCGGCGCGCAGGCGACTGATCCAGCGTGGCGACATGTTCAGGCTGAGGAACCACTCCGCCGGCGCTTCATGCAGGCGGCTGAGGGCGTGGTCACGGATCTGCCGATCGAGACGGCGCAAGGCGGTGGCCGGGGTCCGTGGGTCGGCGAACAATGGCCCGACCGAGGTCAGTTGACCATCGCTCTGGCGCAAGCGACCGAGTGCTTCGACACCAGCGATGCGGCCTGTGGCGGTATCGATGAAAGGCTGAAAACAGGCGAGCGGTTGCCCGTCGATCACGGCAAGTCCTTAATCTTGTTTTTGGTTTGGCCGCGCTTGCCGGATAGGCACGCGGGATGGAATCTCCCGATAAGGAGATTCATCCCGGCGCTATTGCAAGAATGTAGCCAGATGGGCGCTTCAGCGTTTGCCCGAGCTGTGCATGACCAGTCTGATCAGCGGCCCAAGCGTCGTGCCCAGACGCAGCAGTCGCGTCAAACCGCCACCACTGCTGCGTTTCGAGCCTTTGCCGGTGAGGAAACCCAGCAGCGTCACCGCCGCCACGCCCCACAACGGCGCGTGCTTGATGCCGAAACCGTCCTGCACGTTCTGCTTCATGCCACGCATGCGCTGCAACGGTTGCAACACTTGCGCGGTCTCGTGGCGGATTTCCTGACGATGCATTTCCATGCGCAGGCGGATCAGTGCCTTGCGCATTTCCCGGCGCGAGCTGTTGTGCGGAAGTTCAGGCAGGCTCATGGCAGCAGACGCTCCCGGTCGTTGGCCAGCTCTTCGAGCGTGCCGTGGAAAGGCGAGGACTCATCGAAAATCGCCGCTTTGAGGCGCAGGCCGCAGAAGATCGACGCCAGCGTGTAAAACACGCACAGGCCGATGATCGCTGCCAGGCGGTAGGTGTCCCAGAAGATGATCATCACCAGCGTCGACAGACCCACCAGCAACAGCAGGGCAAACACCAGTGCCAAGCCCGCGAACAGCAGCAGGCTGACGGTGCGTGATTTCTGCTCCTGCAATTCGATGCCGAACAACTCGACATGACTGTGCAGCAGGCCCAGAACGGCAGCGCCGAGGCGACGTGTGGAGGAGGCGGTGCCCGTAGTCGGGCCGGATTCACCGATCGACATGATCAGCGCCGAGTTGCCAGCAGGCCGATCAGAAAGCCGACGCCGGCAGCGATGCCCACCGATTGCCATGGGTTGGCCGATACATAGTCTTCAGTAGCGGTGACCGCCGCCTGACCGCGTTCGCGCAGGGTGTCTTCAGTCACTTTCAGGGTTTCCCGGGCACGCAGCAGGCTGTCGTGAATCTGGGCACGCAGCTCATCGGCCTGATCACCAGCGAGGGTCTTGGTGTGCTCGAGCAGGCGTTCGGTGTCGGCGACCAGAGTCTGGAAGTCGTTCATCAGGATTTCTTGAGCAGTCTTTGCCTTGATGCTGGCCATGGGTGGATCTCCGTAGGTGGCTTTGAAGCGTTCGAGTATGAGCCTTGCGCGAAGGTTCAGTGCAAATGCCTGGTACAACTTTTGCTGTGTCGTGGTGCGTCGCTCCGCGTATGTGCGCTGTTGCCGGGCGTCCGAGCAGAAAAACTCTAATTCATTTGCTAGCCGTTTGTGATCGGGCATCGATATATGCGCCAAATCAGTTCATCAACCCTGCGGTTGTATGACTGATGAGTCGTAATTTGGTGCATGAAATGCCCGCATGAACCGCTTTGGTGCCTTTTAGCCTTGGGTCTGCCTCCTCATGGAAAATCTGCAAAGCGCTGTGGACACGCTGGTTCACAGCTCCAACACGTTGTTCATTCTGATCGGTGCGGTGATGGTACTGGCGATGCACGCCGGTTTCGCCTTTCTGGAGGTCGGCACGGTCCGGCAGAAGAACCAGGTCAACGCGCTGGCGAAAATCCTCAGCGACTTCGCCGTCTCGACCCTGGCCTATTTCTTTATAGGCTATTGGATCTCCTATGGCGTCACCTTCATGCAACCGGCGGCGGTGCTCGCGGCTGACCACGGCTATGGCCTGGTGAAGTTTTTCTTCCTGCTGACCTTCGCTGCCGCGATCCCGGCGATCATTTCCGGCGGCATTGCCGAACGCGCGCGTTTCGTCCCGCAGTTGTGCGCGACGGCGCTGATCGTAGCGTTTATCTATCCGTTTTTCGAAGGGCTGATCTGGAACGGCAACTTCGGCTTGCAAGGCTGGCTGGCGGAGCAGTTTGGCGCGGCATTCCATGATTTCGCCGGCTCGGTGGTGGTGCATGCCGTGGGCGGTTGGCTGGCGTTGGCCGCTGTTCTGCTGCTCGGCCCGCGCAATGGTCGCTACCGCGATGGGCGCCTGGTCGCGTTCGCGCCGTCGAGCATTCCGTTTCTGGCGCTGGGCTCGTGGATCCTGATTGTCGGCTGGTTCGGCTTCAACGTGATGAGCGCGCAAACCCTGCAAGGTGTCAGTGGCCTGGTCGCGGTCAACTCGCTGATGGCCATGGTCGGTGGCACCGTCGCCGCGTTGATCGTCGGGCGCAATGACCCGGGCTTTCTGCACAACGGCCCGCTGGCCGGGCTGGTGGCGATTTGCGCCGGCTCCGACCTCATGCATCCGGTGGGTGCGCTGGTAACCGGCGCGATCGCCGGAGCCTTGTTTGTCTGGTGCTTTACCGCTGCCCAAGTCAAATGGCGCATCGATGATGTGCTGGGCGTATGGCCGCTGCATGGTTTGTGTGGCGTGTGGGGCGGGATTGCCTGCGGCATCTTCGGTCAGTCTGCGCTGGGTGGCCTGGGCGGTGTCAGCCTGATCAGCCAGTTGATCGGCACTGCGCTTGGCGTCGCGGTCGCGCTGGTCGGCGGTTTCGTCGTCTACGGCGCGATCAAGGCATTGCATGGGCTGCGCCTGAGTCAGGAACAAGAGTATTACGGCGCCGACCTGTCGCTGCACAAGATCGGCGCGGTGAGTCAGGACTAGATTTCCTCATCATTGGCTCCGGGATAGAAACCGTGGAGCAGGCGATAGCGATCGATACGCACTTGATCGACCTTCTCCTGCACTTTGTGCGCGGGCAGGCCGAGCATGATCAGCGCATGTGAAGCGAGCATCAGGCTCGACTCCAAAAGCTCCGGCACCACCTCGGTGGCACCGGCGGCTCTGAGTTCCGCCGATTGGCTGTCGTCACGGGTGCGTACCAGAATGGGCACCTGTCGGTTGAGTCGGCGGGCTTCGCGCAGAATGCGCAACGCCACGTCGCTCTGATCTACAGCAATCACCAGCAGCCTGGCGCGCAACAGGCCAACCGCAGTAAGCAGATCGCCACGCGCCGAGTCGCCGTAATGCACGTCGCTTTCCGCAGATGCGGCTTCCTGCACCCGCACCGGATCGTTGTCCAGCGCAACATAGGCTTGCCCGGCGTTGCCCATGAAGCGGCCGATGGATTGGCCGACGCGTCCGTAGCCGCAGATCACCACGTGCTGGTCGAGGTCGGCGTTGAGCGCGCTGATCTGTTCGATCTGCGCTTCCTGATTGGGCTTGCGGTGCAGCACGGCGGCGATGCGCGGCGCCGCACGCAACAGCAGTGGCGTGAGCAGCATCGAACAGAAGGTCGCCGCGAGCAGCAGGGCGCCCGGTTCGGCCGGCAACAGGCTGTTCTGCTGCATCTGCGCCATCAAGGCAAAACAGAATTCGCCACCCTGGGCCAGGGCCAGGCCGCTGCGCCATGCGGTTTCGCTGTCACTGCCGCGCCACTTCACCAGCAGCGCGACCACGATGCCCTTGATCAGCATCAGGCCGAGCGTCAGGCCGATGATCAACAGGCTGTGACTGACGAACAATTGCAGGTCGATCAGCATGCCGATGCTGACGAAGAACACGCCGAGCAGAATGTCGCGAAAGGGCCGGATGTCGGCTTCGATCTGGTGCCGGTAATGGCTTTCCCCGAGCAACATGCCGGCGAGGAAAGCGCCGAGTGCAGGCGACAGCCCCAACAAGTGCGTGAGCCAGGCAGTCAGCAGCACGATCACCAGCGCCAGCAGGACGAACAGCTCCGCAGAGCGCGAGGCCGCCACCTCATGAAACAGCCGTGGCAATAACCAGCGACTGGCGAGCAGCAGGCCGAAGAACAGCACCACGGTTTTGCCCAGGGTCAACGGCAAGGCCCAATACCAGGCCTGCTCGCTGGTGCCGGCGAAGACCGGAACCAGTGTCAGCAGCAATACCGCGACAACGTCCTGAAACAGCAACACGCCGACCGCGTTCTGGCCGTGGCTGCTGAATACTTCACCAAGACTGCCCAGCTCCTTGGTCACGATCGCCGTGGATGACAGCGATAACCCTGCACCGAGCAAGAGCGCCGGCATCAGCGGCATGCCCAGGCCCATCAACAGTGTGCCGAGCAGCGCTGTGCTGATCAGCACTTGCTGACTGCCGAGGCGAAACACCACCTGACGCAGCGCAATCATCTTCGACAGGGAGAACTCCAGACCCAGCGAAAACAGCAGAAACACCACGCCCAGCTCGGCGACATCGGGCAGATGTTCGCTCTCGTTGACCCAGTCGAATGCGTTCGGCCCGACCAGTAATCCCACGCACAGGTAACCCAGCACCGGCGGCAGTCGCAGGCGCCGGAACAGGGCAATCACCACCAGGGATGAGGCGAGGATGATCAACAGATTTGCAAACACGGGACACTCCGCTGTCAGGGCGTTGGCCTCTGAAGCGTAGAGGCAAAAAGTCCGCGAGGATGACGCATTTGCAATTTGCGCTGAATGATTTGCGTCAGGATTTTGCGCCGGGAGCGCTGGGTCCTTTGGGCGCCGCCGGGTCGACGAGGGTTTAGTGGCGTCCTAGAATGGGCTCACTTGTTTTCCGGTAATGCCGTCATGCCTCCTGAATGTCAGCTGTTCGGCACCCTCGGGTGTCACCTGTGTGAAGTCGCCGAAGCCGAGCTGATGCCCTTCGTCGAGCATGGTCTGCTGGTTGAACTGGTGGACATCGCCGAAGACGAATCGTGGTTCGAAAAATACAGCTTGCGCATCCCGGTACTGCGGCGGGTCGACACGGGCGCGGAGCTGGATTGGCCGTTCAGTGGCGATGAAATCGCGGCGTTTTTACGATGATGAGTTTCACTACCGTTCTCCCGCTGGTCGCAGCAATACATCCTTGCGTTGGCGCTCGCGGAATTCTTCGGTTACTGTATGTCCATACAGCAATCGAGTCAGAGGGATGAACCGTGGTCAATGTCGAACAGTTGAAGAGCAGCGTTAACCGGATGTCGGTGGACGTGGTGCGCGAGGCCGTCCTCGAATTGCGCCTGGACGGGCTGGTCACGGAAGGCAAGACGCCATTCAACAAGCTGCATTTCAATACCTGCTTTGCCGAAATCGAAGCCCTTTTTCAACGCGCCGGTTATCACAAGCAGCTGGATGTGGTCGGTTATCAGGGACTGTTATACGCGTTGTACGATCCGGGGCGCTGGGAGGCGGTCGATGTCTTGCGCTGGCTGAAGGAGTTCACCGAAGCGGCGGCCCTCAAGTCGATTCCGGCCTGATCAAACTGCGCTAGGTGGCTTTGCCTCACTGTTGGATAATGCCGGCCTGCATTGAGGATTTCTGTTTCGTATGTCCAGTCCCGTATTTTCCGCTGCGCACAATCAGGCCAGCACCTTGTATTTGCCGCCCGGTCCCTGGCTGACGGTACTCGATTGCCTGTGCGAGCACTTCAGTGCCATCGGCCGCGAACAGTGGCTTGACCGGATTGCTCGCGGACGGGTGCTGGATGCGCAGGGCCAGCCGATTGCGCTGGACTTGCCGTACAGGGAAGGGCTGCGCATTCATTACTTTCGTGAGGTGCCGGACGAAAAGCCGATCCCGGTTCTCGAGTCGATTCTCTATGCCGATGAACACTTGGTGGTGGCCGACAAACCTCACTTTCTGCCAGTCACCCCGGCCGGAGAATATGTCGAACAAACCCTGCTGCGGCGGCTGATCCGTCGGCTGGACAATCCGCATCTGGTGCCGCTGCACCGCATCGATCGGCATACGGCGGGGCTGGTGATCTTCTCGGCCAATCCGCAGACCCGGTCGGCCTATCAGTCATTGTTTCCGACCCGGCAGATCGACAAGCGCTACGAAGCGATTGCCCCGGCATTGCCCGAGCTGAATTTCCCTCTGGTGCACAAGAGCCGCCTGGTCGATGGCGAGCCGTTCTTCCGCATGCAGGAGGGGCCTGGCGCCAGCAATACCGAAACGGCGGTCGAGGTGCGTGAGAAAAATGGTGATCTGTGGCGCTATGGCCTGTATCCCGTGACGGGCAAGAAGCATCAGTTGCGTGTGCACATGACGTCGCTGGGAGCGAGTATCTGCAACGATCCGTTTTATCCGACTGTGTTGAAAGATGTCGAGGACGATTACGCCAACCCGTTGAAGCTGCTTGCGCAAGGCCTGCGCTTCATCGACCCGGTGACCGGTGAGTTGCGGGAGTTCGAGAGTCAAATCACCTTGCAGTGGTAATGCTGAAACTGCTTTCCGAGCGCCCATGAAAAAGCCCGCATGACAATGCGGGCTTTTCTGTATCCGGTAACGACGCGGAGCCTTACAGCTCTTTAACGGTACGAACCTGATCCTTGTTGATGCGGGTCTCTTTGCCGTCCAGCTGCTGGAACTCGTAGAAGCCCGAATCATCATCGTATTTCGGGGTGTCGACGGCCTGGATTTCGCGACCGTCATTCAAGGTGATCACTGTTGGCGAGGAGCAACCTGCGAGGGTTGCCAGGCCCAGTGCGAGCATGAAAGTGGCGAGGGTCCGTTGAGTCATGAGTGTGTCTCCGAATGGGAAATCTTCTGGTTACTGAGCTTGAGACGTAAACAAGGCGTGAGAGTTCCTTGGATAGTGTCAGTCTGACACAGTGTTGTGCAGATGTAACAATTCGGGGGTGTTGAGATTGGCCAGTCGCGGGTCGTTGTCAGGGCATTGCAATGCGACGGCGCCGAGGCTGCGCATTACCCGCCCCGGGCTGCGCTCGCCTGCATTCCAGGCTGCTTCGAATGCCGGCAACAGCGCCACGGGAATCACGCACAGCAGCGGTTCCCAATGCTCGCCGTGGCGCAGCATTAAAGGTTTTTCACGTTGCAGATTGGCAGTAATCAGCATGTCTTCGAGCAAGGCCTCGTCGATTCGCGGCACATCACATGGCAACACCAGCAGATGCGCATGGCGCGCCGCTTTCAGCCCGGCACGAATACCGGCCAGCGGCCCGGGGAAATCGCCTTCATCATCCATCACCAACTGATCGGCAAACCCGGCATAACGCTCGCGATTGCGGTTGCAGGAGATGATCAGATCGTCGGTCAACGGCCGTACCTTGCGCTGCAAATGCGCGATCAAAGGCTCGCCCAGCCACTCGATAAGCCCCTTGTCCTGACCGCCCATGCGCTGGCCGCGTCCACCCGCCAGAAGCAGGACGGAGCAGGGCGACAATTGACTGTTCGACGGCATGACGACTCTCCAGAGGGCGGCGGAAAAATGAGCCGCTGTGATATAACACCGGGCTGTTTCCCCTACAACTGGAAGAGCCTATGAAAGCCAAGGCTGATGTACCTTTCGTGCCGCTCAATATTGCGGTGCTGACTGTCAGCGACACCCGAACCCTGGAAACCGATACCTCCGGCCAGGTCTTCGTTGATCGCTTGATCGCGGCCGGTCACGCGCTGGCCGAGCGGGTTTTGCTTAAAGATGATCTCTACAAAATCCGTGCGCAAGTCGCCAACTGGATTGCCGACGATGTGGTTCAGGTTGTGCTGATCACCGGCGGCACTGGCTTCACCGGGCGTGACAGCACACCGGAAGCGGTGGCATGCCTGCTCGACAAACAGGTCGACGGATTCGGCGAACTGTTCCGCCAGATATCCGTGGCCGATATCGGCACTTCGACTGTGCAGTCCCGGGCCTTGGCTGGTCTAGCCAACGGCACGCTGGTGTGCTGCCTGCCGGGTTCGACCAATGCAGTGCGCACCGGTTGGGACGGCATTCTCGCTGAGCAACTGGACGCCCGTCATCGTCCCTGCAACTTCGTCACCCATCTCAAGCAGGCGGCGCCTTGTGAATCCCGTGGGTAAGCCGGGCAAGACCGGCAGTTTGCTGCCTGTCGAAACGGCGCTCGAGCGTTTGCTGGCCATGGCCGATGCGTCGCGGATTGTCGAGCGCGAGCACTTGCCGCTGGCTCAAGTCGAAGGGCGGGTGCTGGCGGAAGATTTGATCTCGACACTGGATCTGCCGCCATGGCCGAACAGCGCCATGGACGGCTACGCCTTGAACCTGGCGGATTGGCAGGGCGAGCCGCTGCCGGTCAGTCAAAAGGTCTTCGCCGGGCAATCTCCGCAATCGTTGGAACCAGGCACCTGCGCACGCATCTTCACCGGGGCACCGCTGCCGCCGGGCGCCGACTGTGTCGAGATGCAGGAAAATGCTGAAGTCCAGGCCGATGGCCGAGTGCGCTTCCTCGAGCCTTTGAAAGCCGGGCAGAACATTCGTCCGCAGGGCCAGGAAACTACGGTCGGCGAATTGGTGCTGCAAGCTGGAACCCGGCTCGGACCGATTGAGCAAGGCCTGGCTGCTTCGCTTGGCTGTGCCGGGGTTAACGTCGTGCGCAAGCCGCGGGTGGCGGTTCTGTCCACTGGGGACGAACTGGTTGAACCCGGTCAGGCATTGGGGCCGGGCCAGATCTACAACAGCAACCGCGTGCTTCTGTGCAGCTGGCTGCAGCGTCTGGGTTGTGAAGTGATTGATGGCGGAATTCTCCCGGACGATCTGGCCACCACGCGGGCGCGGCTGGGCGAATTGCAAGACGTCGATCTGATTCTGTCTACCGGCGGTGTCTCGGTCGGTGAGGCGGATTTCCTCGGCATTGCCCTGCGTGAAGAAGGCGAGTTGGCCCTGTGGAAGCTGGCCATCAAGCCCGGGAAACCGTTGACCTTCGGCCATTTTCGCAACGTGCCGGTGATTGGCCTGCCCGGCAATCCCGCCTCGACGCTGGTGACGTTCGCCCTGCTGACGCGGCCTTATCTTTTGCGTCGCCTGGGTGTGCAAGCCGTCGAACCACTCAAGTTTGCAGTGCCAGCAGGCTTTGTCTGGCCGGTGGCCGGCAACCGTCGTGAATATTTGCGCGGACGTTTGGAGCAGGGGCGCGCAATCATTTACCGCAACCAGAGTTCGGGTGTGCTGCGCAGCGCCGCGTGGGCCGACGGGTTGGTGGAAGTCCGAGAGGGCCGCACGCTGAGCGAGGGTGATGCAGTGAGCTTCATTCCCCTCAGCGACCTGCTGGGGTAGCCGGTCTTGCCCATGCACGCGTCGGCGGGTAAGCACGGCGCGTGCAACAATTGATTTCGTCAGTTGCTGATCAACGTCACCAACTGGTCGAATCGGCTGTTGGCCACCCATCCCAGCAGTCCAAGGATGACAGCGGTAGCACCCGCCGAATACGCCAGACGGTGTTTGATCGTCCGCACATCATTGAGCACTTCGTCCATGTCGCGGCGCATGTATTTGAAGTGAGTCTCCAGCTCGCTGACTCGGGGTTCCATATCAAACTCTCCAGGGGTCTTGGCGCTGTTACAGAAGTCTGGTTTCTTGCTGGCACGACTTTCGGCGAGAGCGGCGACCGGGCTCACCGGTGCCTTGGTTTCATGGTTGCGCATGGAAGTACTCGCTGGTCGTAGCAACTGCACGCTTGCTGATTATTCCATTGCTCGATTCATGGAAATGAATCGCGGGGTATCCGTTCATTACCGGCACATCCTTGTGTTATTGAGTTGAAAGTTGGTGCTGCCGGCACACGGTGACCCAATGATCGGACGGGGTCAATTAAGCCGATTCCTCTTGTTCCGTACGAAAAAATACCGCTGTGTAGGACGCTGGCCGTTTGAAAAGCAATTAATTGCCATCCCTGCGGCTTTTTTAACGCGCGCAGTGGTCAAGATGTTTCAATCGATTTCAATTCTTGGAGTGACGTTATGAGTGAACGCCGGGCACTGCTGATCTTGCATGGCAAACAGGCACTCAACGAAGATGTCCGCGCTGCCGTCGAAGCCAAGCGTGAGCAAGGCTGGGAACTGGCTGTGCGAGTGACGTGGGAGGCTGGCGACGCCCAGCGTCTGGTTGAGGAAGCGTTGGCGGCCGGCTACAGCAAAATCATCGCCGGTGGCGGTGATGGCACGTTGCGCGATATTGCCGAGGCGCTGGCGCAGCATCCGCAAAAAGCCAGTCTCGTCCTCCTGCCGCTGGGCACCGCCAACGATTTTTCCCGTGCCGCCGGTATTTCCCTGGAGCCGGCCGAAGCCCTTGAGCTACTGGATGTTCAGCCCTCGGATATCGATCTGGGCGAGGTGGGCGGGCAGATTTTCCTGAACATGGCGACCGGCGGATTCGGTAGCCAGGTGACCGCCAATACTTCGGAAGACCTGAAAAAGGTCTTGGGCGGCGCCGCTTATCTGTTTACCGGCCTGACCCGGTTCAGCGAGCTGCATGCCGCTTATGGCGAGTTGCAGGGGCCGGACTTTCATTGGCAGGGTGAACTGCTTGCACTGGGAATCGGCAACGGACGGCAGGCGGGCGGCGGCCATGTGCTGTGCCCCGAGGCGCGAGTCGACGATGGTTTGCTGGACATCAGCATTTTGCCGGCACCGCAGGAGCTGGTCGGCACGCTGAAGAATCTGCTGAGCGAGGGCTTCGGCCTCGACAATATGTTTGTGCGGGCGCGATTGCCGTGGGTCGAGATCAAGGTCGCCGAAGGGCTGAGCATCAATCTCGATGGCGAGCCGCTGGAAGGCGACAGTCTGCGATTTGTTGCGAAACCTGCAGCGTTGCAGGTGCATCTGCCGAAGGACTCGCCGTTATTGGGCCAACAACCGTCAATCAGTCATCAAGGCTGATGATCTGTTCACGCACAGCGAACAGCACCAGGCCCGCCACGTCGTAGATTTGCAGGCGCTTCATGATCTGTGCGCGGTGGGTTTCGACGGTCTTGACGCTTAAGCCCAGGCCGTTGGCAATTTCCCGGGTCGATTTGCCGCGCACGATCAGGCGAAGGATTTCCAGCTGGCGCGCGGTCAGATTGTGCGAATCGGCGATGTCCGGCTGGCTTTTCTGGTTTCGCGTCAGTGCCTGATTGATCACCGTATGAGCGATGGCCGGGCTGAGGTAGCGTTCGTTGTTGCGCAGGGCTTCCAGCGCGTGCTCGAGCTCGGTGGCCGTGGTGTCCTTGAGCAGGTAGCCATGGGCACCGGATTCCAGCGCCTGCATGATCAGCGCCGGATCGGTGTGCATCGACAGGATCAGCACTTTGCTCTGCGGCCGAACGCGCTTGAGCCGTTGCAGGGCTTCCAGGCCACCGGTTTCCCTCATCGAGATATCCAGCAATACGATGTCTGGGCTCAATTGCTCGACCATTTCAAGCAATTGTGAACCATCACTGGCTTCGCCGATTACCGCGTAACCGGGAATATCCAGTACCAGAGCGCGCACGCCGGCTCTGATCAGCGAGTGGTCATCCACCAGAAGTAAGTTACAAGTCAACGCATAACCTTATTCGTACTGGCCCGTTCGAGTGCCCGAGGCGCCCACGGGAATAGTGCTTCGATTCGAGTGCCTTTGCCCGGCTCGCTGACAACATTCAACGTGCCGCCCAGTTGTTCGATACGCTCGGCCATTCCGGCCATGCCGCGTTGGCCTTCTCTGGCCGGGTCGGCCGCCGGGGCAAAACCCAGGCCGTCATCACTGATCAACAGCGTCAGACCTTGCGGCAATCGCTGTACCCGAATCAACAGGTTTTTTGCCTGTGCGTGCCGGAGGATGTTGGTCACGGCTTCCTGGGCAATGCGAAACGCGGCGACGGCCATTTCCTCGGGGATGCCGTTGAGCCGTTGCTGGCAATCGAGACTCCAGTTGACCGGCGTGTTGGCCAGTGTCTTGAGCAAATGCGCACGCAGGCTGGCTTCGAGTCCCAGGCTGGTCAATTGACGTGGATTGAGAATCGCCGAGACGTCACGCACCTTGGTCAGGGTTTCATCCAGCGTGTCGCAGAGGACCTTGCATTGTTCCTGCAGATCTTCCGGCAGGCGGCGTTTGAGCCAGTCACTTTGCAGCTTCGCGGCGGTGAGCAACTGGCCGATATCGTCGTGCAATTCACGGCTGAGGCGATGTCGTTCGTTTTCCTGGACTTGCAGCAGTCGATCAGCCAGCTCTTGTGGCTGAAACTTGATCGATTTGCGCGACAAGCGATATTGCACCCAGACGCACGCGGTGGCGGCGATGTCGAGTGCCAGCAACCCCAGTGGAATGTGCGCGGAAAAAACATAGGCCAGCAGACTGCCAATAGTCGCCAGAACACACAGCACTAGTGTGAAGCGCCGGGCGTTTTCCCGCGAGGGTGGCCATGTAATAAGTGACTTGAGACTGGCGTACATAACGGATGGAGCCAATGGATGTTCGCTGCGGGCAGACCGACCGGTGACTGGCGGATCTCTGTGTGGAAATACTGTCAATTATGTTATTGATCCATACCGCATTCGTTAAGCAATCATTGACCGGCAATAACATTGCTAATGAAACGCTGGAGTCACTGTGCCATTAAACGACAGGTAATTAACCGGCGGCATAATACCACTTAACATACCGTTGGTCGCGGTCGCTATATATGTCCATTCAGTCAGGAAATACCGGATCGTGGACGCAAGTTCCATATTGGAAAAAGTTGGAATTCTTGTAGTTGGACGACTTCGATTTTGCCTGGAAGTGTCTCGGGGAACACACAGGGAAAACCCTGATGGCGGCATCTGGAAATCAGCCGTTGGTCGGGCAGATTATTTGCCCCGGATTGTCGCTGGCAGGTATGCACTATTCAATTACGACAGTTTCGCGGCCGGTTTTCTCAAGCCTGGTGAGCTATCAGAGACCCAGAGAGCAAACGTTTGCTCATCATCTTCGGTTCGAACGTGTCCTGGCCCATTTGTGCCGCGAAGGCCTCAAGCAGGGCTGTCTGCTCGCTGCCATCAAGGCTCAGTTGTCCGGTTTTATGATCGACCAGCTCAAGCTGCCATGCCATCAGGGTGAAACAGTCTCGCAAGGCATCGAGGGCCTGTTCGTGCAGGTCGACGCGATCCTGGGTCAGATTCAGCAGACTGTAGATGTGCAGGGAAAACTCGGAGATTGCTTCCAGTGCCAAGGCTTCGGCGCGGCCAGCAAGCTTCAGCAGAGTGCCGAGCATGCAGTCGATGGCATCCTTGTCATTGCTGATCAGTTGCAGATGGCTCAGGCATTCTTCGGACTTGGCGAGAAGCGTTTCGGCCTCGACCAGAAATTCGGGGAAGCGTTGCGCCCAGTCTTTACGGTCGATTGGCATGTTCATCTCCACCACGTCGTGTTGGTTGACGGATGGCCGTGTGTGGCGACGATCGTGAATCGTCGGCAGATCGCGCCCGGCGGTGCAGGTGCACGGACCGAGGGGTTCCAGAGGGTGGGTTGCCACTGAATTGCGATCGCACACAATAGCCTGACTCCGTTCATGCAATGAGAATGGCGTCACAGTAATGGCTATTGGAAATGGCGAATATCAGGTTGGGCCTGATTGATCCTAGGGGAATCCCTTAGGCGCGGGAACCTAACGTGCAAACCGAGGTCGCGCCGCAATGAATCTAGCAGATGAAATCACGATTGCCAGTAAAGCATGATGTCAGTGTGACATCAATGGCCGTTTGTGGCATTTTTAGCGGCGCGCTTTACAGCAATCAAGATTAGCTGAATGCAGCCGATAAACCCCCATAGTGAATTCATCAGAACAAGCCCAGGAGTCATTGATGGCCGGCATTCTCGACACGGTAGACCAACGCACGCAACTGGTGGGTGAGAATCGCCTGGAAATCCTCATGTTTCGCCTGGCCGGACGCCAGCTGTTCGCGATCAACGTGTTCAAGGTTCAGGAAGTGCTGCAACTGCCCAAGCTGACCCTGATGCCGCAGCGTCATCCTTTCGTCTGCGGCGTGGTCAATCTGCGCGGGCAGACCCTGCCGGTGATCGACCTGTCCCAGGCAATCGGTATGCGCCCACTGGTGCCGGGCCCGAACAGCACGATCATCGTCACCGAATACAACCGTTCGGTGCAGGCCTTCCTCGTCGGCGGTGTCGACCGCATCGTCAACATGAACTGGGAAGCCATTCTGCCGCCGCCGACCAGTGCTGGCCGCCAGCATTATCTGACCGCGATCAGCAAGGTCGACGATCAACTGGTGGAGATCATCGACGTCGAGAAAGTCCTCGCTGAAATCGTCCCGTACAACGCCAAGGTCTCGCGCGAGAAACTCGACGACCCGGTACTGGAGCGCGCCCGTGGCCGCGAAGTGTTGCTGGTGGACGACTCCAACGTAGCGCTATCGCAATTGCGCGATACCCTCGGCCAGCTCGGGGTGAAGATGCACATTGCCAGCGACGGTCTGAAAGCCTTGAACATGCTCAAGGCCTGGGCCGATACCGGCGTGCACATGACCGACAAACTACTGATGATCTTCACCGATGCGGAAATGCCGGAAATGGACGGCTATCGCCTGACCACTGAAATTCGCAACGACCCTCGCCTGCGTGGCCTGTACGTCGTACTGCACACCTCGCTATCCGGCAGTTTCAACGACTCGATGGTGAAGAAGGTCGGTTGCGACAACTTCCTCTCCAAATTCCAGCCGGACAAACTGGTTGATGTGGTACGCCAGCGTCTGATGCTCGACGCCGTGCCGGCCTGAAACACGCACATCTTGCTTCCTGTGGGAGCGAGCCTGCTCGCGAAAGCGCAGGGTCGGACACATTGATGGTGAATGTGCCGGCCTCTTCGCGAGCAGGCTCGCTCCCACAGAAGTGTATTTACATTAATGACGGCTTTGATTCGGTATTGAAGCTCGTATAGGGTGGCGTTTTTCCTCCAAGGAAGCTGGCCATGCTGCGTCTGAGCGCGCTTTATCGTTACCCGTTGAAATCCGGCAAGGGCGAAATGCTGCAAAGCATCGAGCTGGACAAGCTCGGGCTGGCGGGCGACCGACGCTGGATGCTGGTGGACGAGGCCAGCGGGCGCTTTCTGACCCAGCGTGCCGAAGCGAAGATGAGTCAGTTGTCGGCGTTATGGAATGCCGGCGGCGGTCTGACCCTCAGCGCTCCCGAGCAGGGTTCTATCGAAGTCGCGCTGCCCGCTGCCGACGCCGAGCTGCGCGGTGTGACGATCTGGCGTGACACCCTGCGGGTGCCGGACGCCGGTGATCAAGCCGCGCGGTTTATCAGCGACTTCCTCGGCAAGCCGACACGTCTGGTGCAGATGCCGCTGGAGCGGGCACGCACCACGCAGTCGGGTTTCGGCAAGGACGACGATCAAGTGGCGTTCGCCGACGGTTATCCATTGCTGCTGATCGGCGAAGCTTCGCGGCTGGCGCTCTCGGAAACGGTAGGGCGAGAGCTGGAGATGCTGCGCTTCCGTCCGAATCTGGTCATCGAAGGCAGCGCGCCTTACGCCGAGGACCAATGGAAACGCATTCGCATCGGCGATATCGAATTCCGCGTGGTCAAGCCATGTGCGCGTTGCATCATGACCACCGTCGACCCGCAAACCGGTGAGCGCAGCACCGATCGTGAGCCGTTCGCGACGTTGCAGAAACACCGCAGCACCGCCGATGGCGCAATGTTCGGGCAGAATCTGGTCAATGACGGCAACGGCCGCCTGGAAGTCGGCATGCCGGTGGAAATTCTCGAATAGACTTTCCCTGAAACGAAAAATGCCCGGGTCTTTTGGACGCGGGCATTTTTTTGCGCGGTGAAACCGGCGGGATCAGCCGCGGTATTCGCACAGGTAAGCGGTATCCACTTCGACTTTCAGTTGGAACTTGCTGTTGGCCGGAACGTTGAACTGGCTGCCGGCGGCGAAGGTTTCCCAGTCGCTGCTGTCTGGCAGTTTTACGCTCAGCGCGCCGGAAACCACATGCATGATCTCGCGCTGGCTGGTGCCGAATTCGTATTCGCCCGGGGCCATGACGCCAATGGTCGCCGGACCTTCAGCGGTGCCAAAGGCGATCGACTTGACGGTGCCGTCGAAGTACTCGTTGACTTTAAACATGGGCGGATTCCTCGAAAAGGGCTTAAAAGGGGGCGGCCAGTATGCACAAGGCTTTTCGCGCCGTCACGCGTCTAAAGCGGCAGGACCAGCGGCAATAACCGTGCAGTATTGCGGGCATCTTCCAGCGCGCGATGTTGTTGGCCGTTGAACTGCATGCCCGCCAGTTGCAACGCGCCGTTGAGCCCCAGCGGTCGTTCCAGGCGCCGAGCCTTGGCGAAGCGCTGTTTGAGGTTCATGTGCGGGACTTTGCTCAGGCCGCTGTCGATGTTCAGGCGCTGCCACTCCTGCAGCAATTGCTGGCGATCGTAACCGCCCCAACTGGCCCAGCCTTCCAGACGGGTTTGATGCTGCGCCAGCCAACGCTCAAAAGCCGGCCAGACTTCGCTCAGCGGTTGCGCCGAATCGATGTTGGCCTGAGTGATGTGTGTCAGCTCCCGACAGAATGGCGTCAGCAATGGCCGGCGGGTCGGTTTGACGAAGCGCTGGAAGTGATCCTGCTCGCGCCCGGCGCGGTCGACCAGGGTCGCACCGATCTCGATAATTTCCATTTCCGTGACCGGCCAGCCACCCTCGTCTGTGGTGGCTTCCAGATCTATGACCAGCCAATGGGGCATCGCAGGGTTCCTGATTTCCGCGTTCTGATTTATCAGAGCGTAGTCAAACCCCGCGCTTGTGCCCGGGCGACTACTCGACCTGCAACAGAACCTGACGATTTTTTACCTGATCGCCGACCTTCACTTGCACCCGTTTGAGCACGCCATCGATACCGGCCTTCAACGGATGCTCCATTTTCATTGCCTCCAGCACCACCAGCAATTGACCCTTGCTGACCGTACTGCCTTCGCTGACCAGCACGTCGACAATGGCACCGTCCATCGGGGCTTTCAGGGTGCCGGAGGCGACGCTGGTCTGACTGTCGATCGGCGCATGAGTTCGATCCTCCAGGCGCAGGCTGCCCGGATTGGTGAACAGCCACAGCTGCCGATCGTGCAGACGATAGGCGTGACATTGGCGCAGACCGTCGACTTCGATGGTGATCGATTGCGCGGCGTGCTCAATGATTTTCACCGCCACAGTGCTTTCGCCAGCCTGCACGACCAACTCGCCGGGTTTGCGCGCCAGCACCGACAGCGTCCAGTCCTGCTCGTCACTGCCCAGTCGATAGTGCAACGGCACGCTGGCGTTGTTGCGCCAGCCGTTCAGCGGGGCGCGATGGGGCAGGGCGCTGGCCTGATAGAAAACCGCCACGGCAATCGCCAGTTGCGCCGTCGTCGGTACGTAAGGGCTGAGGCAGGCATGGCTGGAAAAATGTTCCTGGATGAAACCGGTGCTGAAATCGCCACTGATGAACTGCGGATGTTGCAGCAGGCCTTCGAGCAAGCGTTGATTGGTCTGCACGCCAAGCAGCACCGTGTCCTGCACCGCACGCAATAACTTGCGCCGCGCCTCTTCGCGGGTTGCGCCGTGGGCGATCAGTTTGCCCAGCAGCGGGTCGTAGAACGGGCTCACCGACTGACCTTCAAGCAGACCGTGATCGATGCGCGCCCCGTGATCCGAAGCCGGTTGCCATGCGGCAATTCGGCCGGTTTGCGGGAGAAAATCCGCAGCGGGATCTTCAGCGTAGAGGCGCACTTCCATGGCGTGACCGTCGAGACGGATCTGCTCCTGCGTCAGCGGCAGCGGCTGGCCCTCGGCAACCAGCAGTTGCCACGCGACCAGATCGAGGCCGGTGATCAATTCCGTCACCGGATGCTCGACCTGCAGACGGGTGTTCATCTCCAGAAAGTAGAACTGCCCGCGTGCGTCGAGGAGGAACTCCACGGTGCCGGCGCCGACATAATCCACCGCGCGCCCGGCCTTGAGCGCCGCTTCGCCCATGGCCTGGCGCAGCTCGGCGGTCATCACCGGGCAGGGTGCTTCTTCGATGACTTTCTGATGGCGGCGCTGGATCGAGCAATCGCGTTCGCCGAGATAGACCAGATGGCCGTGCTGGTCGCCGAACAATTGCACTTCGACGTGGCGCGGTTCGATCAATGCCTGTTCGAGAATCAACTCGTCGCTGCCGAAACCGTTCATTGCTTCGGACCGCGCGGTGCGCAGTTGCGCCGGCAGTTCGCTGGCCTCGTGCACCAGGCGCATGCCGCGTCCGCCGCCGCCGGCGCTGGCCTTGATCATCAGCGGATAACCGATGCGCTCGGCTTCGGCCAGCAGCGTCGCGTCGTCCTGCGCTGCGCCTTGATAGCCGGCAATGCACGGCACGCCCGCGTCGAGCATGGCGATTTTCGACAGGCGTTTGCTGCCCATCAGTTCGATCGCTTCGACGCTGGGGCCGATGAAAATCAGCCCGGCTTCGGCGCAGGCGCGAGCGAAATCGGCGTTTTCCGAGAGGAAGCCGTAGCCCGGGTGAATCGCGTCGGCGCCGCTGCGGCGGGCGGCGTCGAGGATCGCCGCAATGTTGAGGTACGACTGCTGCACCGGCGCCGGGCCGATGTGTACGGCTTGGTCGGCCATCTGCACGTGTAGCGCATCGGCGTCGGCGTCGCTGAAAACGGCAACGGTGCGATAACCCAGCGCCTGGGCCGTGCGCTGGATGCGGCAGGCGATTTCACCGCGGTTGGCGATCAGGATTTTGTGGAGGGTGGGCATGGTGGGGTTCCTGAAATGATAGCGGTGAATGGGATGGCCTCATCGCGAGCAGGCTCGCTCCCACAGTTGGAACGCATTTCAACCTGTGGGAGCGAGCCTGCTCGCGAAGCTTTTAGCTGACCCACCGAGGTTTGCGTTTCTGCATAAATGCCATGGTCCCCTCGATTCCTTCCTCTCCAGTCACCGCCGCGCCGAACCACTGCGCCGCCTCATCAAGCAACTCACTCGACGGCTGCCCGGCACTCGCCAACAGCAATTTCTTGGTCATCGCATTCGCTTCCGGCGCGCAGCGCAGTACCTGTTGCAAGACCTCATCCAGTCGCTCGGCCAACGCTTGCGCATCCTGTTCAACGAAATGCACCAGGCCCAATCGCTGCGCCTCAGCGCCATCGAAACGCGCCGCCGTCAGCGCGAGCCGGCGGGTTTCGGTCAAGCCGATCCGTTGCACCACAAACGGTGCGATTTGCGCCGGGATCAGGCCGAGGCTGGTTTCCGGCAAACCGAACTGCGCCTGGTGATCACTAATCGCAACATCGCTGACGCAGGCCAGGCCGAAGCCGCCGCCGAGCACGGCGCCTTGCAGCACAGTAATCAGCACTTGCGGCGTGTGTTGGGCTTGTTCCAGCAACGCACCGAACGCCCGGTTCAACTTGCGGTAAGCGTCCGCCCCTTGAACCCGTGCGCTGGCCATGTCCTTGATGTCGCCACCGGCGCAGAAGTGCCCGCCGGCACCGCTGAGCACCAAGGCCCGCACTGTGCGGTCATCGTGCATCGCCGTCAGCACCGCGCGCAGTTCGGCGACCATTTGCAGGCTCATCGCGTTGCGGCTGTCCGGGCGGTTGAGGGTGATGTGCAGCACGCCGCCATGCAGTTCCAGCAACAGCGTCTGGCAATCGGGCAGGCGGCTCATTTCTTTTTCCCCGGCAGGATGCCCATCAGTTTGCAGATGATCCCCAGCATGATTTCGTCGGCGCCGCCGCCAATCGATACCAGGCGCACATCGCGATAGGCGCGGGCCACCGGGTTGTCCCACATGAAGCCCATACCGCCCCAATATTGCAGGCAGCTGTCGCTGACTTCACGGCCGAGGCGTCCGGCCTTGAGCTTGGCCATCGACGCCAGTCGCGTGACGTCCTGACCTTTGATGTACTGCTCGGTGGCCTGATAGACCAGGGCGCGCAGGCATTCGATTTCGGTCTGCAATTCGGCGAGGCGGAAGTGGATCACCTGGTTGTCGATCAGCGCATTACCGAAGGTCTTGCGCTCCTTGCAGTACTCGATGGTGCTGTCGATGCAATATTCCAGGCCCTTGATCATGTTCGCCGCGCCGAACAGGCGTTCTTCCTGGAACTGCAGCATCTGCATCATGAACCCGGCGCCTTCATGGCCGATGCGATTGCGCTGGGGCACGCGCACGTTGTCGAAGAACACCTGCGCGGTTTCCGAGCTGCGCATGCCGAGCTTGTCCAGGTGTGAACTGAGGCTGATCCCCGGGGTGTTCATCGGCACCATGATCAGCGACTTATTGATGTGCGGCTTGTCGTCCGAAGTGTTGGCCAGCAGGCAGATGAAATCGGCGCTCGGCGAGTTGGTGATCCACATTTTGCTGCCGTTGATCACGTAGTCATCGCCGTCCTTGCGTGCTGTGGTTTTCAGCCCGGCGACATCGGAGCCGGCGCCGACTTCGGAAACGCCGATGCAGCCGACCTGTTCGCCAGTGATGGCCGGGCGCAGGAATTCTTCGCGCAGTTCGTCGGAGCCGAAGCGGGCGAGGGCGGGTGTGCACATGTCGGTCTGCACGCCGATCGACATCGGAATCCCGCCGCAATGAATGGTGCCGAACTCTTCGGCGGCGACGATCGAATAGCTGTAGTCGAGGCCCATGCCGCCGAATTTTTCCGGCTTGGAAATGCCCAGCAGGCCCAGCTCACCGGCCTTGCGGAAAATCTCGTGGATCGGAAAGCGCCCGGCCTTTTCCCACTCTTCGACGTGCGGGTTGATCTCGTGCGTGACGAATTGGCGGACGGTGCGGCGCAGGGCTTCGTGTTCCGGGGTGAAGATCATTGTTGTTGTTCTCCGTAGGATCCGTGGCGGTCAGAAGCGGCTGACGCCGAAGCTGTTGGGTTGCAGCTTGCGCATGTCGGCTTCGTGGCAGATATCCAGCAAGTAACCGAGCAGGGTGCGGGTGTCGCGCGGGTCGATCAGGCCGTCGTCCCACAGGTTGGCGCTGCCGTACAGGGCGGTGGATTGGCTGTCGAGTTTCTGCGCGGTCATCTGTTCGAGCATGTCGAGCATTTTCGGATCAGGCTCGATGCCGTCCTTGAGCTGTTTGGCCTCAGTGACGATGCGCAGAACCTTGCCGGCCTGAGCGCCACCCATCACTGCCGTTCGGCTGTTGGGCCAGGCGAAGATGAAGCGCGGATCGAGCCCGCGTCCGCACATGGCGTAGTTGCCGGCGCCGTAGGAACCGCCGACGACAATGGTCAGTTTAGGCACCCGTGCGTTGGCCACCGCTTGAATCAGTTTCGAGCCGTGCTTGATCACCCCTTGCTGTTCCGATTCGGTGCCGACCATGAAACCCGTGGTGTTGTGGAAAAACAGCAGCGGCGTCTGGCTCTGGTCGCACAACTGGATGAACTGCGCCGCCTTGCTCGCACCTTGCGGGGTGATCGGGCCGTTGTTGCCAATGAAGCCGCAGGCGCGGCCCTGGATTTTCAATTGGCCGCAAAGGGTTTGCTGATCGAACTCGCCTTTGAATTCGAGAAAGTCCGATTCATCGGCAATCCGCGCGATGATTTCGCGCACGTCGTAGGGCTTTTTTGCATCGTCCGGGATCAGCCCGAGCAGTTCGTCGATGGGGTAGAGCGGTTCTTTGAATTGCGGCTGCGGCAGCCACGGCAGCTGCTCGTTCCAGGGCAACATGCGCATGATCTCGCGGACCTGGCGTATGCCGTCAGCGTCGTTTTCGGCGAGATATTCGGCAGTGCCGGCGACCTGCGCGTGCATCTCGGCGCCACCGAGTTCTTCATCGGTGGCCACTTCGCCGGTCGCCGCTTTGAGCAATGGCGGGCCGGCGAGAAACAGCTTGGCCTTGCCACGCACCACCACTACGTAATCCGATAACCCCGGTTGATAGGCGCCGCCTGCGGTGGCCGAGCCGTGCACCACGGTGATCTGCGGCAAACCCATGGCTGACATGCGCGCCTGATTGGCGAAACTGCGCGCGCCTTCGACAAAGATCTCTGCCGCGTAGTTGAGATTGGCGCCGCCGCTTTCGGCGAGGGTGATCATCGGCAGTTTGTTTTCCCGCGCGATCTGTTGCAGGCGCAGGGATTTTTTCAGGCCGCTCGGCGAGATCGTGCCGCCCTTGATTGCGCTGTTGTTGGCGACCACCATCGCGCGGATGCCGCAGACATAACCGATGCCGGCAATCAGCCCGCCACCGGCCGAACTGCCGTCCTTGTCGTCATGCAACTTGTAGCCGGCGAGGCTGGCCAGTTCGAGGAACGGCGCGCCGGGGTCGAGCAGCAGGTTCAGGCGTTCGCGGGGCAACAGTTGCCCGCGTTTGCTGAATTTGTCTTTGGCTTCGGCGGCCTTGTTCAACAGGTTCTGTTCGAGCTGCTGCACCTGCTCGATGGCGGCGAGCATGGCCGCGCGGTTGCGCGCGAACGCTTCGCTGTGCTGATCGAGTTGCGACTGAATCTGCGCCATGGCTTATTCCTTGTCCTTGAGCACGTCGGGACGCAACACTTCTGGTAAATACGCGCGGTGAAAACCATTGAACGATTCGCTGTGGCTGGCCTTGTGCAGCGGCCAGGCGCGACTGCCGAGGCTGGCGGCGCCGTCGATTTTCACTGTGGTGCCGCTGATGAATGCCGCCGCCGGGCTGAGCAGAAACACGATCGCTGCACTGACTTCCGATTCGGTGCCGATACGCTTGAGCGGCACATGCTCGCGCAGGGTCGGAATCACTGCTTTGAATGCGCCCTCGTAAGTGTCCATGCCGCTGGAGGCGATCCAGCCCGGCGCCACGGCGTTGACCCGGACCCCGGCGTAACCCCACTCGAACGCAGCAGTCTTGGTGAAGTTGTCCATGCCTGAACGCGCGGCGCCCGAGTGGCCCATGCCGGGCATGCCGCCCCACATGTCGGCAAGCATGTTGACGATGCTGCCGCCGTGTTTGCTCATCGACTGGTTGAACACTTCCCGGGCCATCAGAAACCCGCCGACCAGATTGGTCCGCAGCACGGTTTCGAAGCCCTTCTGATTGATCGAGGCCAAGGGCGACGGGTATTGGCCCCCGGCGTTGTTGACCAGGCCGTGGATCGGCCCGTGTTCGGCGATCAGCTCTTTGACCAGTTGCTTGACCGCCTCTTCATCGCGGATATCGCAGGCCTTCCAGTGCGCGCGGCCGCCGTCCTCGGCGATTTCGGCGGCGACCTTTTCGAGTTTTTCCGGCTTGCGCCCGACCAGCAGCACATTGGCGCCAAGGGCCGCCAGTTCATGGGCGGTGCAGCGACCGATGCCGCTGCCGCCACCGGTGACAATCAGGTTCTGGCCGCTGAACAGATCGGCGCGAAAAATCGACGCGTAAGCCATGCACACCATCCTCTAGTCGAGCTGTTCGGCGATGCTCTGCGGCACCGGGATCTGGATTTCCAATAGTTGCTGGGCGAAGGCTTTGCCTTGCGGGTCGATGCGCAGACTGGCGACACCGCCACCGCCGAGGGCGTTTTCCAAAAGAAAGTTGAGGCTGTGGGTGCCGGGCAGATACCAGCGTTCGACGCGCCCGAGAAGCGGATCGAGGACGTGGCGCATCCAGTCGACCACCACCGAGGTGGTCAGCGCTTCGGCGATCCACGGCAGGTAATCGGGATGGCGCGGCATCACGCCGATATTGCTGTGGTTGCCCTTGTCGCCGGAGCGCGCCACCGCCAGTTTCACCAGCGGCACACTGGCATCGGCGCGGCCCTGGGGTTTGGGTGGCTGATGGGCGAGCGGCAAATCTGCGCTGTCGAGGGCCACTGGGTCGGGGAGGGTGCAAGGATGACGTTCGCCTGCGATGTCGACTTGCAGGGCGCAGGCGCTTTTATCGACGAGGAACGAGAACAGGCGGATGACTGGGTACACGGTCGGACGTCCGCCGACAATGCCGGTCAGACCGGGCGCCATACCGGTCGCGGCCTGGGCGATCTCTTTGGAAAACAGCACCAGCGCGCGTTTGTCAGGGTGGCGTACGGCGATTTTGATCACCACTTCACGGCTGTCGCGGCGCTGGCCGTGGGGGCCGTAGGTGGCTTCGCTGCCGAGCAGTTCGACATGGGTTTCGCTGTACGGCGCCCAGCCGCGCAGGCTGAACATCTCGGCGGTCTTGTCGATGATCGCCTGACTGACCCGCCGCGCCTTGTCCACCGCGTCGATGCCGGCCATCAGGCAACTGGCGGTGCAGCGAAAACCATCCGGGTACGTGGCGCTGACCTTGTATTTGTCGCTGGGCGGCAGGCCTTTGGCACCGTGCACCTGCACGACGTTTTTGCCTTGTTGCTGAAGTTTGACCTGAGTGAAATCGCAGATCACATCGGGTAACAGATAGGCCTGCGGATCGCCGATTTCGTAGAGCATCTGCTCGCCGACGGTCAGCGGCGTAACCAGGCCGCCGGAGCCTTCGGGTTTGCTGACGAGGAACTGGCCATCGGCGCTGACCTCGACGATCGGAAAACCGATGTGCTCGTAATCCGGCACCTCGCGCCAGTCGGTGAAATTACCGCCGGTGCACTGCGCGCCGCATTCGATGATGTGCCCGGCCAGCGCGGCCTGGGCGAGTTTGTCGTAGTCATGCCACGACCAACCGAATTTGTGAACCAGCGCCGCACTGACCACGGCGCTGTCGACCACCCGGCCGGTGATGACAATGTCGGCGCCCAGGCGCAACGCTTCGACAATTCCCGGCGCGCCGAGGTAGGCGTTGGTCGACACGCACATGCGCGGAAGCGGCGCGCAGCTGAACATTTCGCGGATATCGGCGGGGCTTTTGAGCTGTCCTTGCAGGTCATCGCCGAGCAACACGGCAATCTTCAGCTGGACTCCAGCCTGATCGCAGGCCGCTTGCAGGGCCGCCGCGCAAGCCTGCGGATTGACCCCGCCGGCATTGCTGATCACGCGGATGTTCTGTTCGGCCAGTTGCGTCAGCAGCGGCGCCAGCACTTCGATGAAGTCTCCGGCGAACCCGGCCTGCGGGTCTTTCAGGCGCGCGCCGGCCATCAGCGACATGGTGATCTCGGCCAGATAATCGAACACCAGATAATCCAGGTTTCCGCCGGAGACAAGCTGGGCGGCAGCAGTGGAAGTGTCGCCCCAAAAAGCACTGGCGCAGCCGATTCGCACGGTGGTTGGCATTTTTATCTCCGACTCAGGGACCTGCGACAGAAGTGTCTGGAGGCTACCAAGCAAGCGCTTGGTTTGTAAACAGGCGAAACATTCTTCTGCCCAAGCGCTTGCTTGGTGCCCGCGCGCGGCTTAAATTGCGCGCAACCCTGCGGTTACAGGGGGCAACACACTGATCGACTGTAGGAGAGAACGGGTGGACGAGCAAAAAGCCCTGCGGGTCATGCGCGAACTGGTCGACCAGGGCCAGTTGACCGACCCGGACAGCGCCCGCGGCAAATTGCTGCAAGTGGCGGCTCACCTGTTTCGCAACAAAGGCTACGAGCGCACCACGGTGCGTGATCTGGCCAGCGCTGTGGGCATTCAGTCGGGAAGCATTTTTCATCACTTCAAAAGCAAGGATGAAATCCTCCGCGCGGTGATGGAGGAAACCATCCGCTACAACACCGCGTTGATGCGCGCAGCCCTGGCCGAGGCGAGCGATGTGCGCGAAAGGGTGCTGGCACTGATTCGTTGCGAATTGCAGTCGATCATGGGCGGCAGTGGCGAGGCGATGGCGGTGCTGGTGTACGAATGGCGCTCATTGTCCGAAGACGGCCAGGCTAAAGTCCTTGCTTTACGTGACGTTTATGAAGACATCTGGCTGCAGGTTCTGGGCGAGGCCAAGGACGCCGGCTATATTCGCGGCGACGTTTTTATTACCCGACGTTTCCTTACCGGCGCACTGTCCTGGACCACCACCTGGTTCCGTGCCGGCGGCAGTTTGAGCCTCGATCAGCTCGCCGATGAAGCGCTGATTCTGGTCCTCGAAGCGCGTTGAACGGTTGTCGGACCGGCCGACAAACTGGCTAAGTCGGCGAAACCGCCTAGCTTGAATGCATTGATCGCTATTTTTTTCGGGGAGTGGGGTGTTTTGAAGTCTTCGCCAATTCGGACAGCCGCCGGGCTGATGCTCGCTGCGCTGGCTGCGTTATGGGTATTGCCCGCTCAGTCAGCGCAATTGGTCCGGGTCGGCGCCGCGCATTTCCCGCCCTACACGATTCGCCCGGAAAACGGCGCCGACACCGGCCTGTTGCCGCAATTGATCGAGGCGCTGAACCGCTCGCAGAGCGACTATCAGTTCGTCCTGGTGCCGACGTCGATCCCGCGCCGTTTCGGTGATTTCAAGCAGGGCCGCATCGATATGGCGATCTTCGAGAACCCCGAGTGGGGCTGGAAGGACATTCCCCACGACGACGTCGACATGGGCCTGGAAGACGCCGAGATTTTCGTCGCGCAACGCGAGGACGGCCGCCAGCAAAACTACTTCTCGAGCCTGTCAGGCAAACGTCTGGCGCTGTTCAGCGGTTATCACTACGAATTTGCCAACTTCAACGCCGACCCGAAATACCTCGCGCACAACTACAACGCCACACTGACCTATTCCCACGACAGCAACCTGCTGATGGTCCTGCGCGGGCGCGCCGACATTGCCCTGGTGACCCGCTCCTATCTGTTCGATTACCTGCTGCGCAACGAGAAGGTCCGCGATGAGCTGTTGGCGTCGCAGCGTACCGATCAGATCTATCACCATTACGCGATTCTGCGGCCAAGCGCTCCGATCAGCGGCGACGCCTTCGGCAATCTGTTGCAGCGTCTGCGTGACAATGGCGAATTGCTGAAGATTTTCGAGCCTTACAAGATTGCCGTGGTGCCCGTGCCGCATCACTGAAGCGCTGTTTTCGTCCCGCGCTTAAATTTCCCTTCCCGGCTCACGTCACTTCGTTGAACTGTCGACGATTACGTGAGCCCGACCCATGTCCAATCTGAATGACCTGACTGCCCTGGCATTGCCCTCGGGCAGTCGCTTGATCGCTGATGCTACCGAGAGCCGCTTGAGCCTGAGCCTGGACGGGCAACCGCTGATTCGGCTGCGCCTGGACCGCGAGGCCAATGGCCCGATTCAGCTTGATGAACGTTTTGCCCTGCCGCCCGGGCAAGCCTTGTGGGCCGCCTGTTATTGGTTGTTCGCCCGTGCCCCGGCGTGCCAGCAATTGACCTGGCAACTCGATCAGCCACCGACCGAAGCCTTGCGCAGTGGTCTGCTGATCAATACCGAAGTCGCCGGTGAGTATCGCTGCGAGCGCACGCTGTTCTGGCAACTGCCGCAGCCGTGGCTGGGCACTTCACTGACCGGCAGCTATCCGCAGCAAATGGTCATCAGCCATGGCAAGCGCCATCCGCTGCGACCGGTGAAGCCGCGCGGTGAAGTCTACCGGCGTTTCGATGCGCGGCTCGGCGCGTGGATTTCCTTGCGAACGCTGGAAATCGAGGAAGATCTGTCGCGCTTCAATCGCTGGCAGAACAGCCCGCGCGTGGCGAGTTTCTGGCAGGAGGAGGGCAGCCTTGAGCAGCATCGCGACTATCTCAACAAGCTCGATGCCGATCCGCACACGCTGACGCTGATCGGCTGTTTCGATGATCAGCCGTTCGCTTATTTCGAAGCCTACTGGGCCAAGGAAGATCGCATCGCGCCGTTCTACGATGCCGGCAATTACGACCGTGGCATTCACATGCTGGTCGGCGAAGAAAGTCATCGCGGCCCGCATAAAGTGGCGAGTTGGTTATCGGCGCTGGTGCATTACCTGTTTCTCGATGATCCACGGACCCAGCGCGTGGTCGCCGAGCCGCGTGCCGACAACGCGAAGATGATCGGGCATATGCACAACCAATGCTTTCACTGCGAGAAGGAATTCGATTTCCCGCACAAGCGTGCGGCATTGATGATTCTGGGGCGGGAGCGGTTTTTTGATCGGTGCAGCCTGGCCTGATGCGTTCGGCCTCGGGTTTCGTTTGAAACTGAGGTCGCTTTCGCGAGCAGGCTCGCTCTCACAGGGTTTGATGAACGACACAAATCCAGTGTGGGAGCGAGCCTGCTCGCGAATGGCTTGACGCAAAATCCGGATCCTAACGACGCCCCGCAATCACCGCATCCCGTCGACTGCCCGAGACCTTGCGGCAGTGCACCAGCGCATCACGAATCATGAAGTTGACCAGAGTGGGCGATACGCCCAGTTCCTTGGCGATGTCTTTCTGCGGCACGCCGTGCAAGCGGTACATCTCGAAGGCATAACGGGTGCGGCTGGGCAGTTCGGTCAGCGCATCGGCGATGTGTTCGAGGGTCGAGAAGTTGATGTGCGAAGTTTCCGGCGAAGCGCCCTGAATCACCACGTTCAAGCCTTCCTCTTCCGGGCCTGAGTATTTCTGTTCGAGCGCCTGCTTGCGGTAGTGATCGATGGCGAGGTTGCGCACGATCTGGAACAGGTAGCTCAGCTGAGCCTTGATCGACGACGTGATCGGCGGCGCCGATTGCAGTCGGAAAAACGCATCCTGAACCACATCTTCGGCACGAGACCTGCAACCGGTAATGCGGGCTGCAATCTTGACCAGAATCAGTCGATTGTCGACGAATGCCTGAAGTAGCGGTGAATCGCACCTGCTTGTGGATACTTGTTCCGTCATGGAAATCACCTTGCTGCCAATAGGTTAGTGGGAGGGCCTCGGGGGACGGCGCCGTCCTACACATCGAGCGACAAATTATGTTGAATGATAATGATTGTCAAATGAGAAAGAGAGGTATTGCTGTAAGGCGATGTGTTTTGCCAACTGCGACACGCCGCCGCACCCCAGCCCCGCTGGACGTCGCGCCTGCCGACTAATTATTTCCCCACTCCATCCGTTCTCATTGGTGAATGGCCCGGGTGCAGATCCCCGGTCTCAGCGCATTCCGATGCCTTGCGCGGTCGGCACAGACCGCGCCCCGCACGCCTCTCGACAGGTGTGACGCAGCCACCCGATTCCACTTGCAAGCCGAATTCAGGCAGGAAACCTCATGACCGACGCGTTCGAACTCCCCAGCACCCTGGTCCAAGCCCTCAAGCGTCGCGCAGCCCTGACGCCGGACCGACTGGCCTTGCGTTTTCTCGCCGAAAACGCCGATCAGGCTGTGGTGCTCACCTATCGCGAACTGGATCAACGCGCGCGCACCATCGCCGCTGCGTTGCAGGCTCAGGCTGGATTCGGTGAGCGTGCGGTGCTGCTGTTTCCCAGCGGCGCGGATTACGTCGCGGCGTTTTTCGGTTGCCTATATGCCGGTGTGATTGCGGTGCCGGCCTATCCGCCGGAATCGGCGCGTCGTCATCATCAGGAGCGATTGCTGTCGATCATCGCCGACGCCGAGCCCACGCTGTTGCTGACCAGCGCCGATCTGCGCGATGCCTTGCAACAAATCGACGGCGCGCCGCCGCTGTTATGTGTCGACACCCTCGACAGCGCACTGGCCGAACAGTGGGTTGAACCGAGCCTGCCAGCCGAGCACATCGCTTTTCTGCAATACACTTCCGGCTCCACCGCGCTGCCCAAGGGCGTGCAGGTCAGCCACGGCAATCTGGTCGCCAATGAACTGCTGATCCGTCACGGTTTCGGCATCGACGTCAACCCGGACGACGTCATCGTCAGCTGGTTGCCGCTGTATCACGACATGGGTTTGATCGGTGGTCTGCTGCAACCGATTTTCAGCGGCGTGCCGTGCATTCTGATGTCGCCGGCGTACTTCCTCGGTCGGCCGATGCGCTGGCTGGAAGCGATCGCCGAATACGGCGGCACCATCAGCGGCGGCCCGGATTTCGCCTACCGTTTGTGCAGTGAGCGGGTCAGCGAGTCGGCCCTTGAGCGCCTCGATCTCAGCCGCTGGCGCGTGGCCTATTCCGGTTCCGAGCCCATCCGTCTCGATACCCTCGAGCGCTTCGCCGAAAAATTCGCTGCTTGCGGTTTCAGCGACAACAGTTTCATGGCCTCGTACGGTCTGGCCGAGGCGACCCTGTTTGTCGCTGGCACACCGCGCGGCACCGGCATCCCGGCACTGCGCGTGGACGATCAGGCGCTCGCGCAAAACCGCGCCGAGCCGGGCGATGGCAGCGCGGTCATGAGTTGCGGCATCAGCCAGCCTGAGCACGCGGTGCTGATCGTCGAACCGAATACCCTCGAAGAACTGGCCGACAACGCCGTCGGCGAAGTCTGGGCCGCCGGCCCGAGCATCGCCCACGGTTACTGGCGCAACCCCGAAGCCAGCGCCAAGACTTTTGTTCAGCATGCCGGCCGCACCTGGTTGCGCACCGGCGACCTGGGTTTTATCCGTGACGGCAAGTTGTTTGTCACCGGGCGCCTGAAAGACATGCTCATCGTCCGTGGCCATAACCTGTATCCGCAGGACATTGAGCAGACTGTCGAGCGCGAAGTCGAAGTGGTGCGCAAGGGGCGTGTGGCGGCGTTCGCGGTCACTCACAACGGCGAAGAGGGCATCGGCATCGCTGCGGAAATCAGCCGCAGCGTGCAGAAAATCCTTGCGCCAGATGCGCTGATCAAAGCCATTCGCCAAGCCGTGGCTGAGGCGTATCAGGAGGCGCCAAGCGTGGTGGTGCTGCTCAATCCGGGCGCGTTGCCGAAAACCTCCAGCGGCAAACTGCAGCGCTCGGCGTGCCGCAATCGTCTGGCTGATGGCAGCCTCGACAGTTACGCGCTGTTCCCTTCGATCACAGCCGCAACGGAAAACGCGACCAGCAGCACTTCGGACCTTGAAGCGTTGATCGGGCAAATCTGGGCCGAGCAACTCAACGTCAAGCAGGTCAGTGGCGACGACCATTTCTTTCTGCTCGGCGGCAACTCGATCGCTGCCACGCAAGTGGTCGCGCGGGTTCGCGAAGCACTCGGTGTCGAGCTGAGCCTGCGCCTGTTGTTCGAAGCGCCAACCCTGTCTGCCTTCGCCGCCGCTGTGGCGCAGCTAAACCAGGACGGCGGCAGCGCCCAAGATGCAATCAGCACGTTGTCGCGCAGTGAGCCGATGCCGCAGTCGCTGGCACAAAACCGTCTGTGGATCACTTGGCAACTCGATCCACAGAGCAGCGCCTACAACATTCCCGGAGGCCTGCGCCTGCGTGGCGAGCTGGACGTAAACGCCGTGCGCAAAAGCTTCCAGCAACTGATCGAACGCCACGAATCCTTGCGCACACGTTTCTTCGAGCGTGACGGCGTGGCATTGCAGCAAGTGCTCGCTGATGCCGAATTCAACCTGCAACTGATCGACATCAGCGACCTGCCAATGTCCGAGCGTGAAGCCCGTGCCGAGCAGATTCGCGAAGACGAGGCGCGCACTCGGTTCGATCTGGAAAAAGGCCCGTTGCTCCGAGTGACGCTGGTGCGCCTCGATGATGAACAGCATCAATTGCTGGTGACCCTGCACCACATCATCGCCGACGGCTGGTCGCTGAATATTCTCCTCGACGAATTCTCGCGTCTCTATGCCGCCGCTACTCAAGGTGCAACGGCGACACTGGCCGCGCTGCCCACGCAATACGCCGATTACGGCAACTGGCAGCGGCAATGGCTGGCGCAAGGCGAGGGCGAGCGGCAACTGGCGTACTGGCAAGCGCAACTGGGCGAAGAACATCCGCCACTGGAACTGGCCACCGATCACCCGCGCTCGGCCAGACACAACCACAGCGCCGCACGCTACAGCGTGCGCTTGAGTAGCAAACTCAGCGAGGCGATCCGCCAGACTGCGCAGGCCCACGAAGCCACGCCGTTCATGCTTCTGCTCGCTGCCTTGCAAAGTTTGCTGCACCGCTACAGCGGTCAGCGCGACATTCGCATCGGCGTGCCCAACGCCAACCGTCCGCGCCTGGAAACCCAAAGCCTGATCGGCTTCTTCATCAATACCCAGGTGTTGCGTGCGCAAATCGATTCGCGCCTGACATTTGCCGAGTTGCTGAACCAGACGCGCCAGGCCGCGCTCGGCGCCCAGGCCAATCAGGATCTGCCCTTCGAACAACTGCTCGAAGCGTTCCCGCAGGCCCGCGATCAGGGCTTGTTCCAGGTCATGTTCAACCATCAGCAGCGCGACCTCAGTGCACTCAAGCGCCTGCCCGGTCTGCTCGCCGAAGAACTGCCGTGGCACAGCCGCGAGGCCAAGTTCGACCTGCAACTGCACAGCGAAGAAGATCGCAACGGCCGCCTGAGCTTGGCGTTCGACTACGCCAGCGAACTGTTCGACGCCGCGACCATCGAGCGTCTGGCCGAGCATTTCCATAATCTGCTCAGCGAGGTCTGCGAACAGCCACAGCAGGCCATCGGCGATCTGCGCTTGCTGACGGCCAGCGAGCAGAATCAGCAGAAGGACTGGAGCGTCGCTCCGTGCACCCCGGCGCAACAATGGCTGCCGGAACTGCTCGAGCAACAATTGCGCAAAAACCCGCAACGCACCGCGCTGGTGTGGGACGGCGGTAGTCTGGATTTTGCCGAGCTGCACGCGCAAGCCAACCGGCTCGCCCATTACCTGCGCGACAAAGGCGTGGGCCCGGACGTGTGCGTGGCAATCGCCGCCGAGCGTTCGCCGCAACTGCTGATCGGTCTGCTGGCGATCATCAAGGCCGGCGGCGCCTATGTGCCGCTTGATCCGGATTATCCGGCCGAGCGTCTCGCGTACATGCTCCGCGACAGTGGTGTCGAACTGCTCCTGACCCAGACGCAATTGCTCTCGCGTCTGCCGGCCAGCGATGGCGTCAGCGTGATCGCCATGGATGCGCTGCACCTGGATAAATGGCCGAGCCAGGCACCGGGACTGCAACTGCACGGCGACAACCTCGCCTACGTGATTTACACCTCGGGTTCCACCGGGCAACCGAAAGGCGTCGGCAACACCCACGCCGCGCTGGCCGAGCGCCTGCAATGGATGCAGGACACTTACCGTCTCGACCAAGCCGACGTGCTGATGCAAAAAGCGCCGATCAGTTTCGACGTCTCGGTGTGGGAATGCTTCTGGCCGCTGATCAGCGGCGCGCGTCTGCTGCTTGCCGCCCCCGGCGAGCACCGCGACCCGCATCGCATCGCGCAACGGGTCCAGCAACACGGCGTGACCACGCTGCACTTCGTTCCGCCGCTGCTGGCGCTGTTCATCGACGAGCCGCTGAGTGCCGAGTGCACGAGCCTGCGCCGGGTGTTTTCCGGCGGTGAAGCCTTGCCCGCCGAGCTGCGCAACCGTGTGCTGACGCAACTGCCAGCGGTGCAATTGCACAACCGTTATGGCCCGACTGAAACCGCGATCAATGTCACCCATTGGCACTGCACAACTGCCGATGGCGAGCGCTCGCCGATTGGCCGGCCGCTGGGCAATGTGATCTGCCGCATTCTCGATGCCGATCTCAATCCAGTACCGGCGGGCGTGGCGGGTGAGCTGTGCATCAGCGGCATCGGTCTGGCGCGTGGTTATCTCGGGCGTCCGGCGTTGACCGCTGAACGCTTTGTCGTCGATCCACTGGGCGGGCAGGGCGCCCGCTTGTACCGCACCGGCGACCGTGCGCGCTGGTCCTCGGATGGCGTGATCGAATACCTCGGCCGTCTCGATCAGCAGGTCAAACTGCGTGGCTTTCGCGTCGAACCGGAAGAAATCCAGGCGCGACTGCTGGCGCAAAATGGCGTGGCCCAGGCCGTGGTTCTGGTGCGGGAAACCGCTGCCGGTGCGCAACTGATCGGCTACTTCACGGCGACCGATGCGCAGGAAAATGCCGATGAGCAAATTATTCGGCTGAAAGCTGCCCTCGCTGCCGAGCTGCCGGAATACATGGTGCCCGCACAATTGCTGCGCCTTGATGCGATGCCGCTGAGCCCCAGCGGCAAACTCGATCGCCGCGCCTTGCCCGAGCCGCAATGGCAAGTGCGTGAACACGTCGAACCGGTCAGCGAACTGGAGCAACAGATCGCCGCGATCTGGCGCGAAGTGCTGGGTCTGAAGCAGGTTGGCCTGCGTGATGATTTCTTCGCCCTCGGCGGTCACTCGCTACTGGCCACGCAAATCATTTCGCGCACACGTCAGGCCTGTGACGTCGAGCTGCCGCTGCGCACATTGTTCGAGCACAGCGAACTGGGCGATTACGCCGAACAGGTTCGCCTGATCCAGGCCAGCGGCCGCACCAATCAACAGTTGCCGATTGCAAAAATCGACCGCAGCCAAGCGGTGCCGCTGTCCTATTCGCAGCAGCGCATGTGGTTCCTCTGGCAGATGGAACCGGACAGCCCGGCGTACAACGTCGGCGGCATGGCGCGCTTGCGCGGCGTGCTGCATGTCGAGCATTTCGAGGCGGCGTTGCAGGCACTGATCCTGCGCCACGAGACCTTGCGCACTACATTCCCCAGTGTCGACGGCATTGCCCGCCAACAGGTGCATGCCGAGACCGGCGTGCGCATGGGCTGGAAGGATTTCTCCAGCCTGCCGGCAGAAGTCCGGGAGCTACAAGTCCAGCAACTGGCTGATGCAGAAGCGCACCAGCCGTTCGATCTGGAAACCGGCCCGTTGCTGCGTGCCTGTCTGGTCAAGACTGCCGAGCACGAGCATTACTTCGTTCTGACCCTGCACCACATCGTCACCGAAGGCTGGGCGATGGACATCTTTGCCCGTGAACTCAGTGCGCTGTATGAAGCGTTCGTCGATGAGCGCGCCTCGCCGCTCGAGCCGCTGCCGGTGCAATACCTCGACTACAGCGTCTGGCAGCGTCAGTGGCTGGAGTCCGGCGAGCGCCAGCGCCAGCTCGATTACTGGACCGCGCAGCTCGGTCGCGAACATCCGCTGCTGGAACTGCCCGGCGACCGTCCGCGTCCACCGGTACAGAGCCATCAGGGCGAGCTGTTCCGTTTCGATCTGAGTGACGATCTCGCTGCGCGGGTGCGGGCGTTCAATGCGCAAAACGGTCTGACCCTGTTCATGACCATGACCGCCGCGCTCGCCACATTGCTCTACCGCTATAGTGGCCAGACCGACCTGCGCATCGGCGCGCCGGTGGCCAACCGTATCCGCCCGGAGAGTGAAGGGCTGATCGGGGCGTTTCTCAACACCCAGGTGCTGCGTTGCCAGCTCGACGGGCAGATGTCGGTCGGCGAACTGTTCGAGCAGGTGCGCCACACCGTGATCGAAGGCCAGTCCCATCAGGATCTGCCGTTCGATCATTTGGTCGAAGCCTTGCAGCCGCCACGCAGCGCGGCTTACAACCCGCTGTTCCAGGTGATGTGCAACGTGCAGCGCTGGGAATTCCAGCAGAGCCGCACGCTCGCTGGGATGACTGTCGAGTACCTGGCCAACGATGCGCGGGCGACCAAGTTCGACCTCAATCTGGAAGTCACCGATCTCGACCATCGCCTCGGCTGCTGCCTGACTTACAGCACCGACCTGTTCAACGAACCGACCATCGAACGCATGGCCAGGCATTGGCGCAACCTGCTTGAAGCGTTGATCGCTGATCCGCAGCAACGTCTCAGCGAACTGCCGTTGCTCGATAAGTCTGAGCAACAGCAGCTGCTCGACAGCCTTGGCGTCGAGCCGGGCGAACATCGTCTCGACCAGTGCATCCATCATCTGTTTGCCGAACAGGCACTGGCGCGCAAAGACGCGCCGGCGCTGACCTTCGCCGGGCAGACCCTGAGCTACGCCGAACTCGATGCCCGGGCCAATCGTCTGGCCTGGGCGCTGCGTGAGCGTGGGGTCGGCCCGCAGGTGCGGGTCGGTCTGGCGCTGGAGCGTTCGCTGGAAATGGTCATCGGCCTGCTGGCGATTCTCAAGGCGGGCGGCGCTTATGTGCCGCTGGATCCGGAATACCCGCTCGACCGTCTGCATTACATGATTGAAGACAGCCGCATCGGCCTGCTGCTCAGCGATCGGGCGATGTTTCAGGCCCTGGGTGACTTGCCGTCAGACGTGGCGCGCTGGTGTCTGGAAGATGACAGCCCGGGATTGGCCGACTACCCGGCCAGCGAGTTGCCGTTTATCAGCCTGCCGCAACATCAGGCTTATCTGATTTACACCTCCGGCTCGACCGGCAAGCCGAAAGGCGTGGTGGTCTCCCACGGTGAAATTGCCATGCACTGCCAGGCCGTGATCGAACGCTTCGGCATGCGCCCGGACGACTGTGAACTGCATTTCTATTCGATCAACTTCGACGCTGCCACCGAACGTCTACTGGTGCCGCTGCTCAGCGGTGCGCAGGTGGTGTTGCGGGCGCAGGGCCAGTGGGACGCGGAAGAAATCTGCGGCTTGATTCGCACGCATCGAATCAACGTCCTCGGTTTCACGCCGAGCTACGGCAGCCAGTTGGCGCAGTTCCTTGCCACGCAGAATGAAGTCCTGCCGGTGCGGATGATCATCACCGGCGGTGAAGCGCTGACCGGCGAGCATCTGCAGCGCATCCGCGCGGCATTCCAACCGGCGCAGTTTTTCAATGCTTACGGCCCGACCGAAACCGTGGTCATGCCGCTGGCCAGTCTGGCGCCGCAGGTACTGGAAGAGGGCGCCGGCAGTGTGCCGATCGGCAGCGTGATCGGCGCGCGGGTCGCGTACATTCTCGACGCCGATCTGGCCTTGGTGCCGCAAGGCGCGACCGGTGAATTGTTTGTCGGCGGCGCCGGTCTGGCGCAGGCCTATCACGACCGTCCGGGCATCAGCGCCGAGCGTTTTGTCGCTGACCCGTTTGCCGCTGATGGCGGGCGCATGTATCGCACCGGCGACCTGGTGCGCCAGCGTGCCGATGGTCTGGTCGAGTATCTGGGGCGGATCGACCATCAAGTGAAAATCCGTGGTTTCCGCATCGAACTGGGCGAAATCGAAACGCGCCTGCTCGATCACCCTTCGATCCGCGAAGCGGTGGTGCTGGCGCTGGATGCGCCGAGTGGCAAGCAGTTGGTGGGTTATCTCGTTACCGATGTCGCCGGGCAAGGCGAAGCGCAACAGGCTGAACTGCGCGAAGCGCTCAAGTCGCACCTCAAGGCGCAACTGCCGGACTACATGGTGCCGACCCAGCTGATGCTGCTGGCAAGCATGCCGCTGACCGCCAACGGCAAACTCGACCGCCGCGCCTTGCCGGCGCCCGATCCCGAGTTGAATCGTCAGGACTACGTTGCGCCAAGCAATGAGCTGGAGCAGACCCTGGCGCAGATCTGGTGCGATGTGCTTAACGTCAGGCAGGTCGGCCTCAACGACAACTTCTTCGAGCTCGGCGGCGACTCGATTCTGTCGATTCAGGTGGTCAGCCGCGCGCGTCAGCAGGGCATTCACTTCAGCCCGCGCGACCTGTTCCAGCACCAGACCGTGCAGACGCTCGCCGCCGTTGCCAGTCGCACCCAGCAAGTGACGGCCGAGCAAGGCCTGGTGGACGGCGAATCGCGTCTGACGCCCATTCAGCGCTGGTTCTTCGATACGGACATTCCCCAGCGTCAGCACTGGAATCAGGCGCTGTTGCTGGAACCGACTGTGCGCCTCGAGCCGCAACGATTGCAGCAAGCTTTGCTGGCCGTGACCGAGCAGCACGATGCGCTGCGTCTGCGTTTCACTGAAACCGATGATGCATGGCAAGCGACGCATCAAGTGCTGTCGAGTGATGATCTGCTCTGGCAATTCAACGTCGATTCGCTGGACCGGTGCGAAGCCCTGTTCGCCGACGCGCAACGCAGTCTGCATCTGCACAACGGCCCGTTACTGCGCGCGGTGCTGGTCGATGTAGCGAATGATCAGCAACGTCTGTTTATCGCCATCCACCACTTGGTCGTCGACGGCGTTTCCTGGCGCGTGTTGCTGGATGATCTGCAAACCGCCTATCGCCAACTCGACGCTGCGCAGCCGCTGAAACTGCCGGCGAAAACCAGCGCCTTCAAGGACTGGGCCGCGCGTTTGCAGGCTTATGCCGGCAGCGAATCCCTGCGAGAAGAACTCGGTTGGTGGCAAACGCAACTGGCCGGGCCAAGCGCCGATCTGCCTTGCGAAAACCCGCAGGGCGGCAGGCAGAATCGCCATGCGCAAACCGTCAGCGTACGCCTCGATGCCGAGCGCACCCGGCAGTTGCTGCAACAGGCTCCAAGCGCTTATCGCACTCAGGTCAACGACCTGCTGCTGACCGCTCTGGCTCGTGTGCTGTGCCGCTGGAGCGGCCAGCCCTCGGCACTGATTCAACTGGAAGGACACGGTCGCGAAACCCTGTTCGACGAGATCGACCTGACCCGCACCGTCGGTTGGTTCACCAGCGCTTATCCGCTGCGCCTGACCCCGCACAATATCGAAGAGGCCGCCGGGCAGGGCGCTTCGATCAAGGCGATCAAAGAACAACTGCGCGCCGTGCCGCACAAAGGTCTCGGTTATGGCGTGTTGCGTTATCTGGCCGATGACGGCTGCCGCCAGAACATGGCCGCGCTGCCGCAGGCGCAGGTCACCTTCAACTACCTCGGCCAGTTCGACCAGAGCTTCGGCAGCGATGCGCTGTTCCGTCCTCTCGATGAGCCAATCGGTGCAGCGCACGATCCGCAGGCGCCGTTGCCCAACGAGCTGAGCGTCGACAGTCAGGTTTACGGTGGAGAACTGCTGCTGCGCTGGAATTTCAGTGCCGAGCGTTACGAGGCGCAAACCATTAACGATCTGGCCGCCGCCTACCTCGGTGAGCTGCAAAGCCTTATCGCCCATTGTTTGCAAGACGAAGCCGGCGGCCTGACGCCATCGGACTTCCCGCTGGCCAGACTGACTCAGGCGCAACTCGATGCGCTGCCGGTGCCGGCCGCGCACATCGAAGATGTCTACCCGCTGACGCCGATGCAGGAAGGCATGTTGCTGCACACCTTGCTCGAGCCGGGCACCGGTCTGTACTACATGCAGGATCGATATCGCATCAACAGCGAACTCGACCCCGAGCGTTTCGCCCAGGCCTGGCAAGCGGTGGTCGCTCGTCATGAAGCATTGCGCGCTTCGTTCTGCTGGAACGTTGGCGAAGACATGCTGCAAGTGATTCACACGCCGGGGCGCACGCCGATCGAGTATCTGGACTGGAGCGCCGTCGCCGAAACCGAGCAGGAACCACAGCTGCAAGCGCTGCTGAAAAGCGAGCGCGAAGCCGGGTTCGATCTGCTCAATCAGGCGCCGTTCCACCTGCGCCTGATCAAGGTCGGCGCGGCGCGCTACTGGTTCATGATGAGCAACCACCACATCCTCATCGACGCCTGGTGCCGTTCTCTGCTGATGAACGACTTCTTCGAGACCTACACCGCCCTCGGTGAAGGTCGTGAAGCGCAGTTGAGCGTGCCGCCGCGTTATCGCGATTACATCGGTTGGCTGCAACGCCAGAGCCTGGCCGAGGCGCGGCAGTGGTGGCGGCAGAATCTGCAAGGCTTCGAGCGCACCACGCCGATCCCGAGCGACCGGCCGTTCCTGCGCGAACACGCCGGTGAAAGCGGCGGCATGATCGTCGGCGACCGTTACACCCGCCTCAATGTTGAAGACGGAGCACGGTTGCGGGAACTGGCGCAGGCACATCAACTGACCGTCAACACCTTCGCCCAAGCTGCGTGGGCTCTGGTTTTGCGGCGCCTGAGCGGCGATCGCGACGTGCTCTTCGGCGTGACCGTGGCCGGGCGGCCGGTGGAGATGCCGGAAATGCAACGCACCGTCGGCCTGTTCATCAACAGCATCGCCCTGCGGGTGAAGATGCCTGCGGACGATCAGCGCAGCAGCGTGCGTCAATGGCTCAGCGCTTTGCTCGACAGCAACATGCAACTGCGCGAGTACGAATACCTGCCACTGGTAAACATCCAGGAACAGAGCGAATTGCCCAAAGGCCAGCCGTTGTTCGACAGCCTGTTCGTCTTCGAAAACGCCCCGGTGGAAGTCTCGGTGCTTGATCGTGCACAGAGCCTGAATGCGACCTCGGATTCCGGCCGCACCCATACCAACTTCCCGTTGACGGCGGTGTGTTACCCGGGCGATGACCTTGGCTTGCACCTGTCCTATGACCAGCGTTACTTCGACGAGGCGACGGTCGAGCGCATGCTCAGTGAGTTCAAGCGCCTGCTGCTGGCGCTGGTCGACGGCTTCCATGGCGACATGGCCGATTTGCCTCTGCTGGGCGACGAAGAGCGCGACTTCCTGCTGCACGGTTGCAACCAGAGCGGCCACGACTACCCGCTGGAGCAAAGCTACGTGGCGTTGTTCGAGGCGCAGGTCGCGGCGCATCCGCAGCGCGTTGCCGCCAGTTGCCTCGATCAGCAATTGAGCTATGCCGAACTGAATCACAACGCCAACCGTCTCGGCCATGCCCTGGTCGCTGCCGGTGTGCGCATGGATCAACCGGTGGCGCTGCTGGCCGAGCGTAATCTCGACCTGCTCGGCATGATGATCGGCAGCTTCAAGGCCGGCGCCGGTTACCTGCCGCTGGACCCGGGTCTGCCGAGCCAGCGCCTGAGCCGCATCATCGAGCTGAGCCGCACGCCGTTGCTGGTGTGCAGCGCAGCCTGCCTTGAGCAGGCGCAGACCTTGCTCGAAGAGTTTGGCTGTTCGAATCGCCCGCGCCTGCTGGTGTGGGAAGAGGTCCAGGCGTCGGTGGCAGCGACGCACAATCTCGGCATTCACAGCGGCCCGGACAATCTCGCCTATGTGATCTACACCTCGGGTTCGACCGGTCTGCCAAAAGGCGTGATGGTCGAGCAGCGCGGCATGCTCAACAACCAGTTGAGCAAACGCCCGTACCTCGACTTGAGCGAGGCCGATGTGATCGCGCAGACCGCCTCGCAAAGCTTCGACATTTCCGTCTGGCAGTTCCTTGCCGCGCCGTTGTTCGGCGCACGGGTCGACATCGTCCCGAATACGATTGCCCACGATCCGCAAGGTTTGCTGGGCCATGTGCAGGCGCAGGGCATCACCGTGCTGGAGAGCGTGCCATCGCTGATTCAGGGCATGCTCGGCTCCGAGCGCCTGAGCCTCGACGGCTTGCGCTGGATGTTGCCGACCGGTGAAGCGATGCCGCCGGAACTGGCCCATCAATGGCTGCTGCGTTACCCGGACATTGGTCTGGTCAATGCTTACGGCCCGGCGGAATGCTCGGATGATGTGGCGTTCTTCCGTGTCGACATGGCTTCAACGCGCGGCAGTTACTTGCCGATCGGCACGCCGACCGATAACAACTTGCTGTACCTGGTCGATGGCGCGCTGGATCTGGTGCCGTTGGGCGCGGTGGGTGAGTTATGTGTTGCCGGGACCGGCGTCTGTCGCGGTTACGTCAGCGATCCGCTGCGCACCGCGCCGGTGTTTGTGCCGAATCCGTTCGGCGCGCCGGGCGAACGCCTGTACCGCACCGGTGACCTGGCACGGCGCCGCACCGACGGCGTGCTGGAATACGTCGGCCGCGTCGATCATCAAGTGAAGATTCGCGGTTACCGTATCGAGCTCGGTGAAATCGAAGCGCGCCTGCATGAACAACCGGAAGTGCGCGACGCGGCGGTGGGTGTGCAGGAAGGCGTCAACGGCAAGCATCTGGTGGGCTACCTGGTCGCGGCCGATGCAGCGCTCAATCCGGGTGAACGCCTGGAGCGGATCAAGCAGCGCCTGCGCGCCGACCTGCCGGAATACATGGTGCCGCTGCACTGGCTGTGGCTGGAGCAGATGCCACTCAACGCTAACGGCAAACTCGACCGCAAAGCCTTGCCGGCACTGGAAATCGGTCAGTTGCAGAGCGAGGATTATCTGGCGCCGCGCAATCAACTGGAGCAGACCCTGGTTGATATCTGGGCTGAGGTGCTGAAAGTGGAAAAGGTCGGCGTGCGCGACAATTTCTTCGAACTGGGCGGGCATTCGCTGCTGGCTACGCAAATTGCATCGCGGGTACAAAAAGCCCTGCAACGCAACGTGCCGCTGCGCGCAATGTTCGAATGCAGCACGGTGGAGGAACTGGCCGAATACATCGGTGGGCTGGCGGCCAGCGACATTACAGAGGAGAAGGTTGATCGGTTGAATGATCTGATGGCGGAGCTGGAGGGGTTGTAGTCCTCCGGCGCCTGGGCCGGCCGCTTCGCGAGCAGGCTCGCTCCCACACAGGATCTGTGTTGTTTACAAAACCCCTGTGGGAGCGAGCCTGCTCGCGAATGGCGTCTGTACATTGCTGTACATTTCCATCCTTGACGATCAACAACCGGCAGCTCAGTCTGCCGGTTCTGTTTTTTCTCGCGGAGGTGGTCGATGCCCTTTTTCACGGTTGACGGACAAGCACTGCACTACATTGATCAAGGCACCGGCCCCGCCGTGTTGCTGGCTGGCAGTTATCTCTGGGATCAAGCGATGTGGGCGCCGCAGATCGCCGCGCTGACCCCGCACTATCGCGTCATCGCCCTGGATCTGTGGGGTCATGGCGAGTCCGGCAAGTTACCTGAAGGCACGACATCGCTGGATGACATCGCCCGACAGGCGCAGGCCTTGCTTGATCATCTGGACATCGACCACGTCACCCTCGTCGGGCTTTCGGTCGGCGGCATGTGGGGCGTGCGCCTGGCACTGTCCGCACCGCAACGTCTCAACGGTCTGGTGCTGATGGACACCTACGTCGGCGTCGAGCCGGAACCGACCCGGCAGTATTACTTCTCGTTGTTCAAGCAGATCGAAGACAGCGGCACCATCTCCGAACAATTGCTCGACATCGTTGTGCCAATCTTCTTCCGCCCGGGCATCGACCCGCAGTCGGCGCTGTATCAGGGCTTCCGCGCAAAACTGCAGGGCTACTCGCCCGAGCGTTTGCGCGACAGCATCGTGCCGATGGGCCGCATCACGTTTGGCCGCAACGACCTGTTGCCACGCCTGGACGAGCTGAACCCGGCGACGACGCTGGTATTGTGCGGCGATCAGGACAAACCGCGACCACCCTCGGAAGCCCGGGAAATGGCTGAATTGATCGGTTGCCCGTGCGTGCTGGTACCGGAGGCGGGGCATATCTCCAATCTGGAGAATCCCGGGTTTGTGACTGAGGCACTGCTGGCGTTTCTGCGCGAGCGCAACTGACACATCGAGTGAGCTTCATTCGCGAGCAGGCTCACTCCCACAGTTAATCGCATTCTGGCTGAGGGAATGCAGTCAACTGTGGGAGCGAGCCTGCTCGCGAAAGGGCCGGTCCAAGCGATGAAAAAACTACTTAGGCCCGAGAATCTTCACCAACTTGTCCGGCGAAGGCGCGCCTTGCTGTTGTTGCA